>JADMJD010000062.1 GCA_018780805.1 Rubrivivax sp. | reverse complement strand
CTCGGCGCCGGCCTGCTCGGCGTCACCTCGGCCTACTTCCTGCGCCAGCAGGGCCACGACGTCACCGTCGTCGACCGCCAGGCGGCGCCGGCCGCCGAAACCAGCTTCGCCAACGGCGGGCAGATCTCGGTCAGCCACGCCGAACCCTGGGCCAACCCGGGCGCACCGCTGAAGGTGCTGAAATGGCTGGGCCAGGAAGACGCGCCGCTGCTCTTCCGCATCCGTGCCGACATGCGGCAATGGCTCTGGGGCCTGCAGTTCCTGCGTGAATGCACGCCGGCCCGCACGCGCCACAACATCGCCCAGATCGTGCGCCTGGGCACCTACAGCCGCGACACGCTGCAGCAGCTGCGGCGCGACATCGGCATCGCCTACGACCAGCGCACACAAGGCATCCTGCACTTCTACACCAGCCAGAAGGAGTTCGACGCGGCCGAAGCCCCGGCCGCGCAGATGCGCGCACTCGGCTGCGACCGCCGCGTGATCTCGGCCGACGAAGCCGTGGCGCTGGAGCCGGCGCTGCGCCACATCCGCCCGCAGCTGGCCGGCGCCACCTACACCGCCGAGGACGAATCGGGCGACGCCAACAGCTTTGCGCGCGGACTCGTTCAGCATTGCCGGGCCGACGGCGTGCAGTTCCTGATGAGCCACACCGTGACCGCGCTGCGCGAGGCTGGCGGCCGCATCGACCACATCGAGGCCACCGACCACGACGGCCGCTTCCAGCGCCTGCGTGCCGACGCCTACGTGTTGGCGATGGGCAGCCTGTCGCCGCTGTACGCACAGCCCTTGGGCATCTCGCTGCCGATCTACCCGGCCAAGGGTTACTCGGTGACGATGCCCGTCAAGGACGCCACGATGGCGCACCAGGTCTCGCTGACGGATGACGAGTACAAGCTGGTGTTCTCCCGGCTTGGGGACCGCTTGCGCATCGCCGGCACGGCCGAGCTGAACGGCTACGACCGCGACCTGAACCGCGTGCGCTGCGAGGCCATCGTGCAGCGCGTCGAACAGCTGTTCCCCGGTGCCGGTGATGCGGCGCAAGCGCAGTTCTGGACCGGCCTGCGCCCGGCCACGCCGAGCAACGTGCCCATCATCGGGCGCTGCAAGCTGCCCAACCTGTACCTGAACACCGGGCACGGCACACTCGGCTGGACGCACGCCTGCGGCTCGGGCAAGAGCATTGCACGCATCGTCAGCGGCCTGCTACCCGAAGTGGACTTCGCTTTCGCGCAACCCTGACCGACGGCAGCGACACATGCTTCGGTCAATGCAGCTTCACGCGCGGCTCCGTGCTGCGTGTGAGCCAGCGCGAGGCCGATCCCAGCGCCGTCTTCCACCAGCCGTGCAGCGCCACCTGGTGCATCTTGTAGAGCGACAAGTACATGGTGCGCGCGAACAGGCCCTCCACCCACAGGTTGCCACCCACCAGCGCGCCCATCAGGTTGCCCACGGTGGAGTATTCGCCCAGCGACACCAGCGAGCCGAAGTCGCGGTAACGCCAAGGCTGCAGCGGCTGGCCCTGGATGCGCCGCCGGAGTTGTTTCACCAAATGGCTGGCCTGCTGGTGCGCGGCCTGCGCCCGCGGCGGCACCGTCCCGCTGTGGCCCAGCCAGGGCGCGGCGGCGCAGTCGCCAATCGCAAAGACGTTGTCGTCCAGCGTGCTCTGCAGCGTGGGCCGCACCAGCAGCTGGTGGATGCGGTTGCTCTCCAGCCCCGCCAGGCCACTGAGGAAATCCGGCGCCTTCACGCCCGCGGCCCAGACCACCAGCTCGGCCGGCAGCAGCGTGCCATCGGTCAGCTGCACGCCTTCTGCGTTGACCGCCGTCACACGCGCACCGGTGCGCACCTGCACGCCCAGGCCACGCAGCAGCGCGGTGGCCGCGCCTGCGATGCGCTCCGGCAGCGCCGGCAGGATGCGCGGGCCGGCTTCGATCAAGTGGATGCGGATGTCGCGTTCCGCGTCGATGCGCTCCAGGTTGTAGGACACCAGCGTGCGCGTGGACTTGTGAAGCTCCGCTGCCAGTTCCACGCCGGTGGCCCCGGCGCCGATGATGGCCACCTGCAACTGGCGCGGGCCCAGCGGCCCGTCCTGCATGTGGGCACGCAGGCAGGCGTTGACCAGCCGGCGGTGGAAACGTTCGGCCTCGGCCGGCGTCTCCAGTGCGATGGCATGTTCCGCCACACCCGGCGTGCCGAAGTCATTGGTCTGGCTGCCCACGGCCATCACCAGCGTGTCGTAACCGCGGGTGTAACCCTCGGCCACGGTGAGGCCGTCTTCGTCCACCACCGGGGCCACCTGGACCTCGCGCCGTTCGCGGTCCAGGCCCACCATCTCGCCCACGCGGTAGCGGAAGCCGTGCCAATGCGCCTGCGCCAGGTAGTCGGTGGCATGCACGTGCAGGTCCATGCTGCCGGCGGCAATCTCGTGCAGGTGCGGCTTCCAGAAATGGGTGCGTGCCTTCTCGATCAGCGTGACATGCGCCAACCCGCGGCGGCCCAGCGTGTCGCCCAGGCGCGTGGCCAGCTCCAGGCCACCGGCACCCCCACCGACGATGACGATGCGGTGGGCGGTCATGGCTGGAACCGGTTCATGATGGACCCCTGTGGTGCACTGCGTTCGGTGCATTCTGACGCCAGCTTCAACCCACTGAACACGATGCAACTCCAGTTCTTCGGCGCTGCCGACTGCGTCACCGGCTCGCGCCACCATGTGCAGATCGGCGGCAGCCGCGTGCTGCTGGACTGCGGCCTGTTCCAGGGCTACAAGGTGCTGCGTGAGCGCAACTGGGCACCGCCGCCACCGGCGCTGCTGGACCTGGATGCCATCGTGCTCAGCCACGCGCACCTGGACCACAGCGGCTGGCTGCCCGTGCTGGTGCGCCACGGCTGGCGCGGGCCGGTGTATGCCTCGCCCGCCACCTGCGACCTGGCCGAGGTGCTGCTGCGCGACAGCGCGCACCTGCAGGAAGAAGACGCGCGGCGCGCCAACCGCTGCGGTTATTCGCGCCATCAGAAGGCACTGCCGCTCTACACCAAGGCCGACGTGCAGCGCACGCTGACGCTGCTGAAGCCGCTGCCAACCGGGCGTGCGCAGCGCATCGGCGCGGCCACGCTGATGCTCTCGCCGGTGGGCCATTTGCTCGGCGCCTGTGCGGTGCACCTGGCCACAGGCAACGAATCCCTGCTGTTTTCCGGCGACCTGGGCCGCAGCAACGACCTGCTGATGCCGCCGCCCGCGCCGGCCCCCGCGGCCGATGTGCTGATCGTCGAATCCACCTACGGCAACCGCCGCCACCCGGCCGAAGACGTGGCGCCGCGCCTGGCCGGCATCGTGCGCGACACCATCGCCCGCGGCGGCTCGGTGCTGCTGCCGGCGTTTGCCGTGGGCCGCGCACAGGCACTGCTGCTGGTGTTGCAGCGGCTGAAGGCCGCAGGTCAGATTCCGCCCGATCTGCCGGTCTTCCTGGACAGCCCGATGGCCATCGCCGCGACCGCGCTGTACCGCCGCCACGCACGCGCGCTGCGCATCCCGGCGCGTGAGGCCAAGGCGCTGATGGATGGCGTGCGCGCGGTGGAAACCGCGCAGCAGTCGATACGGCTCACGCGCATGCGTTACCCGTCGGTGATCATCTCGGCCAGCGGCATGGCCACCGGCGGGCGTGTGCTGCACCACCTGAAGGCGATGGCGCCCGACCCGCGCCACCACCTGGTGTTTGCCGGCTTCCAGGTGGCGGGCAGCCGCGGCGCGCACCTGGTGGCCGGCGCGCGCGAGGTGAAGGTGCATGGCGCCTACGTGCCGGTGCGCGCGCAGGTGAGCCAGCTCGAAGGATTTTCCGGCCACGCCGATGCCGATGAGATCCTGGCCTGGCTGGGCGCCCTGCCCCAGGCGCCGCAGCAAACCTACGTGGTGCATGGCGAGCCCGAGGCCGCCGACACGCTGCGCCTGCGCATCCAGGACCAGCTGCGCTGGCAGGTGCGGGTGCCGCAACAAGGTGAGCTGGTCGCCCCGTGAGCATGGTGCTGCCGGCCGATGTGCTGGGCCTGTCGGTGGCGCTGGGCGCCGGCCTGCTGATCGGCCTGGAGCGTGAGCGCCGCAAGGGCCGCGGCGCGGCGCGTCAGGCCGCCGGCATCCGCAGTTTCACGTTGGCCGCGCTGTGCGGCGGCCTGGCCCAGGCCCTGGGCCAGCCGCTGCTGGTGGCACTGGGCGGCTTGGCCATCGTGGGCCTGGCGGCCATCGCCTACTGGCGCAGTCCGCGCCGCGACCCCGGGCTGACCACCGAGCTGGCGCTGGTGGTCACCTACCTGATCGGCGTGCTGGCGGTGCAGCAACCGGCGCTGGGCGCGGGCGCAGCGGCCGTGGTGGCCGCGCTGCTGGCCGCGCGCGACAAGCTGCACCGGCTGGCCACGCGGCTGCTGTCCGAAGGTGAACTGCACGACGCGCTGCTGCTGGCCGCGCTGGTGCTGGTGGTGCTGCCGCTGACACCCGCCACGCCGGTGGCCGCACTTGGCGGCCTGGTGCCGCGCACCGTGGTGCTGCTGGGTGTGCTGATCCTGCTGCTGCAGGCGGCCGGCCACGTGGCCGGGCGGCTGGCCGGGCCGCGTGCCGGGCTGGCGCTGGCGGGGCTGTTCTCGGGTTTTGTCTCCAGCACAGCCACGGTGGCGTCGATGGGCGCACGCGCCCGCGCGCAGCCAGCGCAGGCCGCAGCCTGCGAGGCCGGGGCGATGTTGTCCACCGCGGCCACCTGGCTGCAGGTGCTGCTGATGCTGACCGCCATCTCCCCCGCGCTGGGCGCACAGGTGGCGCCGCTGGCGCTGGCCGGCGCGGCGGTGGCAGCCGGCACCGGGGCGTGGCGGGTGCGGGGTTCGCCTCGCCTCGCAGCCGACGCAGGCGACCCCCGGCGCGACAACCAACGCGGCCCGCTGCGTGTGCGCGAGGCCGCGTTGGTCAGTGCGCTGCTCACGGCCGTGGCCCTGGGCGTGGGCTGGGCGCAACAGCGCTTTGGCGAAACCGGCGTGCTGGTGGCCACCGCGCTGGGCGCGCTGGCCGATGCGCATGCGGCGGTGGCCACGCTGGGCACGTTGCAGCAGGCGGGCCACGTCGACGGCGGTCTGGCATTGACCGGTGTGCTGGTGGCGATTGGCACCAACAGCGTGTCGCGCACGGTCACGGCCGCGGTGGCCGGGGGTGCGGCATATGCCGCGCGGGTGGGCGGCTCGTTGCTGCTGTCAGGCGGCGCGGCCGCGGCCGTCCACCTGCTGGTCAACTGAACGCGCGTCAGTTGAACTCGCGCTCGCGCAGCCACTTGGTGGCCACCCACTTGGTGCCGGCCACCACCGGCGCGCCGCCGTGCAGCGTGCGGGTGTTCACGTGCGGTTTGTCGTAGCTGAAAAACACCGCGTTGCCCTTGATCGCGGCCACGTCCAGTGCCACGTCGGGGAAGGTGGTGGCGCCGCCGCGCTCGGGGGTGTTCAGGTACATCACCAGCGTGCCCACACGCTGGCCGCCGCGCTTGAGCACGGCCTCGGTGCCGCTGTGCGCGGGGTCGAAGTAGTCGTGGTGCGGTTTGTACTCGGCACCCGGCCGGTAGTGCAGCACCTGCAGGCCCTCGCCCCACTTCACCGGCCAGGCCAGCAGCTTGGCGACGCGGTTTTCGATGCGCTGGATCAGCGGGGATTCACCACGCAGGAAAAACATGCCGTCGCTGGTGCGGGCGGCGTTGACCTCGCTGGCGCCGGTGGCGTTGACCACGGTCTCCGAGCGCGCCAGGCGTGGCCGGGCCTCTTCGACCAGCGCATCACATTCTTCGTCGGTCAGCAGGCCGCCGAACAACACCACCCGCGGCGATTTCATCGTCAGCAGCACCCGCACCGGGTGGCCGTCGACGTCGATCACGGCCACACCGTCGCCCACCGCCGGCTCGGGCACCGGGCTGCCGGGCGGCAGCACCTCCACCGGCACCTCGACATCCGGCATCACCTCACGCAAGGCGTGCAGGGCCGCCGCGCCGGACCAGCCGCTGGTGCGCATCGCGGCCAGCACGTCGTCGGGCCGGCAGCCGGCGTCCAGCTGGGCGCGCAGCCAGCTGCGCAACTCGTCGGTGATCTGGTGGGCGTAGGTGTTCATGTCGGGTCGGCGGCGGTTCGTCTAAACACCAGCCGATCCGGTGTCGACACGGCGGGCGCAAAAGCATAGCCCTCGGCGTCGAAGTCACGCAACGCCTCCGGCGTCTGCAGCCGTTGTTCGATGGCAAAACGCGCCATCAGGCCGCGCGCGCGTTTGGCGAAGAAGCTGATCACCTGCCAGCCGCCGGCCCGGCCCTCCTCGAACACACATTCCACCACCCGCGCCTTCAGCGCCTTGCGGCTGACCACACGGAAGTACTCCTGCGACGCGAGGTTGACCACCACCTTGGCCGGCGCGCCACGCAGGCGCTGGTTCAGGTGCATCGTGATCGTGTCGCCCCAGTAGGCATAGAGGCCCTGGCCCTGCGGCGTGGCCAGGGCCGTGCCCATCTCCAGCCGGTAGGGCTGCAGCCGGTCCAGCGGGCGCAGCGCGCCATACAGGCCCGACAGGATCACCACATGGTCCTGGGCCCAGCGCAGCGCGTCCAGCGGCAGGGTCTTGGCGTCCAGGCCGCCGTAGACATCACCGTCGAAGGCCAGCGCCGCGGGTTTGCTGTTGCGCTCGGTGAAGGTCTTGCGCCAGGCGCCGTAACGCGCCACGTTCAGCTGCGCCAGCGCGTCGGACAAGTCCATCAGCGAGGCCACCTCGGCTGGCGTCTTGGTCTTCAGCACGTCGATCAACGCCGCGGCCTGCGGCACGAAGGCCGGGCGAGTGGCCAGCGCGGCCACGTCGGGCGGTGTCGGGGTCTCGTAGTCCAGGCTCTTGGCAGGGGACAGCAGGGTCAGCATTGTCTTGAGCTCAGTCTTCTTCGTCGTCCAGAGTGGTCGGCGTGGCGGCCGAGGCGGGCACCGCACCCAGGGCCTCGCGCCAGGTGCGGTGCGGGATGTGGCTCTGCAGCCGGAACAGCGCGCTGTCCATCAATGACGGGTGCAGCACATGGCCCACGCCCTTGGCGATGTCCAGCGTGGCATCACCCTGCAAGGCGCCCAGGTGCTGCAGCGCCTCGCGGGCATGGCTGGCCGGGATCACGGCATCGTCGGCGCCATGGAAGAGGTGCACGGTGGTCAACCGCGGCGCCACCGTCGGCAGCTGCGCGTAGCGCCCGCCAAAGGCCAGCACCCGGCCCACCAGGCCGTCCTGCAGGCTGCTCAGCGCCAGGCCCAGGATGGCGCCCTGAGAAAACCCGGCGATGCAGGTGGCCCCAGGGCCCACCCCCAGGCGCTGCTGCGTGGCCAAGATCCAGTCGCGCAGCGGGCCCAGTGCCGCCTGCACCCGCGGCCCGCGGTTGTCATCGGTCACGCCGCTGGCTGAGAACCACTGGCGGCCATTGGGCCCACCGTCAAACGGATGCGGCGCATCAGGCGCCACGATCGCCGCCTGCGCAAACTGCGCACGCAGCGCTTCGGCCAGCGGCAGCATCGTGGCACCGGCACCACCGACGCCGTGCAGCAGGATCAGGAGCTGGGGAGCGGGTTGCTGCTCGGGCAGCCATTCGAGGGCCAATCGCATGTCAGGCCTCCCGTCGGGCCGCCCCAAGGGGGGCCTGCGCCCCCTCGGGGGGCAGCGAGCAAAACGAGCGTTGGGGCTTCATTTCCTGATTGTCATTCAGGCAGGTGGCGCGGGTCTTTCAGTCCGGCACCGGCCCCAGCGTGCGCCGCAGGAACTCCACCGTCTTCGGCCAGGCATCGGCCAACGCCCGGCCATCGGCCGCGGGCTGGCCACCCATCTTCATCGGGCCCAGGTTGAAGGCCGTGGTCGGTGTCCAGCCGGGGCCGCTGAGCGCGTGGCCGGCCTGCGGGTAGACGAGGGCCACGGTGTCGCGGCCCGCGGCCTGGCGCCGGGTGGCGATGGCCTGCGCCATGCCGCCGGAATCCCAGACCTGGTCGTCACCGCCGCCGATCACCAGCAGCGGGCCGGCGTAGTTTTCCACCGGGATGCGGGCCAGGGCCACGCGGTCAGGGTGTGCGGCGCGGCCAGCGTCCTGCGGGCGGCGGATGTGCACCGCGGCGCCGGTGCTGAAACCACGCATCTCTTCTTCAAAACCCTTGTAGGGCACAAAGGGCAGCGGTTGGCCGTTGAACGAAAACGACGACTTCTGGCCCGGCGCCACACCCGGGCCCCAGCCCTCCCAGACCACATCACTGGGCACCACGGCCACCACGCTGCGCAGCCCCGGCAGGCGGCTGGCGGCGATCAACGCCAACTCCGCGCCCTTGCTGACGCCGATGACACCGATGCGCTGCGCGTCCAGCCCCGGCTGCTGCTGCAGCCAGGCGCGGGCCTGTTCCAGCCGGTCCACCGGGATCTCGGCAAACGCGGCCGGCAGCTGCGGGATCTCGGGCGGCGTCGGGCCATTCGGGCCCCAGCCGCCGGGTGAGTAATACGGCAAGGCCAGCACGGCGTAACCCTGCGCCGCCCACAGCGCGGCGGCCTGCTTGACGGTGGCCGAGCCACCTTCCGAGCCGCCGAGCGCGATCAGCACCGGCCGCGGCGTGTGGCCCGGCTTGCGCACCAGCACCGCGCCCGGGAACCCCGGCACCTCGCTGCTTTGCACGGCCGCGTCGCTGCGGCGCAGCGTCAGCGTGGTGCTGGCCAGTTCGCGGTCGCCCTGGTGCAGGCTCAGCCGGACCTGGTCCGTGGCCAGGCCGTCGGGCACGGGTTCGCGGCCGGGCTGGGCCGACCAGAACAGGCCTTGCACGTCGGCACCACTGTAGCTGCCGGCCTGCGGCGCGGTGGTGGCCAGTTCCACCCGGCCGTTGGCATCGGCCACAAAACGGGCCTCGGCGCGGTAGACCGAACGCTGACCGCCCCAGCCGCGCGGCGCCATCAGGCTGCGCACGGTGACGGTGGCGCCCGGCGGCAGATCAACGGCCGAGATAGCCAGCGGGGTGCCGATCAGCACCTCGGTGCCGGGGCTGACGGCCAGGCGCTGGGCGGTGGCACCCAGCGTGGCGAGAGAAAGCAGACAGACAACAGCATGGCGGCGCATGGCAACTCCTGGTGAACGATGGCCGCAAGGCTAAGCCCGCGGTGTGCGCGCAAGCCCACGCCGCGCGACCGTCGAACAGCACACACGACGAACGGCGAGCCCGCCCGACGGCTGTCACAGCCCGGCCACATCAGGTGCTTAGCGTGCGGCCGGTCGGACCACCCGGCGACACCACCAAACCCTGAGGATGACCCCATGAAATCCACCCTGTCCCTGGCCACGCTGGCCGCGGCCCTGTTGCCGCTGTTGCCGCTGTTGCCGCTGCTGGCACCAGCCGACGCCGCAGCGGCGCGCACCAACGTGCCGTCGGTGCAAGTTGGCACCCGCCCCTTCTTCCTGGTCGACGAGATGAGCGAAGGCCCGCTGAAGCTGGAGCTGCAGGTCTGTGCCGCGCAACAGCGCCCGCTGCAGCCCAGCAACTTTTCCATCGGCCACCGCGGCGCGCCGCTGCAGTTCCCGGAGCACACCCAGGAGTCGTACACCGCCGCGGCCCGCATGGGTGCCGGCGTGGTGGAGTGCGACGTGGCCTTCACCAAGGACAAGGAGCTGGTCTGCCGCCACGCGCAGAACGACCTGCACACCACCACCAACATCCTGGCCACGCCGCTGGCTGCCAAGTGCACAAAGCCCTTCGTGCCCGCCACGTTGGATGCCTCCGGCAACCTGGTGACGCCGGCCAGCGCCGAATGCCGCACCAGCGACATCACGCTGGCCGAGTTCAAGAGCCTGCGCGGCAAGATGGACGCGGCCAACACCCGCGCCCGCACGGTGGCGGAGTACCTGGGCGGCACCGCCAACTTCCGCACCGATCTGTATTCGGGCCCGACCAGCGGCACGCTGCTGACCCACGCCGAGAGCATCGCGTTGTTCACCAAGCTGGGTGTGCAGATGACCCCCGAGCTGAAGTCGCCGGTGGTGCCCATGCCCTTCGACGGCTTCACGCAAGAGGCCTACGCGCAGAAGATGATCGACGAGTACAAGGCCGCCGGCGTGTCGCCGCGCCGCGTCTGGCCGCAGTCCTTCGACAAACGTGACGTCTTGTACTGGGTGCAGAACGAGCCCGCCTTCGGCCGCCAGGCCGTGTACCTGGACGACGCCAACGTCGTGGCCGACCTGCCCAGCGCCGCCGAACTGGCCGAGTACAAGGCCCAGGGCATCCGCATCGTGGCCCCGCCCACCTTCGCGCTGCTGACCACCAACCCGGCGGGCCAGATCGTGCCGTCCCAGTACGCGCTGGACGCCAAGGCCGCCGGCCTGGGCATCATCACGTGGACGCTGGAACGCAGCGGCATCCTGGCCGACGGTAACAACGGGTTCTACTTCCAGACCTTCGACAGCGCGATCAAACGTGAGGGCGACGTGTTCCTGGCACTCGACGTGCTGGCACGGCAGATCGGCGTGATCGGCGTTTTCGCCGATTGGCCGGCGACCGTGACTTTCTACGCAAACTGCGTGGGCCTGAAGTAAACGGCCTGCCTTCCAGCTGGTGTAGGCGCCGACTTGTGAGCGGCGCCTACATCTGAAGCATCTGCTCGCAACCTGCGACCACATCTCACTGCACGGCAAGGCACAGACCGTCAGCATCCACCCCCATCAAGGGGATTGGGAGTCGGGCATGCAGTTGTCCTTGCCGCTGTGGCGGCCACAGATCGCTGCCGGATTGCCGGCGCGCCGCACGCTGGTGCGCCCTGCCGGCTGGTTGCAGCGCGACGAAGCCATCATGGGCACGGCCATCCATGTGGAACTGTGGGCAGACCGCCGCGCCGACGGTGAAGCCGCGGTCGAGGCCGTGCTGGCCGAGATGCACCGCATCGACCGTTGCTACAGCCCGCACAAACCCGAATCGGAGCTCTCGCGCCTGAACCGCGACGCGGCGCGCGCGCCCTTCATCGCCAGCGCCGAGATGTTCGGCCTGCTGCAGCGCGCCCAGGCCTTTGCCGCGCTGAGCGACGGTGCCTTCGACATCAGCTACGCCGCCGTCGGCCGGCTGTACGACTACCGCCGCGGCATCGCACCCGACGAACACAGCCTGGCCCGGGCCCAGGCCCTGGTGGGCTGGCGCGGCATCACGCTGGACCCCACCACGCGCGGCGTGCGCTTTGCACGCGAAGGCATGTGCATCGACCTGGGTGGTTTTGCCAAGGGCCATGCGGTGGATTGCGCCGTGGCGCGGCTGCGCGCGCTGGGCATCGCCAACGCCTACGTCAGCGCCGGCGGTGACAGCCGCGTGCTGGGCGACCGCCGCGGCCGCCCCTGGAGCGTGGCCATCCGCCACCCGCGCGACGCCAGCCGCCACGTGGCCGTGCTGCCGCTGGAAGACGTGGCCGTCTCCACCTCGGGCGACTACGAACGTTTTTTTGAGCGTGGCGGTGTGCGCCACCACCACCTGATCGACCCCGCCACCGGCCGCAGCCCGGCGGCGGTGCACAGCGTGACCATCGTGGCCGAAGACGGCCTGACCAGCGAAGCCCTGTCCAAGACCGTGTTCGTGCGCGGTGTGCAGGGGCTGGCCATCGTTGAACAAACACCCGGGGCCGACGCCGTTGTTGTCGATGCCACGGGCCGGCTGCATTTCACCCGCGGGCTGCAGCCGCAATAGACAGCCGCAATAGCCCGCACCAGGAGGACAACATGGCACTCAATCAACGGTCCGCCGCAGGCGGCCTGGCCGCTGCTTTGCTTGTGACAACCGTCGCCCTCGTGGCCGGCTGCCAGGGCAGCAGCAGCAGCGAAGGCACGGTCACGGTGCAGGGCGACGTGCCCATCGTCTACGCCAAACGTGTGAACACGCTGAACCTGGCGCCCACGCACGGCACGGCCGGCGCCCCGGGTGGCGACCTGATGCTGCGCGAGAAGTCCAGCCCCAGCGCACCAGAGCACAACATCACCGCCGCCATCACGCAGGGCAACGGCGACGCCTCCGACCCCGAGGTGTCCTACGACGGCAAGAAAGTGGTGTTTGCGCTGCGCTGCCCCACCAGCAACACGTCCACCATCAACGGCGGCCCGGCCTGCACCGGCCGCTGGAACCTGTGGGAATACGACATGACGGTGGGCGGCCTGACGAAGGGCCTGCTCCGCCGCATCACCGCGTCCACCGAACACGACGACGTGGACCCGGCTTACCTGCCCGCGGGCCGCGGCTTTGTGTTTGCGTCCAACCGGCAGGACAAATCCTCGCGCAACCAGGCCCTGGGCCGGGCTTACCACGCGCTGGACGAATACGAGCGCGAGCGCGTGCTGAACCTGCACACCATCAACAACGACGGTGGTGCGCTGGCGCAGATCACCTTCAACCAGAGCCACGACCGCAACCCGGTGCTGCGCG
Organism: Rubrivivax sp.; assembly: GCA_018780805.1. GTDB lineage: Bacteria > Pseudomonadota > Gammaproteobacteria > Burkholderiales > Burkholderiaceae_C > Rubrivivax. The sequence goes on along the minus strand of JADMJD010000062.1, from coordinate 48,692 downwards.
CCAACGGCGAGATCATGTTCGCGCGCTGGGAGCATGTGGCCGAGCGCAACCGTTTCGCCGTCTTCACCGCCAAACCCGACGGCACCAACCTGTTTGTGTTCTACGGCGCGCAAAGCCCGGGCAACAGCTTTTTGCACCCGCGCGAGATGGACCCGGCCGGGCCGTATGCCGGCCAGATCGCGTCGTCGCTGATGCCGCTGTCGGGCTCGCAGGAGGGTGGCGCGCTGATGTTCATCGACGCGGCCAACTACTCCGAGCAAAACACCCCCGCCAACCGCACCGTGCCGGTCACCGGTGGCCAGCGCGAGGCCACGGCCGAATCACTGGCGATGGAACGCGGCCTGTCGCTGAACGGCCGCGCCACCTCGCCCTACCCGCTGTGGGATGGCAGCCACCGCGTGCTGGTGGCCTGGCGGCCCTGTGAAGTGAAACGTGGCGAGCGTGTGGTCTCCTGCACCACGCTGACGCCGGAAGAAGTGACCCGCCTGTCGGACCGCAACCGCAGCATGGAAGCCGTGGCCGCCGACGAGCTGAGCGACACCGTGCCCGCGTCCTACGCCATCTACATGTTCGACCCGGTGCCGCAGACCTGGCTGATCGTGGCCGCGCCGCCGCCGGGTTTCATGTACACCGACCCGGTGCCACTGCAGGCCCGCGCCGAGCCCAACGCCAGCGAACCGACCAACGTGGACCCGGCGCTGGCCGCGCAGGACCTGGCGCTGATCGAGGTGCGCAGCGTCTACGACACCGACGGCCTGCGCCGCATGGGCGAGCCGATGCTGACCGCGGCTGATCTGGCCGGCAGCTGCAGCACCGGCATCGCCACACGCGCGCCGGAAGAGCCGGGCGACACGCGCAGTTTCGTCGCCGACCTGCGCCGCATCAAGGACCCGGCCGACCCGGCCTACCACTGCGCGCCGGTGCGCTTCATCCGCGCGGTGCGTGCCATCGCGCCGCCGGCCAGCAGCATGGGCCTGCGCCAGGTGATCGGCGAGACCGATTTTGAGCAGCAGCAGATCCTGGGCTACAGCGTGGTCGAGCCCGACGGCAGCTTCAAGCTGCAGGTACCGGCCGACGTGCCGCTGGGCCTGCAGGTGGTGGACGCCGAAGGCCGCGCCTTCCAGACCCACACCAACTGGATCCAGGTACGCCCGGGCGAACGCCGCACCTGCGACGGCTGCCACAGCCCGCGCCGCGGCGCCGCACTGAACTCGGGCGACGTGGTGAACACACTGCCGGCCGCGCTGAAGACCACGCTCTCGGCGCAGCACCAGCAGGGCGAGACCATGGCCTCGCTGCGCACCCGGCTGCAGGCCGCGCTGCTGACGCTGCAGACCGACCCGGTCTACACCGACGTCTGGGCCGACACCAGCCGCAGCGGCGTCACCGCGCGCGCCGACATCTCGCTCAAGTACACCGGCAACAACAACGCCGCGGACGACCTGGCCACGCTGGCGCCTGTGAACGGCGTCATCAACTACCCGGACCACATCCAGCCGCTGTGGACGCGCCCGCGCGGCACCGGCGGCGCCAACACCTGCACCAGCTGCCACGCCGACCCCGCCAAGCTGGACCTGCGCGGCACGGTGGCCGGCACCGGCCGCATCGTCAGCTACGAAGAGCTGCTGATCGGCGACCCGCAGCTCGACCCGGTGACCGGCCTGCCCGTCACCCGCCTGGTGCAAGGTGTGCCCGAGATCCAGCGCCAGGCGCCGCTGGTGGAAACCAGCTCGGGCGCGTCCAACACCGCCGGCCTGGCACGCAAGAGCCGGCTGATGGAGATCCTGTCGGGCCAGACGCTGCTGGCCGGCGCAAACGCGCGCACGGCATACCCCAACCCGCCCGACACGGCACCCAACCACGCCACGCTGCTGAACAAGGCCGAAAAGCGCCTGCTGGCCGAGTGGATGGACCTGGGCGGCCAGTACTACAACGACCCGTTTGCCGTGGGCGGTGGGCTGCGCACGGTGCAGTCGCTCAGCCAGGCCAGCTTCGAGCAGACCGTCTACCCGATCCTGCGCACCAGCTGCATGGGCGCCTGCCACCAGGCCACCGGCACCAACTCCGGCGGCAGCTTCCGCGGCAACCGCCTGGTGCTGACGGGTGACGCCGAAGGTGATTTCAACGTCACGCTGACCATGGTCAACGACACCTGCAACCCGGCGGCCAACCGGCTGCTGCAACGCCCGTCCACCGTGCCGCACCCGGCCGGCGCCATCGGCCAGACCACGGCCGTGCTGCCGGCCGATGGCCTGGCCTACGCCAGCATCGTCAGCTGGATCGCCCGAGGTTGCCCCACGCCATGAGACTGTTGATCCTGACCGGCATCGTGGTGTTGACAGGTTGCGGCGGCGGCAACCCGCTGGACAACCCGGCCGACGTGGCCAACCCACCCGCCACCGGCGCACGCAAGCTGTCGTTTGCCTACTTCCAGCGCTGCATCCAGCCCATTCTGACGGCGCAGCTGCCCGTCACGCTGAACGGTGTCACCACCGTCAACAGCTGCGCCAGTTCGGGCTGCCATGACGACACCAGCGGCACCGGCGGTGCGCTGCGTGTGCGCGGCAGCGCCGCCGAGGTGGCTTTGAGCGACACGCCCGAGTTGATCCGCACCACCGACATGTACCGCAACTTCTACTCGTCGCAAGGCGAGGTGGTGTTCGGCGATGCGCTGGGCAGCCGGCTCATCGCCAAGCCGCTGGTGCGCAACGTGCTGCATGGCGGCGGCATCGTCTTCGACAGCGAAACAGACCCGAACGTGAAGCGCATGCGCTACTGGATCGAACACCCGATGCCCGAAGGCCAGGACGAGTTCAGCACCGCCGGCAACGCCTTGTTCACACCGGCCGACGCCGCCACCGGGGTCTGCAATGAAGAGTGATGCCAGCGCGCTGCTGCTGACGCTGCTGGTGTGCAGCGCCGCCCCCGCGTGGGCACAGGACAGCGCCGCCACCACCGAACGGGTGCAGATTGCCGAGCCGTACATCGAGCTGCGCACCGGTCCGGGCCGCGGATACCCGGTGTTCTTCGTGGCCGAGAAGCGGCAATGGATCAGCATCGAAGTGCGCCGCACCGACTGGTACCGCGTCAAGGCCGAGGGAGGGCAAATCGGCTGGGTGCAGCGCAGCCAGCTGGAAACCACGCTCAACGAAGCCGGCACCGCCAAGACCTTCCGCGACACGCTGGTGGACGACTACCTGAACCGCCGCCTGGAGATGGGCGCCGCCTGGGGCCGCTTCGAGAAGGAGCCGATGCTCAAGCTCTGGGGCGCCTACCGGCTGTCGGACACGCTGGCGGTGGAGGCCACGCTGGGCCAGGTGCAAGGCCTGTACTCGGGCACCAGCTTCTGGCAGCTGGGCCTGAGCAGCGAGCCCTGGTCGGACCAGCGGCTGTCGCCCTTCTTCGGCATCGGCGTGGGCCGCTTCAGCAACGCGCCCAACCTCAGCCTGGTCGGCGCCACGCCCACCGATGCCAACCAGGCCCAGGTGTCGCTGGGCCTGCGCTGGTACTTCACACGCCAGTTCGTCGGCCGGCTGGACTACAGCCGCGCCACCGCTTTCCTGTCCGACGAGCGCAACGGCGAGTACCGCGCGTTCACCGCCGGCCTGTCCTTCTTCTTCTGACCCATCGGACGTCCATGTCACCACGCCTGACCGCCCTGCCCCTGCTGTTTGTAGCCGCCAGTGCGCTGGCGCAGACCGCCCCACCTGCGGCCAAGCCCGCCGACCAATCGCCCGTGGTGCCGCAGGTGGACAGGCGCGAGCTGCGGCTGCCCAGGTTCCCGTCGCGCGATTTCGAGGCGGGCGCCTTCGTCGGTGTGTTTGCCACCGAAAACTTCGGGGCCAGCGCGGTCTACGGCCTGCGGGTGGGGTACCACCTCACCGAGGACTGGTTCGTCGAAGGCACGTTCGGCAGCACCCAGGTCAGCGACGAGAACTTCCGGCAGATCCTGCCCGGCGGCATCTTCAGCAGCGACAAGGAACGGCTGAGCTACTACAACCTCTCGGCCGGCTACAACCTGCTGCCGGGCGAGGTGTTCCTGGGCTCGCGCCAGGCGCGAGCCACCGCCATCTACCTGGTCGGTGGTGTCGGCAGCACCGATTTTGCGGGACAGAAACGCCAGACCTTCAACTTCGGTTTCGGCTGGCGCATCCTGCTGGGCGAACGGGGCACGCTGCGCGTGGACCTGCGCGACCACGTGTTTTCGCTGGACCTGCTGGGCAGCAACCAGAGCACGCACAACCTGGAAACCAGCGTCGGTTTCGGCTGGCACTTCTGAGGCGGCGATGAAACAGACACTCGCCCTCCTGCTGACCGCGCTGGCCCTGCACGCGCAGGCCGCCAACCCGGCGCCCGACTTCACGCTGAAGACACTCGCCGGCCCCAACCTGCGGCTGAACGAACAGCGTGGCCAGGTCGTGCTGCTGAACTTCTGGGCCACCTGGTGCGCGCCCTGCAAGCAGGAAATGCCGCACCTGAACAAGCTGCACGACAAGTACCGCGACACCGGCTTCGTGCTGCTGGGCATCAACATCGACGACGACCCGGCCAAGGCCGCGGCCGACGCCGCCAAGCTGGGCATCAAGTTCCCGGTGCTGCTGGACAGTGCCAAGACCGTCAGCAAGCTCTACCAGCTCGACGCGATGCCCACCACCGTGGTGATCGACCGCGACGGCCAGGTGCGCCACGTGCACCAGGGCTACCGCAACGGGCTGGAAGCGGTGTACGACCAGCAGATCCGCACGTTGGTGAAGGAATGAGGTCGCTGCTTTGCCTGCTGGCAGCCGCTGCCCTCTCCGGCTGCGCCGTGCAACCCTGGGTCAAGCCCTATGAACGTGGCCGCCTGGCCGAACCCGAGATGCAATGGTCCCGCCAGGGCCTGATCGACAAACACCGCGAACACGTGAACGTGGTGCGCGAGGCGGCACGGGGTGCCACCGGGGTGCAAGGGGGCGGCTGTGGCTGCAACTGACGCGCTGCGCTGGTGGCAGCGGGCGCTGGCCTTCATCGGCGGGCTGCTGGGCCTGGCACCGGCCGTGGCGGCCGACATCGCGCCCGACCGCGCCGAGGCCATGTACCACGTGTACGACGGTGGCGGTGTCACCGCCACCGGCCCCGCGGTGCTGGTACGCAAGAGCCTGGGCAGCCGCGTGTCGGCCTCGGCTTCGTACTACGTGGACGCGGTCAGCAACGCGTCCATCGACGTGGTCACCACCGCCAGCCCGTTCAAGGAAACCCGCAACGAGTTCGGCGTGGGTGTGGACTGGGTGGTGCGGGATTCGGTGATTTCGCTGGCGCTGAGCCGCAGCAACGAACCCGACTACACCGCCAGCAGCGTGGGCCTGGACATCGCGCAAGAAGTATTCGGTGGCATGACAACCGTCAGCATCGGCTTTTCGCGCGGCAGCGACACGGTGCTGAAGGTCACCGACAGCGCGTTCAATGAAAGAGCCCTGCACTGGCAGTACCGCGTGGGTGTCACGCAGATCCTGAGCCCGCGCTGGCTGATGAGCGCCAACCTGGAGGCCGTGGCCGACGAGGGTTACCTCGGCAGCCCCTACCGCGCGGCGCGTGTCTTCGGCGCTGCGGTGCCCGAGCGCCTGCCCGGCACGCGCAGCAGCCGCGCGCTGAAGTTGCGCGTTTTGGGCGCCATCGGCGACACCGGCTCGGTGCGCGCCGAGTTCCGCTACTTCTGGGACAACTGGGGGCTGAAGGCCAGCACCATTGAACTCGGCGGCTCACGCCGTTGGGGTGATCCGGCAAAGGGCGGTTGGCTGTTCGACGCCGCGCTGCGTGCGCACACGCAGAACTCGGCCTTGTTCTACAGCGACGACGCGGCGCTGGAGACCACCTACATCACGCGCAACCGCCAGCTCAGCGCCTTCCGCAACACCGGCCTGTCGGCCAAGGCCACCAAGGTGTTGCCGGCCCGCTGGGGCAACGCCGAGTGGCAGGCCACGGCGGCCTACGAATTCAAACGCTTCGATTTCAGCGACTTCACCGATCTGCGCACCGGAGGGGCTTATGCCCACAACGCCCATGTTTTCCAGATCCATCTGTCGGCGAATTACTGAGGCGCTGCTGCTGGGTGCCTGCAGCGCGGCGCTGGCGCAGGCCGTGCCGGCGGCAGAGCCGGCGGCTTCCGCGCCTGTGGCCGCGGCTGCACCCGCATCCACACCAGCTCCGGCGCCGGCCCCTGCCGCCACGCTGGACACCCGCATCCAGGACCTGAAGGCCGAGGTCATCCGCCTGAACCGCGATCTGCTGGTGCTGGAGGAAGAACTGCTCTTCCCCGCCAACACGCAGGTGGCCATCTTCGTGTCGATGGACGTGGGCAAACTCTTCGAGCTGGAGTCGGTGCAGATCAAGCTGGGCGACCAGGTCATCGCCACGCACCTGTACACCCCGCGCGAGGTGCAGGCCCTGCACCGCGGCGGTGTACAGCGCCTGCATGTGGGCAACCTGCGCGCCGGCGAACACCAGCTGGTGGCGCTGTTCACCGGCCGCGGCCCGCACGAGCGCGACTACAAACGCGGCGCCACACTGACCTTCGAGAAGGCGACCGAGGCCAAGTACATCGAGCTGCGCATCCGCGATGTGCAGGCCAAGCTGCAGCCCGAGTTCGAGGTCAAGGTCTGGCAGTGAAACATTGGCTTGCCATCGTCGCGCTTTGCGGCACTGCGGCCACGGCCGGCGAGGTGTCTGCCCCGGGTCCTGGGACAGTGCAGGCCCCGCACTGGGGCGACGCGCTGTTCCACGTCTACCAGGGCCAGAACTTCACGGCCGTGACCACGCTGATGGCCTCGCAACAGCTGCAGCGCCTGGGCCCGCATGGCGACGAAGCCGAGGCCACCCGCGGCGGCCTGCTGCTGGCCTACGGCCTGCACCGCGAGGCCGAGGCCATCTTCGCCGGCCTGGCCGAGCGTGGCACCACGCCTGCGCTGCGCGACCGGGCCTGGTTCTTCCTGGCCAAGATCCGCTGGCAGCGCGGCCTGCCGGCGCCGGCCGATGTGGCCTTGGCGCAGGTGAAGGCCCTGTTGCCGGAAGAGCTGGAAGAAGAGCGCCAGCTGCTCGCCGCCCGCCTGCGCATGGCCTTGGGCGACGCCGCTGGCGCGGCGCGGCTGCTGCAAGGCCTGGCCGACCAGGCCGAAGGCACGCCCTATGCCCGTTTCAACCTCGGCGTGGCGCTGCTGCAGGGCCAAGATGCCGACGCCGGTCGGCGCTGGCTGGACGGCCTGGGCACGATGAAGGTGGAGACCGCACCGCCCGAAGAACGCCGCGCGCTGCGCGACAAGGCCAACCTGGCGCTGGGCTTCGATGCACTGAAAGCCGGCCGCCCCGAGCAGGCCCGCACGACGCTGGAACGTGTGCGGCTGAAAGGGCCCTACGCGCAGCAGGCGCTGCTGGGTTTCGGCTGGGCCGCCGCGGCGCTGAAACAACCACGGGAGGCCCTGGTGCCCTGGCAGGAACTGCTCAACCGCGACGCCAGCGACCCGGCCGTGCTGGAAGCCCGCCTGGCCGTGCCCTGGGCCCTGGCCGAGCTGAAAGCCGACGGCGCCGCAATCGACGGCTACCAGCAGGCCGTCGCGGCCTTCGACGCCGAACACCGCGCGCTGGAGCAGACCATCAGCTCGCTGCAGACCGGGCAGCTGGTCGAGGCCTTGCTGGAGCGCAACCCAGGGGCCGACCTGGGCTGGCTCTGGCAGGTGAAAGACCTGCCCGCCCTGCCCCACCCGGCGCACCTGACCCCGCTGATGGCCACACACGGTTTCCAGGAGGCGCTGAAGGACCAGCGCGACCTGCGTTTCCTGCAAGGCAACCTGGGCCGCTGGGCCCACGACCTGCAGGTCTTCGACACCATGCTGGCCACCCGCCGCGCACGGTTTGCCGCCAACCTGCCCGCCACGCAGCAGCAGACGCACCGCCAGCGCCAGCAGCGGCTCGTGGCCGAACAAGCGGCGCTGACGCAGGCGCTGGCCCAGGCCCAGACCGACAACGATGGCCCCGCCCTGGCCGATGAACGTGAACGAGCGCTGCTGGAACGCCTGGCCCGCGTGCGCACCGTGCTGGCCACCGCACCGGCCGACGAAGCCGGCCACACACTGCGCGAGCGCGCCCGCCGTGCGGCCGGTGCGCTGGAATGGCAGTTGTCGCAGGCGCTGCCGGAGCGGCTGTGGGCCGCGAAGAAGGCCTTGCGCAGCACCGAAGCCGATCTGGCCAACGCCGCCGCGCGCGACGCCGCGCTGCAGGCGGCGCAACGCGACGAACCCGGCCGCTTCGACGGCTTTGCGCAGCGCATCGCCGCGCTGCGCACGCGCGTGGCCACGCTCGTGCCGCAGGTGGCGGCGCTGCGCCAGGAACAACAAGCCTCGGTGCAGGCCCTGGCCGTGCAGGCGCTGCGCGAACAACAGGCCCGCTTAAGCGAGTACACGACCCAGGCGCGTTTTGCGCTGGCGCAGCTGCAGGACCGCGCCACCGTGGCGAAACAGGACACCCCCGATGCGGCGCGCTGAACCCACCCTCGTCGCGTTGGCCGTGGTGGCCCTGTCGGCGCTCATCGCCGGCTGCAGCAGCCGCACCACCACCGTGCCCGACGACGAACCCACGCTGGCCAGCCTGAAGGCGCGCCAGGCCACCGTGGCCACCACGGCGCGCGCCCCCGTGCCACCGGCACAGGCCATCGCCGCCTGGCAGGCCTTCCTCGCCAGCCCGACGCTGGGCCCGCGTGCGCCGGAACGTGTGGAAGCCGAACGCCGGCTGGCCGACCTGGAGATGGACCGCGCCGACGCCGCCAGCGCACAATCCGGCCAGCCGCCCGATCTGCGCGTGGCCATCCAGCGCTACCAGAGCTTCCTGAAGCAGCACCCGCAGGCCGCGGGTCTGGACGGTGTGCTGTACCAGCTGGCCCGCGCGCAGGACCTGAACGCCGAGCCCGCTGCGGCGCTGACCACACTGGACCGGCTGGTGGCCCAGCACCCCGGCACGCCGGTGCTGGCCGAAGTGCAGTTCCGCCGCGGTGAGCTGCTGTTCACGGCCGGCCGCCACGCCGATGCCGAGCAGGCCTTTGCCGTGGTGCTGCAGGCGCAGCCGGAGAGCCTGTTCCACGAAAGATCGCTGTACATGCAGGGCTGGTCGCGCTTCAAGCAGGCCAAGCTGGACGATGCGCTGCAATCGTTCTTTGCGGTGCTGGACCGCAAGCTCGGCGCCAACGAGCCGGGTGCCGTGCCCGCGCTCAGCCGCGCGGACCGCGAGTTGCTGGAAGACAGCTTCCGCGTCGTCAGCCTGTCGCTGCAGAACCTGCAGGGCGCGGCCAGCATCCCGGCGCTGGTCAACAGCGCCGCACGCGAGAGTTACGAACCCCAGGTCTACCGTGAGCTGGCCGAGCTGTACCTGAAGCAGGAGCGCGTGAAAGACGCCGCCGACACGCTGGCCGCGTTTGCCGCCCGCCGCCCGCTGCACGCCCAGGCGCCGGTGCTGCTGGCGCGTGTGATCACGATCCAGGAGCGTGCCGGGTTCACGACGCTGGCGCTGCAATCCAAGCAGGACTTCGTCAGCCGCTACGGCGTGCGCAGCGCCTTCCGCGCCGCCAACGCCAGCGGCTGGGAGCAGGCACAACCACTGGTCAAGACCCACCTGGCCGAGCTGGCGCGGCACCACCACGCGCTGGCGCAGAAGAGCCGGGCCGAGGCCGACGTGGCCGCCGCGATCCGCTGGTACCGCGAGGCGGTCGAGTCCTTCCCCGACGCCCCGGAAGCCACGGAGAGCCGCTTCCTGCTGGCCGAGCTGCTGTTCGAGAACCAGCGCTGGGCCGAGGCCGCCGCCGAGTACGAAACCGTGGCCTACGCCGACAAGACCAGCCCGCGCAGCGCCGAAGCCGGCTACGCCGTGCTGCTGGCGCACGCGAAGCTGGAGCCGGCCGGCGACAAGGCCGCCTGGCAGCGGCAGGGCGTGGACCGTGCACTGCGGTTTGCCGACCGCTACCCGGCCGATGCCCGCGCGCCCGCGGTGTTGGCCGACGCCACCGACAAACGTTTTGCGCTCGGCGACAGCGAAGGTGCCGTCGAGCTCGCGCGCCGCCTGCTCGCGCTGCAACCCGAGGCCGCGCCCGAACAACGGCGTGTGGCCTGGACGGTGCTGGCCCACACCGCCTTCGAGGCCGGCCGTTTTGCCGACGCCGAAGCCGCCTACCGCGCGCTGCAGCCGCTGGCGCAGAACCCGGACAGCGTCAACGAACGCCTGGCCGCCAGCATCTACAAACAAGGCGAAGCCGACCGTGCCGCCGGCCGCACGCAGGCCGCACTCGGCCACTTCGACCGTGTGCCCGCCAGCAGCGCACGCGCCACCGCCGAGATCGACGCTGCCGCCGCACGCGTGGCGCTGGGGGACTGGGCCGGTGCCGCCACGGCGCTGGAGGACTTCCGCCGCCGTTACCCGACGAACCCCCTGACCGCCGACGTGCCGGCCCGCCTGGCCGCGGCCTACCTGGAGTTGAAGCAGTGGGACCGCGCCGCCGCTGAACTGGCGCGTGTGGCCGACACGCTGCCAGACCCGGCCGCCGCCCGCGACGCGCGCTGGCAGGTGGCCACGCTGCAGGCCCGCGCCGGCGACCGCCCGGCCGAACAACGCGCGCTGGAGACCTACCTGGCGCGCCACCCCGAGCCCCTGGCCCCCGCCATCGAAGCACGCCACCGCCTGGCTGAGATGGCGCGCCAGCGCGGCGACGAGCGCAGCGCGCTGGCCTGGACCCGCGCGCTGATGGAGGCCGAGCGTGCCGGCGGCGAACAACGCACCGACCGCACACGGACCCTGGGCGCGCTGGCGCTGCTGGAGCTGTCCCAACCCACCCTCGCCAACTACCGCGCCGTGGCACTGAAGGAGCCGCTCAAACGCAGCCTGCAGCTCAAGCAGGCGCGGCTGGAGCAGGCCTTGGCCGCGCTGAAGCAGGTGGGCGACTACGGCGTGCCGGAGGCCGTGACCGCGGCCAACTTCCACAGCGCCGAGCTGTACCGCGACTTCGGCCGCGCGCTGATGGCGTCGGAACGGCCCAAGGGCCTGAAGAAGGCCGAACGCGAGCAATACGACGTGCTGCTGGAAGAACAGGCCTTCCCGTTCGAAGAAAAAGCCATCGCGCTGCACGAGGCCAACGCGCAGCGTGCCACCCAAAGCCCGCACGACCCCTGGACCCGCCGCAGCGTGCAGGCGCTGGCCCAGCTCGTCCCCGCCCGTTGGGCCAAAGCAGCCGCGGAATTGCAGCCATGAAAAAGAACCTCTGGGCCTTGGCGATGCTCTGCGCGCTGCCCGCCGCCGCACAAGACCGCGCCGACATCGACCGCACCACCATCACCGGCAACAAAGAGTTGCCGAAGGTGCTCTACATCGTGCCGTGGAAAAAACCGATACCCGGTGCACTGGCTGCGCGCCCGCGCACCAGCCTGCTCGACGAGGCGCTGGCGCCCATCGACCGGGACGAATTTCGCCGCCAGTTGAACTACCGCGCCCAGCTCGCACAACCGTCCGTTCCCCAGGAGAAAACCCCATGAGTGCCTTCGACATCGCCGTGAAATTCGTGCAGGACTCCGGCATGTTCATCTACATCAGCATGCTGATCATGACCATCGGCCTGTCGATCGCGATCGAGCGTTTTGTCGTGCTCAGCCGCACCCGCAGCGAAAACCGCAAGCTCTGGGACCAGATGGCACCGATGCTGCAGGGCGGCCGCTTCAAGGACGTGCAGCAGGTGGCCGCGGCCAGCGATGCCGCCATCGGCAAGATCGTGCACAACGGCCTGGCGCGCATGCACAGCGCCCGCAGGCGCGAGGACATCGACGCCGCGATGGAAGAAGGCATGATGGAAATCGTGCCGCGGCTGGAGAAGCGCACGCACTACATCGCCACGTTTGCCAACGTGATCACGCTGGTGGGCCTGCTGGGCACCATCATCGGCCTGATCAAGGGCTTCACCGCGGTGGCCGCGGTGGACCCGGCCAGCAAGGCCGAGCTGCTGTCGGCCTCGATCTCGATCGCGATGAACAACACCGCGTTTGCGCTGATGGTGGCCATCCCCTTCCTGCTGATCCACGCGTTTCTGCAGGCGCGCACCAGCGAGATCGTCGACGGGCTGGAGGCGGCGAAGATCAGCTTCCTGAACACCGTGCAGCGGCTGGCTGCCGAATCCACACCGGCGCGCTGACATCATGAGCCCCCACGCTCACATTCGTTCGCTGCCCCCCGAGGGGGCGCAGGCCTCCCAAGCCAAGCGGAGCGCCGGCTCCGCCTGCGCCGAGGCGGCCCGGCAGGAGGCCTGACATGCGCGTCCGCCGCCTGCACAAGAAGCCGGCCGAGCTGGAGGTCACGGCCTTCATCAACCTGATCGTGGTGCTGGTGCCCTTTCTGCTGTCCACGGCCGTGTTCACCAAACTCTCGGTGTTGGAGCTGACGCTGCCCGCCGCGGCTGCGCCGGGGCTGAAGCAGCTGAAGGCCGAAGACCTGCAGCTGGAGATCGTGCTGCGGCCCGATGCACTGGAAGTCGGTGACCGGCTGGGCGGCCTGATCCAGCGCATCCCGACCACACCGCAGGGCCCGGACACCCAGGCCCTGGAGGCGCTGATGCAAGGCATCAAGGCCAAGTTCCCGGCCGAGACCCAGGCCAGTGTGCTGGCCGAGCCCGACACGCCCTACGAACACATCGTGCGCGTGATGGACGCCTCGCGCACGGCGCAGTTCCCGGAAGTGGCGGTGGGTGATGCGCCGGTGAGGAAGCGGCCATGAGCCGGCGCTGGGCCACCCCAAGCCGGCTCACCCCCTTGGGGGGCGGGCGCGAAGCGACCTGGGGGCTGACATGACACCACTTGAGAAGCGGGCCGCCCGCAAGGCGCGCAACCACAACGGCCTGGACATGAACCTGGTCGCGCTCATCGACATCTTCACGATCCTGCTGTTCTTCCTGCTCTCCAGCGCCACCGAGATGGAAACGCTGGTCATCCCACGCGCGGTGAAGCTGCCGGAATCGCTGGCCGATGCCACGCCGCGGCCCACCACCGTGGTGCTGGTGAACGACAAGGAGATCGTGGTGGATGGCCGCACCGTGGCCCGCGTGGCCGACGTGATGGCCGGTGACGATGACCTCATCGACACGTTGCAGGCCGAGCTGGTGCAGGTGCGCGCGAAACCCGACGCCAGCCCCACCGTGACCATCATGGGCGACAAGGACATTCCCTACCGCTTGTTGCGCAAGGTGATGAGCACCTGCGCGCAGGCGCAGTACACCGATGTGGCGTTTGCCGTGCGCACGAAACTGGAGAAGAGAACTTGAGGCCCCCAAGCTCACTTCGTTCGCGCCCCCCCGAGGGGGACTGCAGCCTCCTTGGGGCGGCCCGGCGGAGGCTGCCATGAGCGCCGCCGCCCTCTCCTTCCGCCAGGGCGTGCTGCCCTGGACCGCCGGCACCGACGACGACCACCGTTTCCAGCGCATCCAGCGCTGGGTCATCGGCAGCGGCCTGCTGCTGTGCCTGGTGATCCCCTGGCTGCCGGTGACCACACCCGAACCGCCGCCCCCACCGGAGCCGCCGGCGCGTGTGGCCAAGCTGCTGCTGCCGCCGCCCGCCATCAAACCGATCACACCCCCGGCGCCCGCGCCCAAGGCCGAAACACCCAAAGCGCCGACACCGACGCTGACCGCCGAGAAGCCGCGCCCGGCGCCGGCCTCGGTGGCCGAAGCCCGCAACCCGGTGCCGAACAAACCGCCCGGTGAAACGCTGGAAGCGGCACGCCGCAAGGCGCAAGGCGTGGGCCTGCTGGCGATGAAGGACCAGCTGCAGCAGCTCTCGGCGGCCCCGGTGGCCGTGCAGATGGCACCCGTCAAACCCGGGCCGGGCATCGGCACCGGCAGCGGGCCGGGTGTGGGTGCCGGCACGGAACCCGGCATCCCCACCCGCGCGATGATCACGGCCGCTGCGTCCCGCGGCAGCGGCGGCATTGCCAGCGGTGGTGTCAGCCGCGACACCGGCGGCGGCGGCCTGGCCGGGCGTGCCACCACGCTGGTGGAAGGCAGCATCGGTGGCGGTGGGGGTGGCGGCCCGGGTGGTGGCACCGGCGGCGGCAGCGCTGCACGCGGCGACGGCACGGGCAGCGGCAAGGCCGCCGCAGCAGCAGCCGGCGGCGAGCTCAAGCGCAGCGGCAGCGGCAAGGCCTCACGTTCGATCGAAGAGATCCGGCTCGTCTTCGAGCGCCACAAGGGCGCGATCTACGCGCTCTACAACCGCGCGCTGCGCGACGAACCTGCGCTGCAGGGCAAGGTGGTGCTGGAACTGCGCATCGCCCCCGGTGGCGACGTGGCCGACATCCGCGTGGTCTCCAGCGAGCTGGGTGCGGCCGAGCTGGAGCGCAAGCTGCTGGCACGGGTGCGCCAGTTCGACTTCGGCGCCAAGGACGTGGAGGTGATGGTGGTGTCCTGGCCGGTGGATTTTCTGCCCAGCTGACGGCGCTGGCGGTTCAGCGCCCGCCCGGCTGCACCGCCTCACGAAGCCGCTCTTCCGGCGCACGCAGCTCGGGCGTCAGGGCATCACCGAAGTCCTCGGCCGAACAGATCTGCCGGATCTCGATCTCGGAATCGGTGCGCATCGGGTTCGGGCACTTTTTCACCCACCTGATCGCCTCTTACAGCGACGCACACTGCCAGATCCGGCAGCCGGCGACCAGCTCCCGGGTCTGCGCGAACGGCCCGTCGCTCACGTGCCGTTCAATGCCGGAGAACCGGACCCGCGCGCCGCGGGCACTCGGGTGCAGGCCCTCGCCCGCCGCCATCACGCCTGCCTGGCACGACGGCCGAAGCCCACCCGATTCAACCATCGACCCCCTGCAAGCTCGCACGGCCACACACACGCAGCCGCATGGCGGGGTGGCACCGGCTCACTGCAGCGCCGCCAACCGATCCAGCTTCGCGCCGTACAGCGCCCGCTGCTGCAGCGTCGGGCTGGCATCGCGCGCCAGCGCCAGGTGGCGGCGCACGGCGGCCAGGTGGCCCAGGCCGGCTTCGGCCTGCGCCATGCCGGCGTGGGCCTCGTGCTGGAAGGGGTCGCGCGCCAGCTCCTGCAGGAAGGCCTCGCGCGCCAGCGCGTGGCGCCCTTCCGCCAACGCGGCCTGGCCACGGCGTGTCCACTCGAACGGGGCCACCGGCTCCAGCTGCAGCAGCCGAGCACGCAGCGGCGCGGCGGCCTCGGGGCGGCCGGTGGCGCTGTACAGGTCCACCAGGTTGGCCAGCACCCGGGTGTTGTCCGGCTCGGCGGCCAGGGCCTGCTGCCAGGCCCCGGTGGCACGCCGGTCGTCACCGCGGCGGCGATGCAACAGGGCCAGTGTGTTCCAGGCCGCCACCAGGCGCGGAGCCCGCTGCAGCGCGGCGCGCACGTGGGCATCAGCATCGTCCAGCCGGCCGGCGGCCAGGGCCTCGGCGGCGCGGTTGTTCAGGAACATGCCCAGCAGCGTGTTTTCGTCGATGACGCTGCTGCGCTGGCCCATCAGGTCCTGCGGCGGCAGGAAGTCGATCACCAGCTGCGTGTCCCAGCGGCCACCGGCGCGGCGCCAGGCACCACCCCCACCCAGCACCAGGTTGACATGGCCGCTGTAGGCCAGCAGGTCGCCGCTGCGGCTCCAGCTGGCTTCGCTGTGCACCTGCTGGTAGCGCACGTGCAAGTCCAGCTGCTGGGCCAGCGCCGCCGTCAGCAGCACCAGCGACAGGCAATTGCCCGAGCGGGTCTCAAAGGCTTCGGCGGCGGTGCGGGTGCGGCTGTCGTCGTAATCCAGCAGGAGCTTGCCACGCTGGAACAGTGCCATCGTCAGCGCCTCGCGTTCACCCAGCAGCCGCGCCAGCGGTTTGACGCGGTCGCGCAGGAACTGGTGCATGGCAGGGCTGACGGCCAGCGCAGCATCGGCATCCACCAGCACCCCAGGCGGGCCGAACTGTGCGTCGGGCAGCAGGTCGGGTGGCACCTCGGGCGGCAGGGCCACCGTGGCGCAACCCGACAGGGCCAGCGCCAGCAGCACCGCCAACGCGCGGCTGAACAAGCAGACCATCCGGGCGAGCATGGAGTTCTCCAAGTACGGCAGCGTGCTACCTTTGGCCACACTACAACCAGCCCACGCCGGAGACAAGAACGATGACCCTGAGCCGCCGCCACACCCTCGCCCTGCTGACCCTGGCCGCGCTGCACGCCCTGCCTGCCACGGCGCAATCCGCCTGGCCCAGCAAGCCCGTGCGCATCGTCGTGCCCTTCCCGGCCGGTGGCACCACCGACATCCTGGCGCGTGCGCTGGCACCCGAGTTCAGCCGCGTCTTCGGCCAGCCCTTCGTGGTGGAAAACAAGGCCGGCGCGGGTGGCAACGTCGGTGCCGCGGAGGTGGCCAAGGCCGCACCCGACGGCCACACCCTTTTGATGGGCACGGTGGGCACACACGCCATCAACCCGGCGCTCTACGCCAAGATGCCCTACGACCACGTGAAGGACTTCGTGCCCGTCACGCTGGTGGCCGGTGTGCCCAACGTGCTGGTGCTGAACCCGGCCAATGCGCAGAAGTACGGCATCAACTCGGTGGCCGATCTGGTCAAGGTGGCCAGGTCCCGGCCCGGGCAGCTGAACTTCTCCAGCTCGGGCAACGGCACCTCCATCCACCTGGCGGGTGAACTGTTCAAGGTGCAGACCGGCACCTTCATGGTCCACTTCCCGTACCGCGGCTCGGCCCCGGCGCTGACCGACCTGATCGGCGGCAACATGGACCTGATGTTCGACAACCTGCCGAGTGCATTGCCGCACATCAAGTCCGGCCGGCTGAAGGCGCTGGCGGTGACCAGCAGCATGCGCTCAACCGCCCTGCCCGAGCTGCCCACGCTGGCCGAAGCCGGCGGCGATGTGTTGAAGACCTACGAAGCCAGTTCCTGGTTCGGCCTGCTGGCCCCGGCCGGCACGCCGATGGACATCGTCAACCGCGTGCAGCAGGAAACCGCCAAGGCCATGGCCGCGCCGGCGCTGAAAGAGCGGCTGCAGGCCCAGGGCGCCATCCCCAGCGGCATGACGAGTGCCGAGTTTGTGCGTTTCATCGAGGCCGAGACCAAAAAATGGGCCGCGGTGGTGAAGGCCTCCGGTGCCAAGGTGGACTGACGGGTGAACTGACTGCACTGACTGAACTGACAGGTGGCCTGACCGCCCTCAGGCCATGTCGATGCGGTAGCGCAGACCGGCGTGCCCACCGTATGACGCGGGCAAGGTGAAACGTTCGTGCAGCACGCCGCCGTTCGCCTCGATCACACGCTGTGAGGCCTGGTTGTCCACATCGGTGGTGAGCCACAGGTGGCGCAGGCCCTCGGCCCGCGCCTGGGGCAGCAGCAGCGCCAGCGCGCGGGTGGCGTGGCCGCGCCGCTGCTGCCAGGGCACCACGCTGTAGCCCACGTGGCCCAGCACATGCGGCGGCAGGGCTTCGGTGCCAGGTTGCCAGCGAAAGCCGATCGAGCCGCAGAACTGGCCGTCGTGCCACAGCCAGCGCCGGTAACCCGGCAGGCGCGGGGCCTGGCCGCCATCGGGCAAGGTGATAGCGCCACCGCGCGCTTCGCGGTCCACCAGGCTGGCCAGGAAGGCCTCGGGGTCGGCGGCGATGCGGGCCAGCTCTTCGGCCGCCGCGGCTGCGCCGCGCACGGTGTCGGCCGACCAGCCGCGCTGCAGGGCCTCGGTGTACGCGGGCAGGTGCACGCGGGCCGGCCAGACGAGGTCCATCAGCCGATCTCCGGAGGTACGCGCTCGACCAGGTGCGCGCGCTGCGCAGGCGCCGCAAAGGCTTCGGGCCAGTACTCCACCAGGCGCGTGATGCGGCCCTGCTCGATGGTGAAACAGCTCAGGGCGCGGCCGCGCTGCTGTCCATCGGTGACATCCACCTCGGTGAAGACCGCGTCCCCTTGGGCGATCAGCCGGTTGATCGCAAAGCGCCAGGCGCCCTTTGCCGGGTACTCGGCGTTCATCTGCGCGTAGCACGCCGGGCCGTGGATGCGCTCGCCACTCTGCGGCCAGTCGAGCACGAAATCCGGCGCGAGCACGGCAGACACGGACTCGAATTGATTGCTGGCCATCAGCGCCCAGTAGCGGCGCACCAGGGCTTCGGCGGCTTGGGGGTCGGCAGTCATCACGCCATTCTGCCCAGCCGGGCGTGGCTTGTGTCGGGTTTGTACGAATGTACAAGTTGTTTGTACGGTCGTTCAATGTCGCCATGCCCCGACCCCAGCCCGCCGCATCCAGCGAACCCGCACCCAACCGCCGCCAGGCCATCCTGCTGGCGGCCGAGCAGCTGTTCGCCGAGCGCGGCTACCACGCCGTGTCCATCCGCGACATTGCCAGCGCGGCCGGTGTGCCGCTGGCGCTGGTGGGCTACTACTGGGGCGCCAAACACGAGCTCTACCACGCGATCTTCGAGACCTGGCAGCCGTCCATCAGCGAGCGTCTGGCGCGGCTGCAGGCCGTGATGGCCACGGCCGACGAGCCCGGCGCGCTGGAGCGGCTGCTCACCGCCTTCATCGACCCGCTGGTGGCGCTGCACGCCGACCCGGCCGGCCGCCACTACGCCCAGATGGCGGCGCGCGACCTGGCGGCGCCGACGGTGGAGTCCGAGCGCGCCGCCGTCGAGTTCTTCGACCCGATGGCGCACGCCTACCTGGACGCCCTGCAGCAGCTCTACCCACAACGCAGCCGCGGTGACCTCGCGTGGTGCTACCAGTTCATGCTGGGCGCGGTGCTGCACTTCCTGTCGGACCGCCGCGTGGAGCGCCTTTCGCGCGGCGAGAACCAGGCCAGCGACCCGGCGCAGCAGGCACGCCTGATCCAGTTCGTCGCCGCGGGATTCCGTGCCCTGCTGGACCCACCCGCACGCACCACCGCCCGCACCAACGCCCGGAGAAAACCATGACCCGTCGCCTCTTCCTGCGCCAGGGCGCCGCCCTGCTCGCGCTGCCCACGTGGCCTGCGCTGCACGCCCGTGCGCAGACACAGACACCGACGCCCATCAGCTACGGCTACTCGGCCGTGTCCGATTTCGCCACCGTGTTCGTGGGTGTGGAACAAGGCCTGTTCCAGCGCCGCGGGCTGGCGCTGCAGCCCACCTTCATCCCGCTGAACCCCACCATCATCCCGGGGCTGCAATCGGGCTCGCTGCAGATCGGCGGGCCTACGCCCACCGGCCTGCTGCAAGCGGTGGACGCCGGGCTGGACCTGGTCGTGCTGGGCGGCGGCGGCGTGTTGTCCAAGCAGTACACCGAACTGGGCCTGGTGGCCAAGGCCGGCAGCGGCATCAAGACCGCGGCCGATTGTGTGGGCCGCCGCATCGGCGTGCCCGGCGTGGGCGCGCTGCTGCACGTCACCTTCCGCCACTGGCTCAAGATGAACGGCGTGGACGCAGCGCAGGTGCGCTTCGTCGAGGCGCCGTTCCCGCAGCATGCCGACATGATCCGCGGCGGCGCGGTCGACGCCGTGGTCAGTGGCGGCCCCTTCATGGCCCGCATCCTCGAATCCGGCCAGGGCACGGTGGCGGCCTACTACACCACCTTCCTGCCCGAGGGCTACCCGACCATCGTGCACGCCGCCCGGCGTGATTGGGCCGAGCAGAACCCGTCGCTGGTGAAGGCCTTCCGCGAGACCCTGGTCGAGGCCGCCGCGTTCATGGCCAAGAAGAGCAACGACGCCGCCGTGCGCGAGGCGCTGGCCAAGCACCTGAAGCTGCCGCCGCCGGTGGTGGCGCGCATGCAGATCTCGCCGCCGGCGCCCACGGTCACGCTGGCGCAGCTGCAGTGGTGGGCTGCGCTGATGAAGGAGCAGGGCCTGCTCAAGGGCGACCCTGCCGTCGCCAAGCTGATGGCCAAGGCCTGACGCCATGCTGGTGTTCGAAGAGCTCGCGGTCCGCCTGGGCGGGCGCGACATCCTGACGCCCACCTCGCTGACCATCGGGCGCGGCGAGTTCGTCTGCATCATCGGCCCCTCGGGCTGCGGCAAGACCACGCTGCTGCGCGCCGCGGCCGGCTTCGTGCCCGCCACCAGCGGCGCTGTGCTGCGCCAGGGGCAGCCGGTGCGCGGCCCCTCGCGCGAGGCGGCGTTTGTCTTCCAGGACTACGGCCGGGCGCTGCTGCCCTGGCGCACGGTGGAGGGCAACGTTGCACTGGCGCTCGAAGCGGCGCAGATGCCGGCCGCGCAGCGCCAGGCGCGCATCCAGCAGGTGCTGCAGACCGTGGGACTGGGCGCTCATGCACAGAAGTTCCCGGCCCAGCTCTCGGGCGGCATGCAGCAGCGGGTGCAGATCGCGCGCTGCCTGGCGCAGCAGCCCACGCTCCTGCTGATGGACGAACCGTTTGGCGCGCTGGACGCGATGACACGCGAAGGCCTGCAGGACGAGCTGGCACGTCTGGTGCGTGAGCAGGGCCTGACGGTGCTCTTCGTCACCCACGACCTGGAAGAGGCGCTGTACCTGGGTGACCGCGTCGTCGCGCTGCGCGCCAACCCGGGCCCGGACCGCCCGAGCCTGGCGCAGCTGATCGACGTGCCGCTGCCGCACCCGCGCGACCAGCTCAGCAGCCGCGAACACCCGGCCTTCCTGCGGCTGCGGCGTGAGCTGCACGGCTTCCTGGGGCATGGCCATGGCTGAGCGTCTTGGCATGCCTTGGCGCGGCGCGGTGCTGCCGGTGGCCCTGCTGCTGGCCCTGGAAGCGGTGGCCCGTGGCCCGGCCCGTGACAGCCTGGCCCTGGCCGCGCCGAGTGCGGCGCTGCAGGCCTTGGGCCAGGCGCTGCAGGACGGCTCGCTCTGGGCGGCCACCGGCTTCACGCTCGCCAGCGCGGCCGGGGGCCTGGCGCTGGGCGCCGGCGGGGGCCTGTTGCTCGGCCTGGTGCTCGGGCTGTCGCGCCGCGCGGCCGCAGCCGGCTTTGCCAGCATCGAGCTGCTGCGGCCTGTGCCCTCGGTGGCGCTGGTGCCGCTGGCGATGCTGGTCTTCGGCTTCGGTGCGCCGATGGAGATCGCCGTCGTCGCCTTCGCCACGCTGTGGCCCACGGCGCTGATGGTGCAGGCCGCCGTGCGGCTGGTGGAGCCGCGGCTGCTGGAGGTGAGCGCCGCGCTGCAGCTGAGCCCGCGCGACCGCGCGCTGAAGATCCTGCTGCCGGCCATGCTGCCGCGGCTGTTCGTGGCCCTGCGCCTGGGCATCGCGGTGGCCATGGTCGTGGCCATCACGGTGGAGATCGCAGCCAACCCGCACGGCATGGGCTACGCGCTGATGCTGGCCCAGCAGAGCCTGGACCCGGCGCTGATGATGGCGTGGCTGGGCTGGATCGCGCTGCTGGGGTTTGGCATCAACGCCGCGGCGCTGCAGCTGGAGCGGCGGCTGCAGCGCCGCATGGGGGCCGTGACATGAAGACGATGCGCGGTGCCGACGCCCTGCTGTCGGCCGCGGTGCTGGCCAGCCTTCTGGGCGCGTGGTGGGCGGTCTCGCACCGGGCCTGGGTGAGCCCGGTCTTCCTGCCCACGCCCGAGGCCACCGTGCAGGCGCTGGCCGAGGGCCTGCTGCACGGCGACCTGTGGGCCTTCACGCTCGCCACGGCCGGCCGCATGGCCGCCGGCTGGGGCCTGGCGGCGCTGGCCGGCATGCTGCTGGGCGCCTGGATAGGCAGCAGCGCCGCGGCGCGCACCTGGCTGCAGCCCACACTGGAGTTCCTGCGCCCGCTTCCGGCCTCGGCCGTGGTGCCACCGGCGGTCGCGGTGTTCGGATTGTCCAGCGGCATGCTGCTGTTCGTGGTGGCCTTTGGTGCGATGTGGCCGGTGCTGCTGGCCACGGTGCAGGGTTTTGCCAGCCTGCACCCGCGGCTGAACGAGGTGGCCGACGCGCTGCAGATGCCGCGCCGCGACCGCATCCTCAAGCTCGGCCTGCCGCACGCGCTGCCCGACATTCTGGCCGGCCTGCGGCTGTCGCTCACCGTGTCGCTGATCGTCAGCGTGGTGGGCGAAATGATCGCCTCGCAGGACGGCCTGGGCCAGGCCATCCTGCTGGCGGCCCGCTCCTTCCGCGCCAGCGAGCTGTTCGCCGGCGTGCTGCTGCTGGGCGCCATCGGCTTCGGCAGCAACACGCTGCTGGCGCGTGCCGAGGCCCGCTGGCTGCGCTGGCAGAACCCCTGACGCCCCTGACACCACCTCTCCCCGACACCAGGACACCCCATGCCCCGCACCTTCGTCGACCTGTCGATCTACCTGGAAAACGACATCGCCTCCGACCCGCCCGGCCTGGAGCCGAGGATCACCTACTTCACGCACGAACACACCTACGAGCAGATCGCGCCGTTTTTCCCGGGCCTGCGGCGCGAGGACCTGCCCGATGGCGAAGGCTGGGCGGTCGAGCTGGTGCAGCTGTCCACGCACAACGGCACGCACCTGGACGCCCCCTGGCACTTCCACAGCACGATGGACGCGGCACTGGGCCACAAACGCCGCGCCATCGCCATCGACGAGGTGCCGCTGGATTGGTGTTTCCAGCCCGCGGTGAAACTCGACCTCCGCCACCTGCCCGACGGCCATGTCGTCACCGCGAACGAGGTCGAGGCGGAGCTGGCGCGCATCGGCCATGTGCTGCAGCCGCTGGAGATCGTGCTCGTGAACACCCGCGCCGGCAGCCGCTATGGCGAACGCGACTATGTCAGCGCCGGCTGCGGCATGGGCTTAGCCGCCACCCGTTACCTGCTGGACCGTGGCGTGCGCCTGACCGGCACCGACGCCTGGAGCTGGGACGCCCCCTTTGTGCACACCGCCAAGAAGTACGGCGCCACAGGCGACGCTTCGCTGATCTGGGAAGGCCACAAGGCCGGCCGCGACATCGGCTATTGCCACCTGGAAAAGCTGCACAACCTGGAGGCCCTGCCGGCCGACGGCTTTTTTGTCTCGTGTTTCCCGCACAAGGTGCGGGGCGCCTCGGCCGGCTGGACCCGCGCGGTGGCGATCTTCGACGACGCCCTGGCGGCGGCGCGCTGAGGCCCGCCATGCGATTTGCCACCACGCTGGACGGCCAGCCCCTGCTGGTGGCGCACGACAGGCAGCGCGCCACGCCCATCGACGACCTAGCGCCCAGCCTGCTGGCAGTGCTGCAGCAGTGGCCGGCGCTGCAGCCTCGCCTGGCCGCACGAGCTGCCGCGCTGGAAGCCGGTGCCACGGATCCTCAGTCCTTCTGCTCCGCAGACTGCGCCGCACCCCTGCCACAGGCGCCGCAGTGGCTGGACGGTTCGGCCTTCCTGCACCACGGCCGCCTGCTGGAGCGCGCGTTCGGCAACCCGCCGATCCCGGATTTCGACACCGTGCCGCTGCTGTACCAGGGCGCGTCGGACGACTTCCTCGGCCCCGGCATGGACGTGCCGCTGCCGTCGGAGGACGACGGCATCGACGTGGAAGGCGAGTTCGGCGTGGTGGTGGACGACGTGCCGATGGGCGTCACACCCGAAGAGGCACTGGGCCATGTGCGGCTGCTGGTGCTGATCAACGACTGGAGCCTGCGCCGCTTCGGGCCGCGCGAGATGAAGGCTGGCTTCGGCTTCATCCAGGCCAAGCCCAGCACCGCGTTTGCGCCGCTGGCCGTGACGCCGGACGAGCTGGGCCCGGCCTGGCACGGCGGCCGGGTGCACCTGGACCTGCACGTGCACTGCCGGGGCGAGCACCTGGGCCAACCCAGCGGCAGCGCGATGGATTTCCACTTCGGCACGCTGATCGCCCACGCCGCACGCACACGCCGACTGCGCGCCGGCAGCATCGTCGGCTCCGGCACGGTGAGCAACGACGACCTGGCCGCCGGGTCGGCCTGCCTGGCCGAGCGGCGTGTGCTGGAGATGCTGCAGACCGGCGCTGCACACACGCCGTTCCTGCGCTTTGGCGACCGCGTGCAGCTGGAAGCGCGGCATGCCGACGGCAGGCCCGGGCCTTTCGGGCGGATCGATCAGCGCGTGGTGGGCGCCTCGGTACCAAACCAGCCGCGTGCCTTTGCATCGGCCAGCCGGGGCAGCAGATAGTCCCACAGCGCCGGGCAGCCGGCGCGGATGGGTGGGCCGATGCGCGCCACCACCCGCGCGTGGCTGACGCCGTTGGCGCGCCAGCTCTGGCCCTGGTTGGCCAGGTTCAGCAGCACCGGCATCGCCCGGTCCACCGCGTGCGCGAAGCGCGCCTCCGGCGTGGCCGCGTCTTCGAACTCCTGCCACAGCGCCAGAAAGTGGTCGCGCCGTGCCGGTGGCAGCAGGCCGAAGACACGCTGCACGCCGGCGCGCTCGGCGGCCTGGTGCTCGGCCCAGCCGTGTTCGGCGTACACCAGGGCATCGCCGGCGTCGATCTCGCCCAGGTCGTGCACCAGCAGCAGTGCCACCACGCGGGCGGCGTCCAGCTCCGGCGTCAGATCGGGCGCCAGCTCGGGCAGCAGCGCGGCGGCCAGCAACGCGATCTGCCAGCTGTGTTCGGCCGAGTTCTCGCGCCGCGCCTGCCCCACGGTGCAGGTCTGGCGCAGCACGGCCTTCAGGCGGTCGACCTCGAGCACGAAATCGACGTAGGGCTGCAGGTCCACGGCCATCGTGCGCAGACCCTCAGGCCGAGGCCAGCTTCAGCCCCACGATGCCGGCGACGATGAGCGCCAGGCTCAGCAGCCGGCCGGCGGTGGCCGGCTCGCCCAGCAGCAGCATGCCGCCGATGGCCGTGCCCACCGCGCCCACGCCGACCCACACCGCGTAGGCCGTGCCCACAGGCAGGCTCTTCATCGCCAGGCCCAGCAGGCCCACACTGCCGGCCATGGCCAGCAAGGTGCCCACGCTGGGCCACAAACGGCTGAAACCGTCGGTGTACTTCAGGCCCAGGGCCCACACCACCTCCAGCAGACCGGCCAACAACAGCAGAATCCAAGCCATTCTCAAACTCCTCCTGGGCCGATGTTAGGGCCGAGCCAACGTGAGCTGCTGCACCACGGCGGCACCCCCGCCACCTGGGGCAACCTGGGTCTGTGGCCGGCCCACCCCGATGCCGATGCCGCCGACTACGCCAACGCCTGCCGCGCGCTGGCGCTGCGTGTGGGCGAAGCCGCGGCGCTGGGCCCGGGGCAAACCGTACTGAGCCTGGCCTGCGGTGCGGGTGACGAGCTGGCACTGTGGGTGGCGGCGTTCAGCGTGGCGCAGGCCACCGGCTGCGAGATCGATCCCGCTGCGCGGGCCCTGGCGCAGCAAACCGCCGGGCCAGGCTGCAGCGTCACGGCCACGCCGCCCGAGGGCCTGTTCGATGCGGTCTTGTGCGTCGATGCGGCCTACCACTTCAGCCCACGTGCGGCGTGGCTGGCCGAGACCTGGGCGCGCCTGAAGCCCGGTGGCCGGCTGGCCTTCACCGACCTGGTGCTGGACGGCCGGCGTTCGATGTTGCTGCGGGGCGCCGCCCGGCTGTGCGGCGTGCCCGCGGGCGACCTGTGTGGCACCGCCACCCGCGCGGCACAACTGCTGGCCGCCGGCTTCACCGCCGTGCAGCACCAGCGCCTGGACGCCGAGGTGCTGGACGGCTTTGCGGCCTTTGCGCACCGGCAGCGCCGGCACATCGGGCGCCAGGCTTGGGGCCCGGGCTGGCGCCGTGTGGCCATCACGGCCGCGCTGATCCCGCCCTGCCGCGCGGCGGGCCTGGGTTATGCGCTGTGGTCGGCCCGCAAACCCTGACCCCAACGCCGCGCCACGTCATCCGCCGAACGCACCGCACTTTCCAGCAGTGGGATGCCGGCCTGCGCGTACGAACCGCAGAACCACAGCCGCCGCCCGGGCTGCGCGTGCAGGGCCTGCAGTTGCTGCAGCGCGGCGCGGCTGCGGGCGTCCACCACCGGACGCTCGAACTGCGCCTCGCCGATCAGCGTGCCGGCGCGTGGGCGGCGCTGCGGGTGCACGGTCTGGAACACGTCGGCCGCAGCGCGCAGCACCGGCTGCACGGCGTTGACCCAGATCGTGGATTCGGGCGCGGCGCCGCCGGGCAGCACCCGCAGGTTCACCGGGCTCCAGTCGCGCCGGCGGGTGGGCATCAGCGCCGCATCGGTGTGGGTGAACACGGTCACCGGCTGGTAGCGGAAGGCGGCGAGCACCTGCGCCTCGGCAAATTGTTCGTCCGCCAACAACGCACGGGCCTGGTTGGCCTGCGTGGCGATCACCACCTGCTCGTACGGCGCCTGCGTGCCATCGGCCAGATGCAACACCACGCCCTGGGCCTGGGGTTGCACGGCCCGCACCGGCGCGGCGCAGTGCAGCGCCGGGATGCCCTGGCGCAGGCGCTGCTCCACGTCGTCGGCCCCGGCCAGCGCACGGCGCACGCTCTGGCGCAGCAGGCCACGGGCCAGGTAGTCGACGATCACCTCGGCCGGGAAGGCCCGCGCCGCGTCGGCCGTGCAGGTGCAGACGGTGCAGATGGCCGGCAGCAGGAAACCGTCGACAAAGTCCGGCGGGTAACCCTGCACCAGCGAGCCCACCGTGTGGCCCGCGAGCTCGCCACGCTGCAGCGCCGGCACGGTCTGGCGCTGAAACCGCAGCAGGCCACGCAGGATCTGGCGCGCCGCCGGGCCGAGCAGCAGGTCCTGCGGCGCCAGCCAGCCCAGGCTCTGGTCGCGCCAGCGCAGGTTGCGGTAGCGGAAGTACAGGCGGCCATCGGCCCCGCTGAAAGAGGCCGCGTAGCTGACCGGCTCGCTGGCCACGCCCAGGGCGTCGTACAGACGCGTCAGCGTGGGGTAATAACCGGGGTAGAACACCCGCAGCGGCACGTCGATGCGTTCCTGCGTGCGCGGTGCCGCGACGGACGCGGCGGTGAAACCGGGCCGCGCCTGGCGTTCGTACAGCGTGACATCGTGGCCCCGGCCGAGCAGCCAGGCCGCTGCCAGGCCGCTGAGGCCGCCACCGACGATGGCGATCTTCAGGTCAGCGCCTGTGAATGCCAGGCCTTGATGGCGGGCAGCATCAGCTGCCGGCGGGCCAGGCTGGCGGCGGGCCACAGCTGGTCGCGCTCGTAGTACTCGGCCACTGCGGGCGTACCGGGTGGCAGCTGCACCCAGGGTTGTTTGGACGCGGTGAAGATGTGCACGTCCGGTGGCATGGCATCGGGCTCGTCCAGGGTGCCCACGCGCACAAAACTCGCCACCGGCCCGGCGCCGGCGTAATGGCTCCACAGCGCGATGTGGCAATGCGGGCAGCGGGCAATCTGCTGGCCGGCGCCGCTGTCGCTGGGTGTGTCCACCAGCACTGGCGTGCCGGCGAGCAGCTGCACGCGGTCGGCTTCGATCATCGCGTTCAGCGCAAAGGCGCTGCCACTTTCGCGCTGGCACCAGCGGCAATGGCAGCAGTGCACGAAGAGGGGCCGCGAGACCATGCGGTAACGCACCTGGCGGCAATCGCAGCCGCCGTCGAAGTGTTCGTCCTTCACGGATTCGCTCATTGGACGATCCTCCGTGCTCCGCTCTTCGGAATGAGCGCTTGGGAGCGGCCCGGCGCGCTCATGCATGCCCCGGCGGGTGTTGCTGGAACCAGTCGGCAATGCCGGCCATGTGCGGCTCGAAGCCGCCGGGCACGCTGATGTTCAGCACCCCGGCACGGGCATCGCTGCGGTTCTCGAAATCGTGTGTGATGCCCCCGGGCACCAGCACGAAGCTGCCACGCGGCGCGTCGGTCCAGGCCTCGCCGATGCGCAGGCTCATGGTGCCTTCGATGACGTAGAAGAGGTCGTCTTCGTCGTGCGCATGTGCACCCGGGCCCTGGGTGTGCGGCTCCAGCCACCACTCGCTGATGGAACAGGTGTTCCGGGTCTCATCACCATCGGCCTTGAAGACGGCGCTGATGCGGCCCATCGGCCAGGCACGGCCGGCGCCAGGCGCCAGCACGATGGGCAGGCGCGCGCTCACCGCGATTTGACGCGTTTGATCGAGACTGCCACGTTGACGGTGATCTCGTAGTCGCCGTTGTAGCCGTCGCGGGTATCGGCGGCGATCATGGTCTTGGCCACGGCCGACGCGTCGGCCCGGCTCAGGTCGAGCAGGTTCTCGATCTCGTTGGGCGCAGAGGCGGTGTTGGTCTTGTTGGAGCGCGAGGAGTTGTGGTCCTGGGCCGACATCACACCTTGCAGCGGCAGGACGAACAGCAGCGCAGCGGCCGATGCGGCGCGGACGGTCTGGGCGATGGACATGGCAGGCTTTCGTGGGTGGGGGGCCGGTGCAGGGTATCCAAGCGCCGAGGGCCGGTCAATGCGGGGCGGCCATGGCGATCAAGGGGGGCTAAGAGGGACCGAGTGGGTCAGCGGAAGTTGCGGCTGCGTGCGTCCAGCCCCTGCAGCAGCGGGCTGTGGTCCACCAGCTGGCGCGCCACCAGGTGGCGCACCTCACCCTGGCGCTGCCAGATGCCGTAGACGGTGAGCAGCGTGGCGGCCAGCAGCGGCCGGCGCTGCTGCTCCACCACCTGCGGCCAGACGATCACGTTGACGGCGCCGGTTTCGTCTTCCAGCGTCACGAAGACCACGCCCTTGGCCGTCTCCGGCCGCTGGCGGTGGGTGACCAGGCCGCTGGCGCGTGCCAGCCGGCCGTTCGGGAACTCATTCAACACCACCGCCGGCAGCACCTTGTAGTGCGCCAGCACCGCCCGCAGCAGGCCCACCGGGTGTGTGCCCAGCGTCAGGCCGGTGGCGCGGTAATCGGCCAGGGTTTGCGCCGCATCGCCGGGCGCGGCGAGTGCGGGCGCGTCTTCGTGTGTGCGTGTGGCCTGCAGCAGCGGCGTGGCGCGGGTGTCCACACCGGCCACGGCCCAGGCGGCCTGGTGGCGGTGGCCGGCCAGGGCCTGCAAGGCATCGGCACCGGCGAGCAACTGCAGCACGTGGCTGTCCAGCCCCGCGCGGCGGGCCAGGTCTTCGACACCAGCGAAACCGCCCTGGGCACGTGCGGCGACCAGGCGCTCGGCGGCGTCCTTCGGGAAACCGCTGATGCGGTTGAAGCCCAGGCGCACCGGGCGCAACGTGCCGCTGTCGCCTTCCAGCACCGTCTCCCATGCACTGTGGCGCAGGTCCACCGGCAACACCCGCACCCCATGTTCGCGGGCATCGCGCACCAGCTGCGCCGGCGCATAAAACCCCATCGGCTGGCTGTTCAGCAGACCGGCCAGAAAAGCATCGGGGTGGTGGCACTTGAGCCAGGCGCTGACGTAGACCAGCAGCGCAAAGCTGGTGGCGTGGCTCTCGGGGAAACCGTATTCGCCGAAGCCTTCGATCTGCTTGAAGATGCGTTCGGCGTACTCGAGGGCATAACCCTTGGCCACCATGCGGCCCACCAGGCGCTCGTGGAAGGGGCCCAGGCCGCCCTTGCGCTTCCAGGCCGCCATCGCGCGGCGCAGCTGGTCGGCCTCGCCGGGCGTGAAGTCGGCGGCCAGGATGGCGAGCTGCATCACCTGCTCCTGGAAGATGGGCACACCCAGCGTGCGTTTCAACGCCTGCTCGACCTCGGGGCTGGGGTAGTCGACCGGTTCTTCGCCGCTGCGGCGTTTCAGGAAGGGGTGCACCATGCCACCCTGGATGGGACCGGGCCGCACGATGGCGACCTCGATCACCAGGTCGTAGAAGTTGCGTGGCCGCAGCCGCGGCAACATACTCATCTGGGCCCGGCTTTCGACCTGGAAGGTGCCGATGCTGTCGCCGCGGCACAGCATGTCGAAAGTGGCCTCGTCCTTGGGCGGCACGTCCGGCATCGTGAAGCTGCGGCGGCCCAGCTTGTGGGCCACCAGGCCCAGCGCCCGCCGGATGGCGCTGAGCATGCCCAGGGCCAGCAGGTCCACCTTCAGCAGGCCCAGGGTGTCCAGGTCGTCCTTGTCCCATTGCACCACGCTGCGCTCGGCCATCGCGGCGTTTTCCACCGGCACCAGGCTGGCCAGGTGGTCACGCGCGATCACAAAACCACCCGGGTGCTGGCTGAGGTGGCGCGGGAAGCCGATCAGCGTGGTGGTGAGCTCCACCCACAGCTGGCACAAGGGCGCGTCGGGGTCGAAGCCGTTTTCGCGCAGGCGTTCGGGCGCGATGCTGCGGCCGTCGAACCAGTGCTGCGATTTCGACACCGCGGCTATGCGCTCCAGGTCGATGCCCAAGGCGCGGCCCACGTCGCGCAGCGCACTGCGCGGGCGGTAGCTGATCACCACCGCCGTCAGCGCGGCGCGGTGGCGGCCGTACTTCTTGTAGACGTACTGGATCACCTCTTCGCGCCGCTGGTGTTCGAAGTCGAGGTCGATGTCGGGCGGCTCGTTGCGCTCTGCGCTGATGAAGCGCCCGAACAGCAGGCTGCTGCGTGCCGGGTCCACGGCGGTCACGCCCAGGCAATAACAGACGGCCGAGTTGGCCGCACTGCCGCGGCCCTGGCACAGGATGTCTTGCGCGCGCGCCCAGTGCACGATGTCGGCCACGGTGAGGAAATACGGCTCGTACTGCAGCTGCGCAATGAGGGCCAGTTCATCTTCGATCGACCGGCGCACAGCCGGCGGTTCGCCCTGCGGGAACCGCTGCCGCACACCGTCTTCGGTCAGCTGCCGCAACCAGCTGGTGGGGCTGTGGCCTTCGGGCACGATCTCGCGCGGGTACTCGTAACGCAACTCGTCCAACGAGAAGTGGCAGCGGCCGGCGAACTGCAGCGTGGCCTCCAGCCATTCCGGCCGGTACAGCGCGGCCAGGCGCCCACGCGGGCGCAGGTGCGCCTCGGCATTGGGTTCGAGGGCAAAGCCGCAGGTAGCGACCGTGCGCTTCAGGCGTGTGGCGCTCAGCACATCCTGCAGCGCCTTGCGCGAGCGGGCGTGCATCAACACACTGCCCACGGCCACGATGGGCAGCCCGGTGAGCGCGGCCACACGCTCGGTGATCTCAAGCAGCACACCGTCGTGGGCGTGGTGCAGCAGCGGCAGCGCCAGCGCGGCGCGGTCGCCAAACCAGGTGCGCAGCCACACGGCCTGTGCAAACAGCGTCTCGAAGGGCTGGGCGGCCTGCAGTACCGGCGGCGTGAGCAGCAGCGCCAGACAATCGGGCAGACCAGCTAGCGTGGGTGTGTTGGGCACCTTGCCTTCCACGTCGCCCATCAGCGCGGTGTACTGGCCCTTGGGCGCGCGGCGGCGTGCCACCGTGATCCATTGCGACAGCAGGCCGTAACCACGGCGCGAGGTGGCCAACAACACCAACCGTGGCCCCCCAGGCTCCTGCAGAGCCTGCCCCCCCGAGGGGGGCACCGCCTGGCTTTGGGACGGCCCGGCGCCCAGGCGCGCGCCGGATGGATCATCGACACTGCGCTGCAGCGCGATCTCGCTGCCGATGATCAGCGGCAGGCCCAGGCGTTTGGCTTCACCATGCGCGCGCACCACGCCGGAGAGCGAACACTCGTCGGTGATGGCCAAGGCGGCATACCCCAGCGCCTGCGCGCGCGCCACCAGTTCTTCGGGGTGGGAGGCACCGCGCAAGAAGCTGAAGTTGCTGCGGCAATGGAGTTCGGCGTAACCGGGGAGCATGGTGCGGCGGGTGGCACCGGCGGCCCTGCATGTGGTGCAGATGAAGTCGATGTCCTGTCAGCACCAGCATACCCGAAATACTGTATAAAAAAACAGCTCTTGACGCTGCCGTTTCACCCGGCACTGGCCAAGGCACGCCGCAGTGCCGCAGCGCACAGGTCCACCGCCGTGTTGGCCTCGGCGATCAGCCGCCCCATCGTGATGAAGCCGTGGATCTGGCGCTCGAAGCAGATGTACTGCGTCGGCACGCCGGCGGCGGACAAGGCATCGGCGTACGCCCGGCCTTCGTCGCGCAGCGGGTCGAAGCCGGCGGTCAGCACCAGGGCCGGTGGCAGGCCGGCATGGCTGGCGGCCAGCAGCGGGCTGGCACGCCAATCGGCCCACTGCGCCGGGTCGGCGATGTAGTGGCCACGGTAGTAGGCCATGCTGTCGGCCGTCAGCAGGTAACCCTGGCCGTTGGTGGTGTGCGAGGGTGCGATGGCACGCTGGTCGGTGGCCGGGTAGATCAGCAGCTGGAAAGCGGGCAGCGGCAAACCGGCCTCGCGCTGCACCAGGCAGACGGCAGCGGCCAGGTTGCCGCCGGCGCTGTCGCCGCCCACCGCGATGCGGGCCGGGTCCAGGCCCAGCGCCGCGGCTTCGGCCTGCACAAACCGCAGCGCAGCCACGCAGTCGTCCACCGCGGCCGGGAAGCGGTGTTCCGGGCCCAGCCGGTAGTCCACCGCCAGCACCGCGCAGCCGGCGCCAGCGGCCAGGCTGCGGCACAGCACGTCGTGCGTGTCCAGGTCACCGATCACCCAGCCGCCGCCGTGGAAGTACACCAGCACCGGCAGCGCCACCTCATTGGCCACGTCGTTTGCCAATCCCGCCGGGCGCACCAGGCGCATGGCCACGCCCGCGGCCTGCAGGTCGCGCACCGTGCCCACCGCCGGGGGTTCGGGTTGCGCGAAGTTGCGCCGGTCGCGGTAGGCGGCGCGCGCCTCGGCCGGGCTTTGTGTGTGCACGGGTGGCACGCCGCGCTGCAGCATCAGGTCGAGCAGCGCACGGGCTTGAGGATCGAGCATCGGAAGACTTTCTCAAGGAAACGCTGGGCCGCCCCCAGTTTCCCTGACCCCCAGGGGGGCTGGCCGCAGCCGGGCCCTGGGGGCATGCAGGCAGCGGGGCGCAGTGTAGGGGCCCAGGCAGAATCCCGGCATCGCCCGCCGCCCGAAAGACCACGCATGGACACCACGCTGACGCTGCGCCCGCACCGCCCGGGCGACATCGGCTGGATCGTGATGCGCCACGGCGCGCTCTACGCCGCCGAGCAGGGCTGGGACAACCGCTTTGAGGCCCTGGTGGCCCGCATCGGTGCCGACTTCATCGAGCGCTTCGACGCCACGCGCGAGGCCTGCTGGATCGCCGAGCGCGGCGGCCAGCCGCTGGGCTGCGTCTGCCTGGTGCAGGCGCGCGACGAGGCCAGCGGCGCCATCGAACCCGGCAGCGCGCAGCTGCGCCTGCTGCTGGTGGAGCCCGCCGCGCGTGGCCTGGGCCTGGGCAAGGCGCTGACGCTGGCCTGCGAGACCTTTGCCCGCCAGGCGGGTTACGCCCGCATCCGCCTGTGGACCAACGCCAACCTGCTGGCCGCGCGTGGCATCTACCAGCGTGCCGGTTATGTGCTGACGGGCAGCGAAACCCACCACAGCTTCGGCCACGATCTGGTGGGCGAAACCTGGGTGCTGGCGCTGTGAAGGCAGCGCACGTGCCTTGCGATTGCGGCAGCGCCAGGCCCTACGCCGCCTGCTGCGGCCGCTGGCACGCCGGCACACCGGCACCCGACGCCGAGGCCTTGATGCGTTCGCGTTACAGCGCCTACGTGCGTGGCCTGCAGGATTACCTGCGCGCCACCTGGGCGCCCGAGACCTGCCCGGCGGTGATCGAGCCCGATCCCCCGGGCCTGAAGTGGCTGGGCCTGCAGCTGAAGCAGCACTGCGTGCTGGACGCCGACCACGCGACGGTGGAGTTCGTCGCCCGCAGCAAGCTCGGCGGCCGGGCCCACCGGCTGCAGGAGCTCAGCCGCTTCGAGCGCCGCGCCGGGCGTTGGCTCTACGTGGACGGCGACCTGCGCTGAGTGCCTGAGCCCGCCACAATGCAGGCCCACACCCGGCCCCCTGCATGCCCCACGGACTGCCCCACGCATTGCCCCCCGGCCTGATCGCAGCCGCCCTCGCCTACATCTGCTGGGGCCTGTTCCCGCTGTACCTGAAGCAGGTGGCCCACGTGCCCGCGGTGGAGGTGGTGGCCCACCGCTCGCTGTGGTCGCTGGTCTTCGTGGTCGTGCTGCTGGCCGCCTGGCGCCGCATGGCCTGGTGGGGCCCGGCGCTGCGGAACCGGCGCACGCTGGCGGTATTTGCCGCGTCGGCGCTGTTGCTCAGCCTGAACTGGGGCCTGTACGTCTGGGCCGTGGCGGCGGGGCGCATCGTGGACGCCAGCCTGGGCTACTTCATCAACCCGCTGTTCAACGTGCTGCTGGGCGTGCTGGTGCTGAAGGAGCGCCCGCGGCCGCTGCAGTGGGCTGCGGTGGGCCTGGCCGCGTGTGGTGTGTTGTGGTTGATCGTCGGCGCCGGTGAATGGCCCTGGATCGCGCTGGTGCTGGCCGGCAGCTTCGGCCTGTACGGCCTGCTGCGCAAGACCGCACCGCTGGGCGCGGCCGAGGGCCTGGCGCTGGAGACGCTGATGCAGGCGCCGCTGGCCGCGGGGCTGCTGGCCTGGTGGGCCTGGCAGGGCACGGGCGCGCTGACGCTGCAGGACCCGGCCACCAGCGCCTGGCTGCTGCTGGCCGGCCCCTTCACGGCCATCCCGCTGCTGCTCTTTGCATCGGGTGCGCGGCAGTTGCCGCTGGCCACCATGGGGTTGCTGCAGTACCTGGGGCCGACGATCCAGTTTGCGCTGGGCGTGTTTGTCTACGGCGAGCCCTTCAGCGCCGAGCGGGCCGTGGGTTTTGCGCTGATCTGGGCCGCGCTGGCGCTGTACAGCGCCGAGTCGCTGCGCGGCTGGCGGCGGCGGGTCGCCTGACCCCACCGGCTGGGTCAGGTGCCCCAGCGGCAGCCCAGCGCCCACCCACCCAACAAACAATTCTTCAATGCTGACAAGGGCTTGCCGCAGCGGGCCCGGCTGGCATGGCGGCTGCGTGGTGACGGGTGTTCTTGTCAACCCCACCCCGAGGAGCCCCCATGTCCATCCGCACCCCCTTGATCCTGGCCGGCCTGCTGGCCGCCGGCACGGCCACTGCCGGCCCCAAGTGCACCGACGAACCCCAGGCCCGCTGGCTGACCGAAGCCCAGATGACGCAGAAGTTCCAGGCCTTGGGCTACCGCGACGACGTGAAGAAACTGCACGTGTCCAAGGGCCAGTGCTGGGAGATCTACGGCCACGACAAGGCCGGCAAGAAGGTGGAGATCTACTTCCACCCGATCACCGGCGCCATTGTCGAAGCCAACGTCAAGGACTGAGCGTGTGAACGCCCCGCCCCATCGCCATCCCCGCCCGCCCGTCTGGGACCGCTTCGTTCGGTTCTTCCACTGGAGCCTGGTGGCCTGCTTCGGCACCGCCTGGTGGTTCACCGAGCACATCGGCCTGCTGCACAAGGGTGCGGGCTACGCCGCAGCCGCCCTGGTGCTGGCACGTGTGGTGTGGGGTTTCATCGGCAGCCCCAACGCACGGTTTGCCAACTTCGTGCCCGGCCCGCGCGGGCTGCTGCACTACCTGGGCCTGCTGCTGCGGGGCCGCGAACCGGTGCACACGGGGCACAACCCGGCGGGCGCGGTGATGATCCTGTTCCTGCTGGTGGCCGTGACGGGCATCGCCGTCAGCGGCTGGATGCTGACGCTGGACGCCTTCTGGGGCAACGAATGGGTGGAGACCACGCACACGCGGCTGGTGGACCTGACGGTGGCCGCGGTCTTCGTTCACGTGCTGGCCAACCTCTACGGCAGCCGGCATCCGGGCAACGGCCTGATCCGCGCGATGATCACGGGTCACAAATCACCGCCACCTGCAAAGCCATCGCCATGCACGCGCACCGACACCCCTTCTTCCTCGGCCTCCTGATCACCTTGCTGGCCGGCCCGGCCACCGCCGGCCGGCCGTTTGCCACCGAAGACGCAGGCGTGCTGGCCGGCGGTGAATGTGAGTTCGAGGCCTACACCGCCCACGCCAGTGCCCGGGGCGCGGCCAGTGAAAGCGCCTGGTGGCTGCAGCCGGGCTGCGGCCTGGGCCCGGTGGCCGGGCGTGACCTGCAGCTGGGCCTGGGTGCTGGCCGCAGCCGCGCCGACGGCCGCAGCGCCACCGGCGTGGCGCTGGGCGGCAAGTGGGCCTTGTCCGCGGGTGGGGACGACGCACCGCAGTGGGCCCTGGCCTTTGGCACCGCCGCCGTCCAATCCGACGGCCGCTGGCAACACGACGGCCATGGCGCCAGCCTGGTGCTCACGCTGCCCGGCGGCGGTGGTGCCTGGCACGCCAACCTGGGCCATGCGCGTGGCGGCGGCGCCTCGGCCACCACCTGGGCGCTGGCGCGGGAGCAGGCCTTGATCGAGGGCCTGGACGGCGGCGTCGAGCTCTACGGCGACGACCATGGTGCCCCCTGGGCCGGCGGGGGCCTGCGCTGGGCCGCCACCGAACGGCTGACGCTGGACGCCTCGGCGGCCTGGCAGGCCGACGGCCAGCGCGCCCGCACGCTCAGCCTGGGGATGAAGATCGCCTGGTGACGATCAATAGGCAGGGTCAATGATGCGGATTTTCTCAATCAATCCAGGCGATGCTGCAGTGCAACCAGAATAGCGGCTGTTCAGGGTTACTCCCAACCCTCCAACCGCCCTCAGGAGCATTGCATGTCCCTCATCAACACCGCCGTCCAGCCGTTCAAGACCCAGGCCTTCCACAACGGCAAGTTCATCGATGTCACCGAACAGAGCCTGAAGGGCCATTGGTCGGTGCTGATCTTCATGCCGGCCGCCTTCACGTTCAACTGCCCGACCGAGATCGAAGACGCGGCCGAGAACTACGCCGAGTTCCAGAAGCTGAAGACCGAGGTCTACATCGTCACCACCGACACGCACTTCTCGCACAAGGTGTGGCACGAGACCAGCCCGGCCGTCGGCAAGGCCAAGTTCCCGCTGGTGGGCGACCCCACCCACACGCTGACCAACGCCTTCGGCGTGCACATCCCCGAAGAAGGCCTGGCGCTGCGTGGCACCTTCGTGATCAACCCCGACGGCATCATCAAGACCGCCGAAATCCACAGCAACGAGATCGCGCGTGACGTGAAAGAAACCGTGCGCAAGCTCAAGGCCGCCCAGTACACCGCCGCCAACCCCGGCCAGGTGTGCCCGGCCAAGTGGAACGAAGGCGCCGCCACGCTGACCCCGTCGCTGGACCTGGTCGGCAAGATCTAAAGGCCTTCCGCCTTCTCAGTTTTCGACAGCGCCTTCGGGCCCTGTCGTCAAGGCCTGAAACCGGGCTTTGACGACCGGGCCGGACACCCCACGCCCCTACGCTTCACCGGAGATCACCATGCTCGACGCCAACATGCAAGCCCAGCTCAAGGCCTACCTGGAGCGCATCACCCAGCCCGTGGAGATGGTGGCCTCGCTGGACGACCGGCCGGAATCGGCGCAGATGCGTACGCTGCTGGAACAGATCGCGTCGCTGTCGGACAACGTGACCGCGCGCTTCGACGGCACAGACACCCGCCGCCCGTCGTTCCAGATCACCCGCGCCGGCGCCGACATGGGCCTGCGGTTTGCGGCCATCCCGATGGGCCACGAGTTCACGTCGCTGGTGCTGGGTCTGCTGCAGGCCGGTGGTTACCCGCCCAAGGTCGAAGCCGAGCTGGTCGAGCAGATCAAGGCGCTGGAAGGTGACTTCGTCTTCGAGACCTGGATGAGCCTGACCTGCCACAACTGCCCGGACGTGGTGCAGGCGCTGAACCTGATGGCGGTGCTGAACCCGCGCATCCAACATGTGGCCATCGATGGCGGCCTGTTCCAGGACGAGGTCGAACAGCGCCAGATCATGGCCGTGCCCAGCGTGTTCCTGAACGGTCAGCCCTTTGGCAACGGCCGCATGGAACTGAGCGAGATCCTGGCCAAGGTGGACACCGGCTCGGCCGCGCGTGATGCCGCCAAGCTGGGCGCCAAGCAGGCCTTTGACGTGCTGATCGTCGGCGGTGGCCCGGCCGGCGCGGCCGCCGCGGTCTACGCCGCCCGCAAGGGCATCCGCACCGGCATCGTGGCCGAACGTTTTGGTGGCCAGACGCTGGATACGCTGGGCATCGAAAACTACATCTCGGTGATGCACACCGAAGGCCCGAAGTTCGCCGCCGCGCTGGAAGCCCAGGTGCGCGCGAACGATGTGGACCTGATCAGCGGCCAGCGTGTGGCCGCGCTGGAACCGGCGGGTGACGACGGCCTGGCCGGTGTGCGGCTGGACAACGGTGCGGTGCTGAAGAGCAAGACCGTGGTCCTGGCCACCGGCGCGCGCTGGCGCAACGTCAACGTGCCTGGCGAGGAACAGTACAAGACCAAGGGCGTGGCCTACTGCCCGCACTGCGACGGCCCGTTGTTCAAGGGCAAGAAGGTGGCCGTGATCGGCGGCGGCAACTCGGGCGTCGAAGCCGCCATCGACCTGGCCGGCGTGGTGCAGCACGTGACGCTGATCGAGTTTGCCGACCAACTCAAGGCCGACGCCGTGCTGGTGAAAAAGCTCAAGAGCCTGCCCAACGTGACGATCCACGTGAACGCGCAGACCACCGAGATCACCGGCGACGGCCAGAAGGTGGGCGGCCTGCGCTGGAAACACCGCGTGGACGGCAGCGAGCACCACGAAGAGCTGGCCGGTGTCTTCGTGCAGATCGGCCTGGTACCCAACACCGATTTCCTGAAGGGCACGCTGGAGCTCAGCCGCTTCGGCGAGATCATCATCGACGAGCGTTGCCACACCAGCCTGCCGGGTGTGTTTGCCGCCGGCGATGTGACGACCGTGCCCTACAAGCAGATCGTCATCGCGGCCGGCGAGGGGTCCAAAGCCGCGCTGTCGGCCTTCGACCACCTGATCCGGCACGGCTGATCAGCGCAGATCACCTGCCAGGCTGGCCAGCGTCTCCGCGGCAATCTGCACATGCGCCGGGTAGTGCGTGTGGTCGCAGCCCAGCTTGACGGCGGCGCCGGCACGGATGGCCTGTTTCATCGCCAACGTGAACTCCAGCCGCACAAAGTGCACGGCCGAGGTCTTCTCGGCGTTTTCGCGGTCCAGGTCTTCGTCGGCGATGGCGTAGACACGGCCGTGGCCCTCCACCTCGACGAAGATCCGGTCCTCCACGCCGATCAGGCGTGACAGTTCGCGTTTGCGCTCGTGCGGATCGGGGTACTCGATCAGCAGCGTGGCCTTCCAGTTGCTGCCGTCGGGCACCAGCGGGGCGTAGGCTTCGATCTCGGACTGGATGCCGGCTTCATCGAAGATCTTCTCGATGTGCAGCATCTCCTGGATCTGGCGCCGGATCGTGCCCTCGTCTTCGAACTGCAGCGTCAGGTGTTCGCCCAGGCGCACGCTGCGCAGGCGCCGGTGCTGGATGGCCCCGGGTTTGGAGCTCTGGCGGATGCGGGCATAGGCCTCCAGCGTGAGCAGGCTGTCGCGGGTGATGTGCATGGGGTTCACTCCAGGCCGTAGGCCAGCCGGACCAGGGACAGCGGGTGCTGCAGCGCCTTGGCGGGCGTGCCCGCCAGCGCCATGCCCTGCGCGATGTGGTGGCCCGCCAGCGCGCAATCGCTGCTGATGAAATCGGGGCTGTCCTTGGCCATGGCCTTGAACACCGGCTTGCCAATCTTCATGGCCACCGCGTGCGTGGGGGTCTTCACGCCATAGGTGCCGGCGTGGCCGGAACAACGCTCCACGGTGGTGAGCTTCACGCTGACGGTCTGACCGATGAGCCTGAACATCTCCTCGGTCTTCTTGCCGATGTTCTGCACGCGGCCGTGGCAGGGGATGTGGTAACTCACCTGGCCCAGCGCGGTCTTGAAATCGGTCTTCAGCAGGCCGTCCTTGTGGCGCGCCACCAGGTACTCGAAGGGGTCGAACATCGCCGCCTTCACCGCCTGCGTGTCGGCGCAGCCGGGGAACATCAACGGCAGTTCCTGCTTGAACATCAGCGTGCAGCTGGGCACCGCGCTGAGGATGGCGTAACCCTCGCGCGCATACCGGGCCAGCACCGGCATGTTGGCCGCCTTGTGCTGCGCCACGGCATCCAGCGCACCCAGCTCCAGCTTGGGCATGCCACAGCAGCTTTCTTTGTCGACGATGACGTACGGGATGTCGTTGTGCGCCAGCAGCTTGAGCAGGTCGTGCCCGATGCCGGGCTCGTTGTAGTTGACGTAGCAGGTGGCGAAGATGGCCACCTTGCCCGGCGTGCGCTGGCCCTGCGTGGCCACCGTGGCGGGTGACGGGGCTGCGCTCCAGCGGAAGCGCTGCGTGGCCAGTTCGGGCATCCAGGCGTCAGGGTGCACACCAAGCACCTTGTCCATCTGCCGGCGCGCAAACTTCGTCCGGCTGACCGCGTTGACGGCCTGCACGACGATGGGGATGCCGGCAAAGCTGCCGTGGGTGTCGGTGCTGGCCAGGAATTTGGCGGCCGCGCCCACCTCGCCTTTTTTGTACTGGATGGCCTTGGCACGCAGCATCAGGTGCGGGAAATCCAGGTTCCACGCGTGCGGCGGCGTGTACGGGCACTTGGTCATGTAACAGAGGTCGCACAGGTAACACTGGTCGACCACCTGCCAGTAGGCCTCTTTCTTGACGCCGTGCATCTCGCCGTCTTCGGTGGCGTCCACCAGGTCGAAGAGGTTCGGGAAACTCTGACACAGGCTCACGCAGCGGCGGCAGCCGTGGCAGATGTCGAACACCCGCTCCATCTCCTGCAAGGCCGCGGCCTCGTCGTAGAACGCCGGGTTCTGCCAATCCAGCGGGTGCCGGGTCGGCGCTTCGAGGTTGCCTTCACGCATGGTGCTGTGCCTGTGGCTGCGGCCCGGAAACGAACAAGGGGCACGAAGCCCCCTGTTCAACGGCGATGACTGGCGCTCAATCCACCAGCGCGTCCAGCGCCTTCTGGTAGCGGTTGGCGTGCGAGCGCTCGGCCTTGGCGAGGGTCTCGAACCAATCGGCAATCTCGTCGAAACCTTCGTCGCGCGCGGTCTTGGCCATGCCCGGGTACATGTCGGTGTACTCGTGTGTTTCGCCGGCCACGGCCGCCATCAGGTTCTGGCGGCTGCTGCCAATGGGCAGGCCAGTGGCCGGATCGCCGGAGCCGTTCTCCAGGAACTCCAGGTGGCCGTGCGCGTGCCCGGTCTCGCCTTCGGCGGTGGAGCGGAACAGCATCGCCACGTCGTTCTGGCCTTCCACGTCGGCCTTGTTGGCGAAGTACAGGTAACGGCGGTTGGCCTGCGACTCACCTGCAAAGGCGTCCTTCAGGTTCTGCTCGGTCTTGGAGCCTTTCAAAGCCATGTCGTGTCTCCTGGTTGTGCCCGTGATGCGGTGGTGCCGGTGCACCAGCCGAAGAACACCTTAACAAGAGCACCAACCGCAGACCAATGCAAAGCTTCAATGCAATGCATAGATTGCGGCAATGGAGGCCATGAATTCAATTAATGAGATGGATTCTCATTCATCTGCTGCAGCGCATCAACGCAGGCCCAGCAGCCGCAGCGCCAGTTCATGACAACGGCCCGCCGGGTCGGCCAGGTTGTGCAGCACGCTGAGGTGGTGGGTGCCGGGGATGGTTTCGCAGACCGGCACGCTGGTGGGGCCCCAGACATCGCGGATCAAGCGGTTCTGGCGCAGGAACTCGGCACTTTCGTTGCCACCGACCACGGCGTACAGCTGCGCCTTGGGCCGCGGAAAAAACGCCGGGCTCAGCCGTGCCACCGCACTGGGTGTGAGCTGCAGCGAGGGCTGCAGGAAGCCGGTGTGGCGCAGCGGCTCCAGGTCGTACAGGCCCGACAGCGCCAGGCCCCGTGTGACCAGGTTGGGCGGCAGGTCGTCGGCCAGTTGTTTCCAGCGGCAGGACAACATCATCGCCGTGGCATGGCCGCCCGCGGAGTGTCCGGCGACGACGATGCGCCGCGGGTCGCCCCCATGTTCGGCCGCGTGGCGCCACACCCAGGCCAATGCACGCGCCATCTGCAGCGTGATGTGTTCCACCGTCACCGCCGGTGCCAATGCGTAGTTGGGCAGGACGACGAGCGCACCGTCGGCGCTGAACGAAGGCGCCACGAAAGAATGGTCCGACTTGTCCAGCGATCTCCAGTAGCCGCCATGGATGAACACCAGCACCGGGGCACCACCAGGTGCGGTGGGCACGGTGGGCGCAAAGAGGTCCAGCGTCTCGCTGGCGTCGTCGCCATAGGGCACATCCAGCACCACCCCGGCCTGCGTGCGCGCCAGGGCCGACGCACTGCGCCAGCGCTCGAAGATGGCCATGTGATCGGGGATGTGCGGGCGCGGGTTGTACTGGTCGTCAAGCCAGGCGGCGTCGTGCTGGGTGGCGGGTTTGCTCATCGGCGGCAGGGCTCAAGAAGGAACGCGCCGGATGCTACACTCGCACGCTGAATGGGGGCGTAGCTCAGCTGGGAGAGCGTCGCGTT
Organism: Rubrivivax sp.; assembly: GCA_018780805.1. GTDB lineage: Bacteria > Pseudomonadota > Gammaproteobacteria > Burkholderiales > Burkholderiaceae_C > Rubrivivax. The sequence continues at coordinate 6,481 of JADMJD010000062.1, read as the reverse complement.
CGCAATGCGAAGGTCAGGAGTTCGATCCTCCTCGTCTCCACCAAGTCATCCCAAGGGGTTGCACCGAAAGGTTGCACCCCCTTGTCGCTTCAGGACCTTGAATTCTGACGACGGCTGAGCAGGGCCGGCCTCTGCCGGAGCTGGGTCAGCTTGGCGTGTGACTCAGCCCGCCATTCCCCGCTTTCCCGCTTCACTGAGTCCACGTCAGCCGCGCCGACGGCGCACCCCCAAGGCGACCACCGCCAGGCCAGCGCTCAGCAGCGCCGTCGTCGCCGGCTCCGGCACCGGGGCGGTGGTGTAGCTGACCAGCACGGACGAGTCCAGGTTGACCTGGCCGCCCCACATGTTCAGGTAAATGGTGTCGGCGGTCCAGGTCACTTCCGGCGTCAACCCACCCGGCGCATACGACACCAGCTGCGCGTCGGTGATCACCTGGCCAGGGCTGAAGCTCATCTTGTAGCCGTTGAAGTTGTGCCCGGGGTACTGGACCGGGTTCACACAGCAAAAGCCCGTGGCGTAGGCGCCATTCATGCTGAGCTCGATGCTGCCCTCGCCAAACGTGAGCAGGTTGTAGGGGTTGTTGGGGGTCTCCACACTGCCGGGCACGGTGGTGGTGACCGTCAGTTCCTCAAAGGTCGGCAGCGTGCAGCCGGTGCAGAAGCCGAAGTTCACCGACACCTGGGGCGCCGTCTGGACCCCCTGGGCCTGCGCGCTGGGCAGGCCCAGCAGCCCGGCGGCAAGGGCCAGGGTGGTCGTCATCACGGAAAGGGCGTTCATGGGGTTCATCCTCGTGGTCTGTGGTGGGCTGCGGCGGGTGTGCGGGCAGGATCGGCGTCGAACATGAAGCCAGGCTGAGGATGCACCCCCCTGTCCAGCGGGGTGCGCCGGCATCGGCTTGAAGCGCAGCAGCCCGCCCATGTCGACCTGTTTCAGCGCCACTTCAGGCGGGCGACCTAACGTGGGTTGGAACAACCTGGAACCATCACCATGACCCGACGCCTGCCCTGGGCCCTCGCCCTGACCTCGATCACCTTCGGCGCCATCGCCGCTGACCTGCAACCGCGCGACATTGACGGCAACGGCACCGTCGATGCCTGGTACGACGCGGGGCGCGACCTGAGCTGGCTGGCCAACGCCAACGCCGCCGCTGGCAGCCCCTTCGACAACGGCAGCCAAGGCAACGACGGCCGCATGACGCTGAACGCCGCACTGTCCTGGGCGGCCTGGCTGAACGTCGGCGGCGTCACTGGTTGGCGTCTGCCGGGCCTGCAGGACCTGGGCACGCCAGGCTGCAATGGCGCCTACGGTGGCACAGACTGCGGCTACAACGTCGACACCGCCAGCAGCGAAATGGCCCACGTCTTCCACGACATCCTGGGCAACCTCTCGCAGTACGACACGAACGGCCAGTTGAGGCCCGGCACCAGCGGTGTTGACTTTGGCCTGGTCAACAGTGGGCCGTTCGTCAACCTCAAGAACGACGCCTACTGGCTGGGCACACCCTATGCCACCCCGATCACCCCTTCGGGCTGGAGCTTCTTCACCGTCAACGGCCGTCAGATGCCGTTTGCACACTCGGCCGAGATGTACGCCTGGGCCGTTCACGCCGGAGACGTGGCGCCCGTGCCTGAACCCGCCACCGCACTGATGTTGGCCGGCGGGCTGGCGGCACTGGCATGGCGCCGGCGCTCCGCAGGCGTCTGAACCCTTGAGGGGCGGGCCCACCTGAACGGCGGATGAACGCCGCCTTCAGGCTGGGTTCAAGGGGCCCGCCAAAAGATGGCTCCACGGACCCGCGCTGCGGGTCCACGCCTGGAGCCCCCGTGATCGTCGAGACTTTCCGTGCGCTGCTGGCCGCCTCGGCCTGCCTGGTGCTGCTGCACGGTGCAGCGCACGCGGCCGCCACCACGCCGGCGCAAAAACACGAACGTTGCTGCGCGCGGGCCGCCCTGCCCGCACAGGCCGACCGGGGCCACGCGTTTTTCACCACCCGGCACGGCAACGGGTGGTCCTGTGCGCCCTGCCACGGCAACCCGCCCACCACCCCGGGCAAACATGCCAGCACCGATGACCAGGCCGACGTGTTGGCCTTCCTGATCGGACTCAGGCCATGAACCACACCTGGATCACGCTACGGCACGCGCTGCTGCCGCCCGCCGTGCTCGCGGGCACGTGGGCACATGCCGATCGCGGGCGACCCATGCCCCCCCCAAAGCGCCTGCCGCATTCATGTCCGAGTGTGCGGCCTGCCACCTGGCCTACCCGCCGGGCCTGCTGCCTGCGTGCACGCGGCAACGCCTGATCACCGGCCTGGACCATCACCACGGCACCGACGCCAGCCTCGAAGCGGCCACAGTGCAACAAATCAGCAGCGGGCTGCAGGCGAACGCCGGCACCTGCAAACGTGTCAGCGCAGAACCGCCACAAGACCGCATCACGCGGTCGGCGTGGTTTGAACGCAAGCACAGCGGCATCGATCCCGCCGTCTGGAAGCTGGCCAGCGTCAAGCGTGCGTCCAGCTGCGCGGCCTGCCACACCACCGCAGACCGTGGTGTCTTCGACGACGACCTGCGCTACCCCGCCGGTATGGATGCCGCGATGCGCCGCAGCTTGCACGACCGACCCGCCCCCCCCCAAGACGGCCCACAAGCGAGATCCTCGATGCCCACAACACCTTCTTTCCAAGCCGCGGCCACAGCCGCGGCGCGTGCTGGCGGCCTGCCGCAGCGACGCGTCGTCGATGCCACCACGCGCATGTTCCACTGGCTCTTCGCGCTGAGCTTAAGCGGCGCGTACCTGACGGCCGATGGTGGGCGCTGGCCGTGGCGTGCATGCTGCTGCTCGTGGTCCCGCTGACGCTCAGTGGGTATGGCAGCGACATCGACTGGGGCCACTCGCTGGGCGGCGACTGGCTGGAAGAGGTGCACGAGCTCTTCGGCAACACCTTCATGGCGGTGGTGCTGGCGCACGGGGGATTGATCATCGCCCTCAGTCTGTTGCGGCGGCGGAACCAGGTGCTGCCGATGCTGCCGGATCGCACCGAGGGCGCCGGGCCAGATCGGGTCCAACACAACCACACCTGGCTGGCCCCCCTGCTGCTGGCGGGCGTGGCGGCCTTCATCAGTTGGCAGTGGCAACAGTCTCCACAAGGCGCATGCCGACTGGCGGCGTGACCGAGCAACCATCCGACCGCGAGCATGATGACGACGATTGAGGCCTTGTCAGATCCAAATTGAATCGCAAATCGAAATGAATGATTAGCAATTCTTTACCGACGTAGAAACATCCTATTTCAATGCCATGTCGATGTACTCAGGCCGGCTTCAGCTGACATTGATTCAATTCATTCCGTTGGCCCATGGAGGCCATCACAACCGCAACCAAGGAAACACCATGAAAGCCATCATCTCTACCGCTGCCCTGAGCCTGCTCGCATCCGCTGCCTGGGCCGGCCCGACCTGCAACGTGCCCGAAGCACAATGGATGAAAGAAGGCGATTTCAAAGCCAAACTCGAAGCGCAGGGTTACCAGATCAAGACCTTCAAGGTGAGCAAGGGCAATTGCTACGAGATCTACGGCTTTGACAAAGCTGGCAAGAAGGTCGAGATCTATTTCAACCCGGCCAATGCGACCGTGCTCGAACAGAAGTCCTGATCCTGCCCGTGAGCCCGTTGATGAAGCCTTTGTCACAAGCTGCCGGCATCCCGGTCTGGGACCGCTTCGTGCGCCTGTTCCATTGGGCGCTGGTGGGCTGCGTGGTCGCCAACTTCTTCATCGTCGACGACGGTGAAACCCTGCACCAGTGGCTGGGCTATGCGGCCAGCGCGCTGGTGCTGGCCCGGGTGGTGTGGGGGGTTGTCGGCACGCCCTATGCGCGTTTCAGCAACTTCTTCCCTACGCCGGCTCGTTTGCGCGCCCACCTGGCGCAGATGAAGCAGCACCGCTCGGCGCCCACTGCAGGCCACAACCCGCTGGGTGCGCTGATGATGTTGAGCTTGATGGCGCTGGTGCTGGGCCTGGGCGCGACCGGCTTCCTGCAGACATCGGACTACTTCTGGGGTGTGGAGTGGCTGCAGACACTGCACGAACGCCTGGGCCAGGCCCTCATCGCCTTCGCAGGCCTGCATGCGATGGCAGCGCTGGTCATGGGGCGCCTCGAACGCACCCACCTGATCAGGGCCATGGTGACAGGCGTCAAGCGCACCTATTGAACGCCTTGGCAAACTTCCAGGCAGCTGGCTGGCGGCCCACGCCGGGGCAGCGGGCCGTGCGGCCCCGGCGTTGATCGTCCCGACCCGGCCCTGGACAGTCGCCCTGTGCACGTCGTTTCACACGCCTGATTCTCCAGACTCACCGCCCTGCTGGCGGTGGCCCTGGTGTGTCTGCCGGCCTTTGCCGGGAGCGGCAGGCCTGACCCTCGCCCTGAGCTGGTCGCGCGGGTGCACGGCCTGATCCGCCGCGCGGGCGGACAGGCGTCGCCGGTGCTGCGATGCGGCGATCTGGCGCTCGACACCCGCAGCGGCCGCCTCACCCTGGGCGGACAGGCCGTGACGCTGACCAGCCACGAGCACAAGGTGCTGGATTGCCTGATGCACCGGCCGGCGCGGTGGTCTCGCACTCGGAGCTGACGGAGCACATCTACGCGCAGGACTTCGACCGTGACGCCAACACCATCGAGGTCTTCGTCGGGCGGCTGCGCAAGAAGTTGCCCCTCGGGCTGATCGAGCCGGTCTGCGGCCAGCGTTACCGCCTGCTGGCGCCGTGAGGGCGCAGGCCGGCTCGCTGCGCCTGCGGCTGCTGGGCGCCACGCTGGCGAGCTTGTTCGTCGCGCTGCTGGGGGCCCAGGTGTGGCTCGCCGGGCTGTTCCGCGACCACGTGCTGCAACAGTTCGACGCCAGCCTGTCGCAGCAACGGGACCAGCTCACGGCGCGGCTCGAATTTGATGCCCAGGGCCTGCCCGTGATCGGACCCCGGGGCATGTGCAGCCTGCGCTGGGAGCAGCCGTACTCGGGCCATCCGCCAGACCCTGGCGGACACCCCCGGCGTGCAGGGCGTTCACGACATCCACACGCGCAAGATGGGGGACATGATGGTGGTCGACGCCCACATCGAGGTGGATGCCACGCTGAGCGTGGAAGCGGGCCATGACATCGCCGTGCAGGCCCGCAACCGGGTGTTGCAGCGACACCGGGTGCTCAACATGATGACCCACGTCGACCCGTGGCGCCGGCCCGCCCTGGACCACGCAGCCACCGCTGCACCCTCCGCTTGAGCGGCGGCCTCGCCGCGTTGCTGCTCAGTCGAGCTGCAGGAACACGCGGCCGCCCTCCACTTTCACCGGGTAGCTGCGCAGCGCATCCATGACCGGCGCGCACGTGGGCTGCCCGTCACGCACGTCGAACTTGCCCTGGTGCAGCGGGCACTCGATCTCGTGGCCGTCCAGGAAGCCGTCGCACAAACGTGCGTGGCCGTGGGTGCAGAGGTTGTCGGTGGCATAGACCGCGTCGCCGACGGTGTAGACCGCGATGTCGCGGCCGCCGACGATGACGCCCTTGACGTCGTCGGCCGGCAGGTCGTCGGCCGACAGGGCATCGACCCAGTTCACATCGTTCATGGCAGCCTCAGATCGGGTAGATGATGCTGTTGGGGATCATCTCGGAGTCGTAGATGCACTCGCGAGAGGCGAACTTCAGGCCCGCCGGTGTGCGCACCACGCGGTCCAGGTAGCGGCCGACGTTGAAGACGGTGGACGCATCGGACAGCTTGGTGCGCAGCACCGCGTAGTTGGCCTCGCAACGGAAGAAGCCGTCGCCCAGCTCGCGCAGCACCGGCGTGCCGACGATGTGGCGCTGGTAGTACGGGTCGTGGAACAGTGTCTCCTGGATGCCGTAGACCCGGTCCTTCAACATGCCCTTGCTGGTGAAACACAGCGTGGCCAGCGGGAAACCCCGCTCGTGGTTCTCGCGCGGTTGCAGCCGGTAGATGCAGTCGTCGGTGAAGAACTCGGGCCACAGGTCCCATTGGCCGGAATCGACGGCGCTGGCGTAGTCGGCGTAGAGCTGCGTCAAGGCGAACCAGTCCTCGAAGTTGATGTGGGTCGCCATCGCTCAGGCCTCCCGTTCCATCACATCGCGCCAGTAGCGGTACATGCCGCGGATCAGGGTCTCGGTGACCATGTGCTCGGTGTCTTCCACGGTGTGCCCGCCCAGCTCGGCCAGCGTGCGGTGGAAGGGTTTGCTCTCGAAGGCCTGCTGCGAGAACTCGATCACCTCGCCGTCGTCAGCGGACACAAAACCGGCCGGCCCGAACAGGTTGGCCTGGCGCAGGCGGCGCTGCGTCATCTCGTCGCTGTCATCCTCGAAACCGAAATGCGTCCAGACAAAATCGAAGCTGCCGTGGCCATTGGGCTGGATGTGCCGCGTGGACACGCTGTTGACCTGCTGCTGCAGGATCACGCTCGGGAAGATCGTCGTCATCACCG
>JADMJD010000043.1:2385-11323 GCA_018780805.1 Rubrivivax sp. | reverse complement strand
CGCCGTAGATCGTCCAGGGCTGGCGGCCGTACTCGGCCACCACCCAGCCCAGCTCGCTGGCGATCCAGGGCGCGGGCAGCATCAGCAGCGCGGCCTTCAGCAGCCAGGGGCGGGCCTTGCAGTCGCTCTTGAGCGTGCTCCAGAACGCCAGACCGAACAGCAGCAGCATCGCAAAGCCCAGCCCCACCATGATGCGGAAGCTCCAGAACATCGGTGTCACCTTGGGCACGGTGTCGTGCATGGCGCGGTCGATCATCTCGGGCGTGGCCTGGCGCACGTCGGACGTGTACTTCTTCAGCAGCAGGCCGAAGCCGAGGTCGCCCTTGGTCGCCTGCAGCGTCTGGCGAGCCACGGGGTCGTCGCGGTGCTGGCGCAGCGCTTCGAGTGCGATCACCGCCGTGATGCCGTTGACGATGCGTTCGCGGTTCTTCGCCTTGATCTCGTGGATGCCGGGGATCTGCTTCGTCACCGAGCGGGTGCCGATCAGGCCCATCACGTAGGGGATCTCGATCTCCCAGTCGTTTTTCTGCGCCTTTTCATTGATGCCGGCGATCAGCTTCAGCCCGGCGGGCGCGGGCTCGGTCTCCCACATGGCCTCCAGCGCGGCCATCTTGGTCTGCTGGGCTTCACCCACGGTGTAGCCACTTTCGTCGCCCAGCACGATGACACTGAGCACGCTGGCCAGGCCGAAGGCCGAGGCGACGCGGAAACTGCGCTTGGCGAACTCGACGTCACGCCCCTTCAGCAGGTACCAGCTGCTGATGGACAGCACGAACATCGCGCCCGTCACGTAGCCGGCCGACACCGTGTGCACGAACTTGGCCTGCGCGTCGGGGTTGAAGACCACGGCCCAGAAGTCCGTCATCTCCATGCGCATGGTCTGGTAACTGAACTCGGCGCCCACTGGGTTCTGCATCCAGCCGTTGGCGATCAGGATCCACAGCGCGCTCAGGTTGGTGCCCACGGCCATCAGCGTGGTGACCATCAGGTGCTGGGTCTTCGTCAGCCGGTCCCAGCCGAAGAAGAACAGGCCGATGAAGGTGCTCTCCAGAAAAAACGCCATCAGCCCTTCGATGGCCAGCGGCGCGCCGAAGATGTCGCCCACGTAGTGCGAGTAGTAGGCCCAGTTGGTGCCGAACTGGAACTCCAGCGTGATGCCAGTGGTGACGCCGAGCGCGAAGTTGATGCCGAAGAGCTTGCCCCAGAAGCGGGTCATGTCCTTCCAGATGACGTTGCCCGTCATCACGTAGACACTCTCCATGATGACCAGCAGCCAGACCATGCCCAGCGTCAGCGGCACGAAGAGGAAGTGGTACATCGCCGTGGCGGCAAACTGCAGGCGCGACAGGTCGACGAGTTGTTCCGGAATCAAGGCAGAGCTCCTGTGTCAGGCGGCGGGGCGGTTGCAGCGGCGGGCGTGCCACCCAGGTGAACGGCGGCTTGCTCGGCATCCACGCCGGCACGCCCGTCTCGCACGAAGGCCCACCACAGCACCGTCAGCACCAGCAGCTTCAGCACCACGGCGGTGGCCAGGTGGCGCAGCAAGGGGTTGGGAGCCGGTGGCTTCATACCCTGTGCGGTATCAAGTCCCGTGCCAGCCGCGCCCGTTGAAAATTGATGTGGAGCGACAAGGACTTGGGCCCGGCGCGTCATCGGGCCTGCCACTGCTGGCCGCTGGCTGCCATGCCAGCGTGGCAGAAAACTGCCAAACTGGCAGCTCCCTGACGGTGTGCAGCAGGCTTTTGGTGAAATACCTGGCAGGGTATTACAATGCGTCCACACTGCAGCTGCGAACCGGACCTCACCACATGCCCCAGCGATTGGCCCTCCGAATGTCTGCCTTTGTGGCCGCTGGGGCCCACGTCGCCCTCGGCCTGGGTGTGTGCGTGGTGATGGCCGGGTGCAGCCCCGGCCCGGACATGGCCGACGCCGTGAGCCTGGCGCAGGCGCGAGCCGAGCACGAAGCCGGGCGCGCCGTGTTGATCGACATCCGCGAGCCCGAGGAACATGCCACCGGGGTGGCGCCTGGTGCGCGGCTGCTGCCCATGCGCCAGCTGGCCAGCCGCCTGGCGGAGATCCCGACCGACCCGTCGCAACCCGTGCTGTTGATCTGCAACACCCAGAACCGCTCCAGCGCGACCTTGCGCGCCCTGCGGCAGCAGGGTTACAGCCATGTGCGCTACGTGGATGGCGGCATGAGCGAATGGGCGCGCAAGGGCTGGCCCCTGGTTGCGCCCTTGGCGCCGGCCGCACCAGGGGCCGCACGGCCAACGCCATGAGTGCGCCGGGCCGCTCCCAAGCGCTCATCCCGAAGTGCGGAGCACGGAGGGTGGTCCAGTGAGTGCGCCGGGCCGCTCCCAAGCGCTCATCCCGAAGTGCGGAGCACGGAGGTTCGTGCCATGAGCGCGATCCCGATCTACCGCCTGGAAGAGCGGCACCCACAGGCCCAGGCCTGTGCGGCCTGCGAGGTGCGCAGTTCGGCCCTGTTCGGCGTGCTGGACGACGCCGGCCTGGACCGCATCCACACGCAGATCGCGGCTCTCACGCTGGCGCCCGACACACCGGTGTACGACCGTGGCACCGCCGGCCTGGCGGTGTACACCATCCGCTCGGGCCTGGTGCGCTTCGAGCGCAGCAACGCGCGTGGCGACCGCCGCATCGTGCGCATCGCCGGCCGCGGCGACCTGATCGGCCAGGAGGCCTTGTTGCAGCGTCCCTATGCCGACGAGGCCGTGGCCTGCACCGAGCTGCAGCTGTGCCGCATCCCGCGCACCCTGGTCGACCAGCTGGCCCAGGGCCGCGACAGCCTGCCGCGCGAGCTGATGCTGCGCTGGCAGCAGGCCCTGGATGCTGCCGAGAGCTGGGTGTCCGACCTGTCCACCGGCCCGGCGCGCCGCCGCCTGCTGCAGTTGCTGCAGCGCCTGGCCTTGCATGCCGATGCCGCGGACCAGATCTGGCTGCCCCGCCGCGACGAGATCGGCGCCATGCTCGACATGACGCTGGAGACGGCCAGTCGGCTGGTCAGCCAGATGCGGCGCGAAGGTGTGCTCGAGCTGCTGCCGGGCCGCAGTGCGCAGCTGGACCGGCCCGCGCTGCAGCGCGCCTTGCAGCAGGAAGACGACACATGAGCGTTGCCCGGCCGCTCCGAAAGCGCTCATTCCCCCTCGGGGGGACGACGCGCAGCGTCGAGGGGGCTGCATGAGCGCTGCCCGGCTGCTCCGAAAGCGCTCATTCCCCCTCGGGGGGACGACGCGCAGCGTCGAGGGGGTTGCATGAGCGCTGCCCGGCCGCCCGTGCTGCCCGAGCTGGTGTCCTACCTTGAGGGCCTGCCCGAGCCGCACATCCTGTTCGACCAGCAGTACCGCATCCTGGCCGCCAACGCCGCGTACCGGCGGCAGTTCAGTCCGCAGGGCTCGGTGGTGGGGCGCACGTGTTACGAGGTCTCGCACCACTTCAGCCTGCCCTGCGACCAGGCGGGCGAAAGCTGCCCGCTGGCCCGCGCCCGGCTGTCGGGCCAGCGCGAACGTGTGCTGCACCTGCACCACACGCCCCAGGGCGAGTCCTACGTCAACATCGAGCTGGTGCCGCTGCGTGACGGCCCAGGCACGCTGGCGTATTTCATCGAGAAGATGGAGCCGCTGCGCGTGGCCCAGGGCCAGCCGGCGGCGCAGGGCCTGATCGGGCGCTCGGCCGCGTTCCAGCACATGCTGGCTTTGGTGGCGCGTGTCGGGCCGTCGATGGCCAGCGTGCTGCTGCAGGGCGAATCCGGCACCGGCAAGGAACTGGTGGCACAGGCCGTGCACGAGGCCAGCCCGCGGGCCGCGCGGCCGTTGGTGGTGGTGGATTGCGCCAGCCTGCCGGAAAGCCTGTTCGAGAGCGAACTCTTTGGCCACGAGCGCGGCGCCTACACCGGCGCCAACAGCACCAAGCCCGGCCTGGTGGAGGCGGCCAGCGGCGGCACACTGTTCCTGGACGAAGTGGGCGACATCCCGCTGGCCATGCAGGTGAAACTGCTGCGCCTGCTGGAGAGCGGCACCTACCGCCGCGTGGGCAGCACCGATCTGCGGCGCACCGATGTGCGCGTGGTGTCGGCCACCCACCGCGACCTGCGAGCCCTGGTGGCCGAGGGCCGCTTTCGCGAGGACCTGTACTACCGGCTCAGCACCTTCCCGATCAGCCTGCCCGCGCTGCGCGACCGTGTCGAGGACATCCCGCTGCTGGCCGTGGCCTTGTTGGCCCGGGTGGCGCCACAGCGCCGCCTGGCGGTGGCGCCGCAGGCCCTGGTGCTGCTGCAGCAGCACCGCTTCCCGGGCAATGTGCGCGAACTGCGCAATGTGCTGGAGCGGGCCGCGCTGCTGGCCGATGGCACGCAGATCACGGTCGAACATGTGCGGCAGGCTCTGGGCACGGCGGCATCGGGTCAAAGTGTTGCAGCGCCCGCGGATCGGCTTGCCGAAACATCCACGCCCACGCTGCGCAATGTGGAACTGGCCACGCTGCGCGCCCAGCTGCAGGCGCACCAGGGCAGCCGCGCGGCGCTGGCGCGCAAGCTCGGCATCAGTGAACGGTCGCTCTACCGCAAGCTGCGCAACCTGGAGCCCGAACCCCCCGCCTGATCAGCGCTGGGCCTCGGCCGCGGCACGGGCTTCATCGTCGTGCATGTGGCGCAGGAAGTAACGCAGGAAAAACACGCCCATGCCCAGCATGAAGGCGATACCGCCAATGCTCATCAGGCCGACGTCGGTGGTGAACAGGTCTTTGAGTGCATGCATGACAGGCTCTGCCGGGGGTTGTGATGCCCCATTGGGCGCGTGCCAGAGGGGCCTGTCATTGCTGCTCATCAAAGTGGGCGTCATGGTCATGATCCTGATCAAACCCCGGCAACAAACACCTCTATGGGCTTGATTGAGACAAGATTCTGATATACCCCTGTACGTATTGCATCATGCAGACATGCGGCAAGCACTTCACCCCGCCAACGGCTTGCTGCTTCACCCTGACAGGAGCTTTGCATGACCACCTCGTCCTTCCCACGCCTCAACGAAGCCGCACCCGACTTCAGCGCGCTCACCACCCACGGGCAACGCAGCCTGGCCGACTACCAGGGCAAGTGGCTGGTGCTGTTTTCGCACCCGGCGGACTTCACGCCCGTCTGCACCACCGAGTTCATCGGCTTTGCCAAGGCGGCCGACACCTTTGCCAAGATGAACTGCGAGCTGCTTGGCCTGTCCATCGACAGCGTTTTTTCGCACCTGGCCTGGACGCAGAACATCCAGGAGAGGTTCGGCGTCACGATCCCGTTCCCCATCATCGAAGACATCAAGATGGAAGTGGCCGGGGCCTACGGCATGGTGCACCCGGGTGCCGCCGACACCCAGGCCGTGCGGGCCACCTTCTTCATCGATCCCAACGGCATGCTGCGTGCAATGGTGTACTACCCGATGAGCAACGGCCGCTCCATCGACGAGTTTGTGCGCCTGCTGCAAGCCATGCAGACCAGCGACGCCCACAAGGTGGCCACACCTGAAGGCTGGGCACCGGGCGGTGATGTCATCGTGCCGGCACCCAAGACGCCCGAGGCCATCGCGAAGCGGGCCACCGAAGGCTTCAACACCGTCGATTGGTACTTCTCGACCAAGAAGCTCTGAGGTCCTCGGCGATGCATCCCTGGCTGCTTGAAACCCTGCGCTCCGGCACCATCGCCTCCCTGGTGATGATGCCGCCGGGCTTTGTCTTCCAATGGGCTGGGTGGCGCATCGGCCACTACGGGCCGAAGGTGGCGGCCTGGTGGGCCGATCAGCCCGGGCCGGCGCTGTTGTTCGGCCAGCATCTGCTGATCGGCTGGCTGTCCACCTGGCCGCTGCTGTGGCTGCTGGCGCGCACACGCGCCGGCAGCCGGTCGCTGCTGTCCGGTGTGCTCTACGGCGCGGCGTACTACGTGGTCATCAACTCGCTGGCGCTGCCGCTGATCTTCGGCGACCGCCTGCCCTGGCAATTGGGGGCGCAAACCATCCTGCCCAGCCTGCTGGTGCACATCGTCTTCGGCGCCAGCATCGGGCTCACGGCCCGGCGCTTCATACAGTCTGCAAGGAGCACTCGACTATGAACCCACGGCTCCATGTTGAATCGATTCTCGATGTGGCGAGCGCCACCTTCAGCCACCTGGTGCTGGACCGCGGCACCGGCGCCTGCGCGCTGGTGGACAGCGTGCTGGACTTCGACCCCAAGTCCGGCCGCACCCACACGGCGGCGGCCGACCAGCTGATCAGCCGGGTGCGTGCCCTCGGTGCCCAGGTCGAGTGGCTGCTGGAAACCCATGTGCATGCCGACCACCTCTCGGCCGCGCCTTACCTGCAGCGTGTGCTGGGTGGCCGCATCGGCATCGGCGCGCACATCGTCGAGGTGCAGCAGACCTTCGGTACGCTGTTCAACGCCGGCACCGAGTTCCAGCGCGATGGCTCGCAGTTCGACCGCTTGTTCGAGGACGGTGAGCGGTTCAGCATCGGCGGCCTGCCCGCACAGGCCCTGCACACGCCGGGCCACACGCCCGCCTGCATGACCTACCTGGTGGACGACGCCGACACCCACTTGGCCTTTGTCGGTGACACGCTGTTCATGCCCGACTACGGCACCGCGCGCTGCGACTTCCCGGGCGGTGATGCCGCGGCGCTGTACCGCTCCATCCGCAAGGTGCTGGCCTTGCCCCCGCAGACGCAGCTGTACATGTGCCACGACTACGCGCCTGGCGGTCGCCCGGTGCAGCACACCAGCACCGTGGCCGAGCAGCGCGCCGCCAACGTGCATGTGCACGATGGCATCAGCGAGGCAGCGTTCGTGGCGATGCGGCGTGCACGTGACGCGACCTTGGCGATGCCCCAACTCATCCTGCCGGCGGTGCAGGTCAACATGCGTGCCGGCCGGCTGCCGCCGGCCGAGGACAACGGCGTGCACTACCTGAAGATTCCGGTCGACGCGCTGTGACAGTTGAACTGCTGCCTTTGGCCTGGACCGGCAGCCTGGGCGCCGTGGTCGGCGCCGTGCTGGCGCTCACGGGTGCCGGCGGTGGTGCGATCGCTGTGCCGCTGCTGGTTTTTGGCGCCGGCTTGTCGATGCAGGCCGCTGCACCCGTGGCCCTGGTGGCGGTGGGCCTCGCGGCGGTGCTGGGGGCGGTGATCGGCCTGCGTGCCGGGCGGGTGCGCTACCGGGCCGCGGCCTTGATCGGTGTGGCGGGCATGCTGCTGGCCCCGGGTGGCGTGGCGCTCGCAGCCCGGATGCCGCAGCAACCGCTGCTGCTGATGTTCGCGGCTTTCATGGCCTGGACGGCCTGGCGCATGTGGCGCCCGGCGGTGGCGGCGCCTGGCGCCGTGCCGGTCTGCCGGCGGCCAAAGGGTGAACACAGGCTGCGCTGGACACGCGCCTGCGCCTGGGCCCTGGCCGGCACCGGTGCGGTGGCGGGCCTGCTCAGCGGCCTGCTGGGCGTGGGCGGTGGTTTTGTCATCGTGCCGGCCTTGCTGCGCCGCACGAACCTGGACCTGCACAGCATCCAGGCCACCTCGCTGGCCGTGATTGCCCTGGTCACGGCAGGCGGTATCGTGGCCGCCGCCTGGCAGGGTCAGTTGCAGGCCGGCAGTGCCGGGCCGTTTGCCCTGGGTGCCGCCGCCGGTCTGCTGCTTGGCCGCCAGTTCGCCGGGCGGCTGGCCCCGGATGCGCTGCGTCGTGGCTTTGCGGTGGTCACGGGACTGGTGGCCACTCTGATGGTCTGGCGGGTGGTCGGAACGGGCATGTGACGCCGGGTCATGGTGCAGGGATTCCGCAGCGGTGCGACAACGCCGACTCCTATACTGGGCCACCTGTACCGAGAGGCACTCGTGATGTCGATGTGGACGAAGCCGCTGATCGTCGGGCTGTTTGCGCTGGTATCGGCCTGCCCTGCCGCGCTTGCGCAACAGTATTTCCGCATCGGCACGGGCGGCACCGGGGGCACGTATTACCCCGTGGGTGTGCAGATCGCCGCCGCCGTCTCGCAGCCCGGACGTGTGGTGGTCTCGGCACAGCCGAGCAACGGTTCACTCGGCAACGTCATCGGTGTGGCCTCGGGTTCGCTCGAGTCCGGCTTCAGCCAGGCCGACATCGTCACCTGGGCGCAGACGGGCACGGGTACCTTCGAAGGCAAGCCGCCGCTGATGCGGCTGAGGTTGATCGCCAACCTGTTCACCGAAAGCATCCACGTCGTTGTGCGCAAGGACTCGCCGATCCAGAAGGTCTCGGAACTGCGCGGCCGGCGTGTGGCGCTGGACGAGGTGGGTTCGGGCAGCCTGATCAGCGCCCGCATGGTGCTGGCCGCCCATGGGCTGAAGGAATCCGACCTGCAGCCCGAGTACATCAAGCCGAACCAGGCCGCCGACCGCCTGCTCGCGGGCCAGCTGGACGCGTTTTTCTTCACGGGCGGTGTGCCTGCCAAGGCGGTGGCCGATCTGGCCGCCAGCGCAGCCGGCATCCGCCTGTTGCCGCTGGAGGGTGAGCCGGCGCGGCGCCTGCGCGCGCAGAGCCCCTTCCTGGCCGAAGACAGCGTGCCCGCGGGCGCCTATGCCGGCGTACCGACCACGCCGACGCTGGCGGTGGGCGCGCAATGGGTGACCGACGAACGTGCGAGCCCGGAGCTGGTCTACGAGATCACGAAGGCGCTGTACGCGGAGCCGGCGCAGAAGGCGCTGGCCAGCGGGCATCCGAAGGGCGCCTCCATCACCCTGGCCAACGCGGTGCGCGGGGCGGGCATCCCGTTCCACGACGGCGCCCGTCGCTTCTACCGCGAAGCCGGGGTGTTGAAGTGACATGAGCGCGCCGGGCCGCTCCCAAGCGCGAATCCCGGAGCACGCAGTGCGGAGGGCCCTCTGGTGAGCGCGCCGGGCCGCTCCCAAGCGCGAACCCCGGAGCACGC
>JADMJD010000043.1:0-2285 GCA_018780805.1 Rubrivivax sp. | reverse complement strand
CTCTGGTGAGCGCGCCGGGCCGCTCCCAAGCGCGAACCCCGGAGCACGCCGTGCGAAGGGTCATCTGGTGAGCGCGAGGCCCCGCCTCGGCCCGGCCGCCCTCGTCGGCCTCAGCGCTGTCGTGCTGACGGCCCTCATCGGCTACAAGTCCTGGCGCGAGCATCAGACCGCGCTCAACATCGCGCGGGCACAGACGCAGAGTTTTGCCAGTGCGCTGGAGGAGCAGTCGCGGCAGACCCTGCACCGTGTCGCCGGCACGTTGCGTCAGGCCGACGACGTGCTGGCGCAACTGCGCGCGTTGAACGTCACCGATGCTGCAGAGGCTGGCCGGCGGCTGGCTGCACTGCTGCCGGCCGACCGCCTGATCCACGCGTTTGCGGTGCTGGACGCCGGCGGGCGTGTGCGGGTATCGACCAACACGGTGCCCCGGGAGGCCGCTGCGGCCGGCGGGGTGCTGCCGGACTACCACGCGCCACACGCACGCGGTGCCGACCGCGAGGTGGTGTTCGGTGCGCCGCGTCAGCTGTCGCCGCAGGGCGACTGGCTGCTGCCCATGAGCCGGCGCATCACCCTGCCCGGCGGTGCCTGGGATGGGGTGATCGTCGCGTGGGTGCGGCCGCACTACCTGCAGGGCTTCTACGACACGCTGATCGGCGGCCAGGACGGCATCGTCGCGCTGTTCCTCACCTCCGGCTGGGCCGCGGTCACCTCACCGCTGGACGACGCGGCCATGCGTCGCAACTGGTCGGACGCCGCACTGTTTCGCGAGCACATGCCGCAGTGGCCCACCGGCACCGTACGCGGGCCCACCTCGCACGATCAGATGGACCGCATCTACAGCTACCGTGTGCTCAACGAGTACCCGGTGGTCGTCACCTTCGGCCTGTCCAGCGACGCGGTGCTGGCCGGCTGGCGGCGCTCGGCAGCCTGGGATGGGCTGCTGCTGGCGCTGGCGCTGGCCGTGCTGGGCGGTGGTGCCTGGACCCTGGCGCGGCGCGAGCAGGGCCGCCAGGAAGCCGAGCGCGCGCAGGCGCAGATGCACGCCGCGCAGGAGGCCAGCCACGCCAAGACCGAGTTTCTGGCGCGCATGAGCCACGAGCTGCGCACACCGCTGAACGCCGTGCTCGGCTTTGCCCAGCTGCTGGAAGACCACGCGCGGTCGTGGCCGCAGGAACCCCGGCAGCACCTGCGTCTGCTGCACGAAGGCGCGCAGCACCTGCAGGCACTGGTCAGCGACGTCATGGACGTGGCCAGCATCGAAGCCGGCCGGCTCGATGTGGCGCGGCGTCCGGTGCCGGTGGTGCAGGTGGTCGAGTCCTCGGTGGCCATGTGTGCCGGCGCGGCGGTCGCCGCCGGCGTGCGCCTGCAAACGCGACTGCCCTCGACCCCGCCCGAGGGCAACACCATCACCGTCACGGCGGATGCGACCCGCCTGCGGCAGGTGCTGGCCAACCTGGTCTCCAACGGCATCAAGTACAACCACCCGGGTGGGCAGGTCGTCGTCACCGCAGTCCGCATCGGCGAGCGCGTGCGCATCGAGGTCGAAGACGACGGCCTGGGCATGACCGACGAGCAGCAGCGCCAGCTCTTCACGCCCTACGACCGCCTGGGCCGCGAGGGTGGCACCGCGCGCGGCACCGGCATCGGCCTGGTGCTGGTGCGCCAGCTGGTCACGCTGATGAGCGGCAGCCTTGAAATCCGCAGCGAGGCTGATCGTGGCACACGGGTGACGATCGAGCTGCCGTTCGGTGGGGAAGCCCTGGAACCCGCCATCCTGCCGTCGCCCTTGGCCACTGGGCCACAAGGCATCGGGCTGGTCCTCTACATCGAAGATGAGCCGGTCAACCGGCTGCTGGTGCAGGAAACCTTGCGCAGCTGCCCCGGCGTTGAACTGCTGCTGGCCGAAACTGGGCACGAAGGTCTGTCCCTGGCCCGCGAGCGCCGGCCGGGCCTGGTGCTGCTGGACATGCAACTGCCCGACCTCGACGGACCGCAGGTGCTGGCAGCGCTGCGCAGCGATCCGGCGACCCGCCACATCCCGGTGGCCGTGTTGTCGGCCAGCGCGATGTCGACCGACATCGCACGCGCGCAAGCCGCAGGGGCGGTGGCCTACTGGACCAAGCCGATCGATGTCTCGGCGCTGCGCGCCCAGGTCCAGCGCCTGCTGGCGCCTGCCGAGGTGTAGGTCGACGCCGCCGTCGGGCAGTGGATCGCCGAGGCGCTGGGCGGTATGGCCTGCCCGGAGGGACTCGAACCCCCGACCTGCTGCTTAGAAGGCAGCTGCT
>JADMJD010000169.1 GCA_018780805.1 Rubrivivax sp. | reverse complement strand
GTCGCCGTGCAGCACCACCTCGGCGCCGAAGCCGCGCGTGCGCTCCACCTTCACGGTGGGGGTGAGTACCGGCATCACGATCACCGCGCGCAGGCCCAGGCGCTGCGCGTGGTGCGCCACACCCTGGGCGTGGTTGCCGGCACTCGCGGCGATCACGCCCTTGATCGGCTCGCCGGACTCGATCAGGGTGCTGAGTTTGTTCAGCGCGCCACGTTCCTTGAACGACGCGGTGAACTGCAGGTTCTCGAACTTCAGGAACACCCGCGCGCCCAGGATCTGGCCCAGCGTGCGGCTCTCGACGCAGGGGGTGTCCAGCACCTGGCCTTGCAGCCGGGTGGCGGCGGCCTGGATGTGGGCCAGCGTGACCATCGGCGTCAAGCGGTGCCTCCACGGTGCGGCTTGCAGGCCGAACCGGGGAACGGCTGAAAACAGGACGCAGGTCCTGTTTTTTTCACGCCGTTCCCCCAACCGTGAGTTTGTCGATGCGCAGCGTCGGCTGGCCCACGCCCACGGGCACGCTCTGGCCTTCCTTGCCGCAGACACCGACGCCGGTGTCCAGCGCCATGTCGTGGCCGATCATCGAGACGCGGGTCATGGCCTCGGGTCCGTTGCCGATCAGCGTGGCACCCTTGACCGGGTACAGGATCTTGCCGTTTTCGACCCAGAAGGCTTCGCTCGCGCTGAACACGAAGCGGCCGCTGGTGATGTCGACCTGGCCGCCGCCGAAGTTGGTGGCGTAGATGCCGCGCTTGAGGCTGGCGATGATCTCCGCCGGGTCTTGTTGGCCGCCCAGCATGTAGGTGTTGGTCATGCGCGGCATCGGCAGGTGCGCGTAGCTCTCGCGCCGGCCGTTGCCTGTGGGTTTGACGCCCATCAGGCGCGCGTTCAAGCTGTCCTGGATGTAGCCGCGCAGGATGCCGTCTTCGATCAGCACGTTGCGCCCGCTGGCATGGCCTTCGTCGTCGACGTTCAGGCTGCCGCGGCGGTCGGGCAGGGTGCCGTCGTCCAGCACCGTCACGCCCTTGGCCGCCACACGCTGGCCGACGCGGCCGCTGAAGGTGGACGAACCCTTGCGGTTGAAGTCGCCCTCCAGCCCGTGGCCCACGGCTTCGTGCAGCAGGATGCCGGGCCAGCCGGGGCCGAGCACCACGTCCATCTCGCCGGCCGGGGCGGGCCGCGCCTCCAGGTTGGTCAGGGCCGCCTTCGCGGCCTGGTCCACGTAACTCTGCAGCAGGGCATCCTGGAAGTAGCCCAGGCCAAAACGCCCGCCGCCGCCGCCGCTGCCCACTTCACGCCGACCGTTCTGCTCCGCGATCACAGTCACCGACACGCGCACCAGCGGCCGCACGTCGGCGGCCCGGGTGCCGTCGGCACGTGCGATCAGCACGACGTCGTGTTCGGCGGCCACGCTGGCCATCACCTGCACGATGCGCGGGTCCTTGGCGCGCGCCATCTTCTCGATGCGCTCCAGCAGCGCCACCTTGCCGGCGCTGTCCAGCGAGGCGATGGGATCGGTGGGGCCGTAGAGCGTGCGGCTGGCCGCCACGCGCGCCTTGGGGCCGCCGCCCACCTTCACACGCCGCTGCTGGCCGGCCGCGGCGATGGTGCGCACGGTGCGGGCCGCGTCCATCAGGGCCGCTTCAGACAGGTCGTCGGAATAGGCGAATGCCGTCTTCTCACCCGCCACCGCGCGCACGCCCACACCCTGGTCGATGCTGAAGCTGCCGCTCTTGACGATGCCTTCTTCCAGGCTCCAGCCCTCGTGGCGCGTGGTCTGGAAGTACAGGTCGGCGTCGTCCACCCGGTGTTCGCGGATGGTCGCCAAGGCCTTGGCCAGCGTCGCTTCTGACAGCCCGAACGGGTCGAGCATGAGCGATTGCGCCAGGGCCAGGCGTTCGAGGGTGGGTTCGCGGGAGATCATCGACCGATTCTAGGAGCCCGGCCTGCGCCGTGGGCCTGTGCGGCCTTGGCCCGCTTCACGCATCCCTGCTTCACGCATCTTTACCCGCCCCTTACCGCAGCAGGGTCTGCGTGACCCGGCGCGCTGCCGTTGTGTGGGGGCAAGGCCCGGCGTTTCGGGCCATCCACACACAGGAGCCCTTCCATGAACCGCACCCTTGTTTCCCTCGCACTCGGCAGCCTGCTGGCCGCCGCCCAATTCGGCGCCCTGGCCCAGGGCGCGTCGGCCCCGGCCGGCAGCGCGTCCATGCCGCGTGTCGATCAGCGCCAGCAGAACCAGGAACAACGCATCGACCAGGGCGTTGCCAACGGGACGCTGAACAAACACGAGGCGCACCGGCTGCAGCGCCACCAGGCCGCGGTCGACAAGGCCGAGAACAAGGCGCTCGCCGATGGCACCGTGACGAAGAAGGAAAAAGCCAAGCTGCACGCGATGCAGGAAGGCGCCGGCAAGGGCATCCACCACCAGAAACACGACCGCCAGCCCGACCGTCAACAGCCCGCCAGCGCGCCCGCCGCGAAGTGAGCTGAGCGATCAGCCGCCGCGCTGCACCAGCGCGGCGGCGTACAGCGCGTTGCGCGGCGCGCCGCTCAGCTCGGCCGCCAGCGCCACGGCCTGCTTCAGCGGCAGCTCGCGCAGCAGCACGGCCAGCGTGCGCAGCGCGGCGGGATCAATCTCGGCATCCGCCGCCACGGCGGTGGCCGCGTGCAGCACCAGCACAAACTCGCCACGCTGGCGGTTGGCATCGGCGGCCAACCAGGCGGGCACGGCCGCGGCCGGCATCGTGGCCACGGTCTCGAACTGTTTGGTCAGCTCGCGGCAGACGGTCACCGTGCGCTCGGGTGCGGCGGCGGCCAGCGCCGCGGCCAGGCCCTCGATGCGGTGCGGGGCTTCAAACAGCACCTGGCTGCCGGGCGCGGCCAGCAGCGTGGTCAGTGCCGATTCGCGCTCGCGGCCCTTGGCCGGCAAAAAGCCGCAGAAGCTGAAGGCCGTGGCCGCCACGTCGCCCGCCACGCTCAGCGCGGCCAGCGCGCTGCTGGCGCCCGGGATGGGCAGCACGCGGTAACCCGCGGCCGTGACCGCGGCCACCAGCCGCGCGCCGGGGTCGCTGACGGCCGGGGTGCCGGCATCGCTGACCAGGGCCACACGTTCGCCCGCGGCCAGCCGCAGCAGCACCTGGTCAGCCGCGCCGGCTTCGTTGTGCTGGTGCAGCGCCAGCAGCGGTTTGTGCAGGCCCAGGTGGTGCAGCAGGCTGCCGCCCACGCGGGTGTCCTCGCAGGCCACGGTGTGGGCCAGCGCCAGCACGTGCACGGCGCGCAGCGTGATGTCGGCCAGGTTGCCGATGGGGGTGGCCACCACGTAGAGTGCGGCGGGCGGGTGCTGCTGCGCACCGGCCGCCTGCTCGGCGGCCTGCAGCAACAAGGAGGCGGATGTGCTCAAGACCGGGGGGACCACCAAGGCGGTTGGCGACGCGGCCGAGGCACAAGCCCTGGCCTACCTGCAACGGCAGGGCCTGACCCTGGTGCAACGCAATTATCGGGTCGCACGCGGCCCGCGTGCCCGCGGCGGCGAGATCGACCTGATCCTGCGCGACTGCAACGGCACCCTGGTCTTCTGCGAGGTGCGTGCGCGCCGCTCCAGTGCACAAGGCGGCGCGGGCGCCAGCGTCACCGCGGCCAAGCAGCGCGCCCTGGTGTTTGCCGCGCAGCACTACCTGCAGCGGCTGGCCCGGCTGCCCGACTGCCGCTTCGACGTCGTGGCCATCGATGGCGACCACGTCGAGTGGCTGCCGGGCGCCTTCATGGCCTGATCACACCAGCCAGGCGGCGCGGTGCTCCTGCGCGTAGGCCGCGAAGCTGCGTGGCGCGCGGCCGGTCAGTGTGGCCACCGCGTCGGTGATGCGCGCGGCGTAGCCGGCCTTGAAAAACCCCAGGATCACGAGCATGAACTCGACGTACGGGGCCGGCAGGCCGGCGCCCAGCAGGCCGGCGCGCATGGCCTCGGGCGGGATGTCCTGGTAGCCGATGGCGCGGCCGGTGGCCTGCGACAGCAGGGCCGCCACCGCGCGGTGGTCCAGCGCCTCGGCACCGGTGAGGTCGAAGTCGCGATTGACAAAACCATCACCGCTGAGCAGCGCGGCGGCCGAGGCCGCGATGTCGCGTGTGTCGATGAAGCTGCCCTGGGCGTCGCCCACCGGCAGCTGGATCAGGCCCTGGTGGACGATGCCGTGCAGCCAGTAGGTGTGGAAGTTCTGCATGAACCAGTTCGGCCGGACCACGTTCCAGGCCAGGCCCGAGGCCTCCAGGTGCAGCTCAGCCTGGCGCAGCGGCGCAGCCGGGTCGGCGTTGGCGCCCATGGCCGACATCAGCACCACCTTTTGCACGCCGCAGGCACGCGCCTGGTCCACCACGGGGTTCAGCAGTTCATGCTGGTTCACATGCCCGGGCGGCGCCAGCAGGAAGGCCTGGTCGGCGCCGTCCAGCGCCGCGGCCAGGCCGACGCCGGTGAGCAGGTTCAGCGGCACTTCATCGGCGGCGGTCGGCGTGCGGCTGGTGGCGCGGCGCACCGTCTGGCCCTGGGCGGCCAGCAGGCGGGCCAGTTCGGCGCCGACGGTGCCGTGGGCACCGATCACGAGGGTGGTGGTCATGTCAGATCGTCCCGGGGGTGAAAACAAGGCCGCCAGTGTCGGCGGCGCAAACTGAACCAGGAATGGCTGAAAGTCCGCTCTACATGTCTGAACGTACAGAACGACGGACGTTTGGTTATGATTCTTTGATGGATTTGCTCACCGACATCCTGCAGCAGGCCGGCCTGCGCCGCCGCCGCCTGGACCTGAGCCCGCTGGAACACGGCGGCGCGTTGCGTTTCCCCTGCGACAAGAGCATCGGTTTTCACGTCGTCACGCGCGGGCAGCTGTACCTGCACGCGCCGGCACTGGCGCAGCCGTTGCGGCTGCAGGCGGGCGACACCGCCTTGATGGCACGCGGCTGCGACCATGTGCTCAGCACCCAGCCCACGCCGCCGGACGCCGAGTCGCCGCTGGTCGGCAGCCGCGGTGGAGCAACGGCAGACGTGGCCCCGCACGGCGTGATCAGCGGGGCCTACCAGTTCTGGAACCCACCGCTGCACCCGCTGTTTGCCGAGCTGCCCGACTGGTTCGTGCTGCCGGCCCAACAACAGCCGCAGCTGGGTCCGCTGGCCTTGACCGTGGGCCTGATCGGCGCCGAGATCCAGCAGCCGGCACTCGGCGGCGAGACCGTGCTCAACGGCTTGCTCGACGTGGCCTTTGCCTACCTGCTGCGCGAGATCGTCAGCCGCGCCGGCCCGGCCGAGGCGGGCTGGGGCCGCGCGCTGCAGGACGCCCAGGTGCGCCGCGCCGTGGCCTGTCTGCACGCCGACCTGGCGCGCGACTGGACGCTGGAGGTCCTGGCCCGCGAGGTGGGCCTGTCGCGCACCGCGCTGGCGCAGAAGTTTCGCGAGGCCATGGGCGACACGCCGCTGAACCACCTGCGCACCCTGCGCATGCAAAAGGCCATGCGCCTGCTCGGCGAAACAGCCGACACGCTGGAGGCGGTGGCCGCTCAGGTGGGCTACCAGGACGCCTTCAGCTTCTCCAAGGTCTTCAAGCGCACGCTGGGCCTGGCCCCGCGCGACTTCCGGCGCCAGGACGTGGCCGAGCGGGCGGTCCCGGCCGCAGCAGAGGTGCCAGCTGCCGGCTGGATCAGAACTGCTGGCGACGTCTTCGGCCACCGAGCTTGCCGGTTGAAGCGCTGAGTCTGCTGCCCCTGTGTATTGATGAGGACGGTTGGAACATCTATGCTCAAAGCGTTTGCCAAAGGGCTCCAGACTGTCGAGGTGGTCGTCTTTGTCTCGCCCACCATCTGTTTGCTGGAGATGTCTGTTTCCATGTGAGCAGCCCTATTTGAGTCATCAGATTTGAGAGGTTTCGAATGCCAAGTTCGCCGATGCCCAGCCTAGTTGAGTGGAAAGACGCCGCAAAGAACATAATTGGTTCCAATTTGTCGGCCGATACACGAGCGCAGATCGACGCCATTTCCAAGGAGGTGGCAATATACCATTCTCAGTATACCGTTTTTGAATCGAAGCTCGAGCCATTGGCCGGTCTTGTGCAAGAAAGCAAAGCTCTCCAAGCGAGCAAGGGGGATGCGAGAAGAATTCAGGCCCTCAATGAACAGATCACCTCACTACGGGCATCCCTGGACAATGCCGCTAAGGACATACAAGCCGACGCACCAAAGATGGCCAATGTGGTCGGACGATTCAAGACCGTCATAGAGGCTGTCGCTCCCAAGGCGGGCCGTTCGCCACTGAGCGAGGCGCAGCAAGAAGGCCTGCGCGATTGCGTCGATTGGATGGGGAGATTTTCTGAACTGTTGAACACCAGTCGTGGCGGATGGCTGGACGCGGAAGCCTGGATCAACACGGCTCTCGACCAGGGCGAGAAGTACGTGTTAGACCCAAACCGGCCCAAAAGTGGACCGCCGAAGCTGAAGCTGAAGGCACCGGGCGGCAGCAGCGGCAGCGGAGCTTAAAGCATGACTTCAGCCGGTGACTTGAACCCCGACCAGCCCGCTGGGACCGCACCTCTGGACCCCCTGCTGACCAAGCTCGCCACGATCGAGACAACACTGTTGGCGCCAACTTCAGCGGCGGTTTCGTCGCCAGCCCCTTCTCCTTCTGCTGCCCCTTCCACTGAACCCCCTGCATTGGTCCGTGAAATCATGTCCACCTCTTCGGCACACCCCAATATTCCCGGGCTCGAATTTCTCGGTGCAGGATATGATGTTTTTGGTTATTGGGCCAACCGCCGTTCAGTCAAGGCAAATCTATTTGACTTTTCTGTGGACGGTTTTGTGGACCAGCAGCTGATCGATGAGAGCCTCCCTCAGACCAGGGATAATGTGGAGGGCGCTTTCACCGTCCTTCCGCAAGAAATCAAGCTGATGTACCAGCGGCCGACCAACGTCCAATACATCCCTGCCTTTGAGGCGAACGTTGAAATTTCTCGTCGCAAAAGCGTCAAGGATGAGCAACGGTCCCTGGCTGTCAGTGCCAATCTGGAATTTGACGATGCGGTCTTCGGGCTCGAGATCGGCGCCCGCTATGGCCAGGAGTTCAGTCGCCTGCAGTCCAGCGAGTATTTCACAGCGAATGTGCGGTCGGTGTACTACACCTTGACAATGGGGAACTACTCCATTAAACCAGATGGCTGCCTGACAACGGTCGCAGCTTCAGAGATCAACGACGAGCGCATTGAACCTGCTGCCCTCTTTGACAAATACGGCACCCACTATCTCGCGCGCGTCGATGTCGGTTGCAAGATTGTCTACGGACATGAAATTGATACATCGGCGCTGTCGTCTAGCCAAACAATTGAATCCGAATTGAAGGCACATTATGGTGGACTCAGTGGCGGCGGCAAGATCCAGTCCAATTTCGCAAACAACGCGTCCGACCTTTTTGAGAACGTCCACGTCTTTGCTTGCGGAATGTCCGACAAGCAACTCGAGATGCTCAAGGACATTCAAACGAAGCCATACGATCTTTTGGTCGGAGGCTGGCACAACCCCACGCTGGTTGACTTCGATGCGAATTCGCTGGTACCGATATGGACCCTGTGTAAAAAACCGAAGCGCGCAACAAGTCTTCAAACCGCCTTTCGTGCCTATGCATCGGGTAAACAGAAGATAACGAGCCCCGATGCGGATTTGATCCCACTTTATCTCCTGCGATCGACAGGAGCGCTGCAGGCATACAAGTTGTGGTCGAGTTGCGATTGCACCGCAGCACCAGCGTGGGCTCACGCAAATCATGATGAACAACGCTCCTGGATCAGTGTGGACAAGACGCCCGCCATGTACGTCCTTGCGTCGCAGAAGCCACGGACCGTGCCACTGTATGCCTACGTACCCGCGACACCGGTATTGAACGGTTCTGTGTACTGGCGATTCGAGACATCCGAGTTCGATGCATACATGGAAAGTTATCATGCGTTTTGGAAAAAGTTGTCGGACACTCCAGTGGGCTATGTCTACAGCGCAATTGAAGACGCTCCTCCAGACGTCCAACTCGACGACGTATTTGCTCTCGCGCAAGCAACGCCCGACTTCCATTGCATCGTTCAGTGGCTGTACAGCCTCAACTCTGGCGACAGTCGCGATGGGGGGGGCTGGAAATCTGCGCCAAGTCCACTGATGGAACTTGCCATCCCCAGGCTTCAAGATCCCCTCGAAATGTCCAATCCAAACAGCATCTACAACAAGACATTGCCTGGCGCCGACCTTGCAAAATCTTTTGAGAAGAAGTCGATCAAGAATGTGCATTGGCGGGTGCCGCGCCAATAGCGAGCGAGCCAGTCGACTGCTGCTCAAACGGTTCCATTGGCACGGGTTGTCCAGAGCCTAAGGTGCTGCCTTCTTGGCCGGATTTCTGGCGGCCAGTTCATCGAATCGACCGTAACGCGGCGGAAAGCTGCCGGTCAACAAGGTGCAGGACCGAAGCGCCAGAGCCACAAAGATCGGTTGCTGGTCAGCAGTCGTTTGTATGTGCCAGCACTCGACCCAAGCCGACACAGCACTCACGAATCTGGCTTCCGCAGAGCCGCCACCCAACCTGGCGCTGCATGAACTGCGTGGGCGCCAGCGCCAAGTGCGTGGTGCCATCGCGCCGGGGTGTCTCTACAGCGGGCTGCGGCTTGCCGCGCATCGGGTCGCGCATCCGGCCGCCGCGTTCGACTGCGTTCTGATCACCGTCGAGGTGGACGGTGCCGTCAGCGTGTCTTTGTCCTTGCCGGTTGAAGCGCTGAGGTTGCTGCACTTGCATGCCGGCGCAAGGGTCACGCTGTTGCCGCCAGGTGGACCCTGCCCAGGCTGGCATCGCCAGTGTGTCTGCCAACGGTAGAGGCCGCTTCACGGCCAGTGGGCGCCGAGTAGACAAGCTTGCGGGCCATGGTCGAGCGACGGGCTTGACCGCCTGGGATGTTGATTCTGGGGAGATCTCGTGTGCCGGAGCGCACCCGGCTCCGGGAGCTGAAGGTAGGGATTGCGGTCATTGCAGTCTTATCAATTCGCTCACAAGCCCGCGAGGAACTGCGCACCGAATCCCGTGTCATATGATTCGTGACGATGCTCGAGCAACGAATCCAACAGCAGTTCTTCGACAGCGCAGACCTCCTCTACCAGGCCGCCGAGTCCCTCTCGCGCCCCTTGGCGGGCGCGCTGCAGGCGGTCGTGGGCAGCATCACCGGCGGCGGCAAGCTGCTGGTCTGTGGTGGTGCGTTGGCACCGCATGCCGCGGCTCTGTTCATCGACGGCTTCGAGCGCGAGCGCCCGCCGCTGGCGGCGCTGGCCCTGGCCGCCGGCACCGCGCCGCTGCAGGCGCTGGGCCTGCCGGGGGACGTGCTGCTGCTGCTGGATGATCGCCTGGCGCCCGCCGACGTTCGGGCCCTGGTGGATGCCGCGCACGACAAGGACATGACCGTGGTTGCCTTCACCGGGCCCGCACCCGAGTGGCAGGCCGCGTTGGCCGAGACCGATGTGCTGATCGCCGTGCCGCACGAGCGGCCGGCCCGCGTGCGAGAGCTGCAGCTGCTGATGCTGCACGCGCTGGCCGACGCGCTCGACCTGCAACTGATGGGAGAACAGGACCCCGCATGAAATCACCTCGTTTGGCCGCCCCCTTGCTGGCCCTGGCCGCCCTGACCGTGTTGCCCGCCTGCGCCCCGCTCATCCTGGGCGGCGCCATGGTCGGCAGCGTGCTGGTGGCCACCGACCGCCGCACCACCGGTGCACAGGTGGAAGACCAGGGCATCGAGCTCAAGGCCGGCAACCTGGTCAAGGAGCTGGCGACGTTGGGCCATGTCAACGTGACCAGCTACAACCGCATGCTGCTGCTCACCGGCGAGGTGCCGGACGAATCCCAGCGCAGCCGAGTCGAGCTGGCGCTGGGCAAGATCGAGAACGTCAAGTCGGTGGTCAACGAGCTGGCCGTGTCGGGCAACAGCTCCACCACCTCGCGCGCGAACGACCTGCAGCTGGGCCTGAAGGTCAAGGCCAGCTTCGTCGACGCCAAGGATGTGTTCGCCAACGCCACCAAGGTGGTGGTCGAGCGCGGCCATGTCTACCTGATGGGCCGTGTCACCGAACGCGAGGCCACACGCGCGGCCGAACTGGCCAGCCAGGTGCCTGGGGTGACAAAGGTGGTGCGGGTGTTCGAGCTGATCAGCGAAGAAGAGCTGGCCAAGATCCAGCCCGCACCGGCCAAATAAGGCCACTGCTTCAAAGGCTACTTCTTCAGCCGGCGGATCAGGCTGGACGTGTCCCAGCGCTGGCCGCCCAGGGCCTGCACCTCGGCGTAGAACTGATCCACCAGCGCGGTGACGGGCAGTTGCGCGCCGTTGCGGCGCGATTCGTCCAGCACCAGGCCCAGGTCCTTGCGCATCCAGTCGACGGCAAAACCGAAGTCGAACTTGTCGTCGACCATGGTCTTGCCACGGTTGTCCAGCTGCCAGCTCTGGGCCGCGCCCTTGCCGATGACGTCCAGCACCAGCGGCATGTCCAGGCCCGCGCGCTGGCCGAAGGCGATGGCCTCGGCCAGGCCTTGCACCAGGCCGGCGATGCAGACCTGGTTGACCATCTTGGCCAGCTGGCCGGCACCGGAATCACCCACCAGCGTGACCGCCTTCGCAAAGGCCAGCGCCACCGGCTTGATGGCCTCGAAGGGCTGCAGGTCGCCGCCGCACATCACGGTGAGCGCGCCGTTGATGGCGCCGCCCTGCCCGCCGGAGACCGGCGCATCGATGAAATGCAGCGCGCGGGCCTGTGCCGCGGCGTGCAGTTCACGGGCGATCGCGGCCGAGGCCGTGGTGTGGTCGACGAAGACGCTGCCCGGCGCCATCGTGCCGAAGGCACCCTGTTCGCCCAGGGTCACGGCACGCAGGTCGTCGTCGTTGCCGACACACGCAAAGATGATCTGCGCGCCGGCCGCGGCTTCTGCCGGCGTGGCGGCGGCCTGGCCGCCATAGGCCGCGACCCAGGCGGCGGCCTTGCTGGCGGTGCGGTTGTAGACCGTCACCTGGTGCCCGGCGCGTGCCAGGTGGCCGGCCATCGGGTGGCCCATCACACCCAGGCCGAGGAAGGCCACGCGATGAGAGGGAACGGGGTCGTAGGTGCGGGTGGGGGCGTTCATGCCCCCATCTTATGGTTTGCCGCCGTCACCCGCCCGACGCTTGGGTGCTTCACCCAGCGCATCGGCCTTCAGGCCCACGATGCTCATGTGTTCGGTGCCGGCCGACAGGTCGGTGTTGCGCTGGCGCTGGCTGTTGAGCTTGATCTGCAGGCGCAGGTCGTTCACGCTGTCGGCGTTGCGCAGCGCGTCTTCATAGCTGATGTCGCCGTTTTCGAACAGGTCGAACAGCGCCTGGTCGAAGGTCTGCATGCCCAGCTCGCGCGAGCGCTTC
>JADMJD010000016.1 GCA_018780805.1 Rubrivivax sp. | reverse complement strand
GCAGCGCCGGGTTGGCCAGCAGGCCGTAGCGGTAGAAGCGCTCGATGTCGTTGCCCTTGTAGGTGCTGCCATCGCCCCAGATGTTGACGCCGTCGTCGCGCATCGCCACCACCAGCGCGGTGCCGGTGACGGCCCGGCCCAGCGGCGTGGTGTTGAAGTAGGTGGCACCGCCGGTGCGGATGTGGAAGGCGCTGCACTGCAGCGCGGCAATGCCCTCGGCCACCAGCTGCGCACGGCAATCCACCAGGCGCGCGATGTCGGCACCATAGGCCTGCGCCTTCTGCGGGATGGCCTCGTAGTCGGTTTCGTCCGGCTGGCCCAGGTTGGCGGTGTAGGCACAGGGCACGGCGCCCTTGGCGCGCATCCAGTGCACGGCCGCGGAGGTGTCCAGGCCGCCGGAAAAGGCGATGCCGACACGCTGGCCGGCGGGGAGGGTTTGCAGGATGTGGCTCATGGCGGGCAGGGAGAGGGAGTTGGCCGTGATTGTCGCAGCCGCGTTGGCGGGCCGCACGAGGTCGGATAACCTCGCGTTGGCACACCAACATGGGCCCGCCGATGAAGATCACCGTGGACATTGAAGACGCCCTGCTGCTGCAGGTCAAACACGCTGCAAAACGCGACGGGACGACGCTGAAGGCACTGGTCGAAGCTGGGCTGCGCGAACTGCTGGCCGAGCAGGTGCCGGGCCCGAAACCCTTACGCCTGCGCCAGGCTTCGTTCAAGGGAAGTGGCCTGCGCCGTGAATTGGCCGGCGCCGCCGGGCGTCGCTTGCGCGAGATGGCTTGCGAAGACCCCGGGTCCGCTGTCGGTTGAGCCCTAACATCGCCTGAACGGCGCTGCCCGCACCCGACCCAGGAGACTTGCATGCTGAACGATGTCCTCACGCGTCGCGCGCAGCGCACCGGCATCGCATGACGCTGCCGCCGGCCGTGCATGGCGAATGTGTCCGCATCACCGGTGCAGCCGGCCCCGTCAACGTCTATGTCGCTGGTCACGGACCACCGCTGCTGCTGGTGCACAGCGTCAACGCCGCGGCTTCGGCGGCCGAGGTCAGACCGCTGCACGAACACTTCGCAGCGACACACACGGTCTTTTCGCCCGACCTGCCGGGTTACGGCCTGTCGGCCCGCAGCGACCGCGCCTACACGCCCCGGCTGATGACCGATGCGCTGCACGATGTGCTGTCGCTGATCCGGCAGCGCTGCGGGCCGGCACCGGTGGACGCGCTGGCGCTGTCATTGGCCTGTGAATTCCTGGCCCGGGCTGCGGTGGAACAACCGGCGCACCTCCGCAGCCTGGCCCTGGTCAGCCCCACCGGCTTCATGGGCCACAAGGCCTGGCGCGGCACGCCGGGCAGCACACGCGTGGTGCCGGGGCTGCATCGGGTGCTCACCGGTCCGGGCTGGGGCAGCGCACTGTTCCGCGGCCTGACGCGACCCGGCGTGATCCGCTACTTCCTGGAACGCACCTGGGGTGCCAAGGCCATCGACGAAGACCTCTGGCGCTACGCCGTGCTCACCACCCGCCAGCCCGGTGCGGAACACGCACCACTGCACTTTTTGTCGGCCGGTTTGTTCAGTGCCGACATCCACACCGTGTACGAACAGATCGCGCAGCCGGTGTGGGTGAGCCACGGCGTGCGCGGCGATTTCACCGACTACCGCGGCCTGCACATCGTGCGCGACAAACCGAACTGGCGCATCGACGTGTTGCCGACCGGCGCGCTGCCGCAGTTTGAGGTGCCGGCGCGGTTCAACGCAGCGCTCGCGGCCTTCCTGCAAGACATGGGCTGATCACCGGCGCAGGCCGTCACGGGCGCGCCAGGCCGGGCTCGGGTTGCCAGGGTGTGTGGCGCAGCGCGTCGACGAAGCTGTTGAGCACGCTGCCGTCGGTGGTCGGGTAGCTGGCCAGGTGTGCCCAGACCCCCAGCGCCAGGACCGCAGCGCAAGCCGCAGCACACACCGTTTGCACCACGGCCCAGAGCCCGCACAAAACCTGGACCTCGGCCTCCGACGCACCCGACACCAGCAGCACACCGCCCGCGCGCACCAGCCGGCAGTGCACACCGGGCACGTCGGCCAGCGGCGGCAAATCGCGCTGCAGAGAACCGATGGCAAACACCGGATCGGCAATCTGGATCACCCGCTCGACGGCGCTGCTGCGTTGGCCCCCAAAACCCCCGCTGTGGTCCGAGCGGGTCGGCACGATGTGGGTTCGTGCGGTCTGCACCGCGCAGCGGCCATGCACGTCTTCGATGCAGAAGTTGTCGGTGGTGGTCAGCGTCGAGCTGTCACGGCCGCTGCGGCGACTGCGCGAGTACCAGATGACGCCGCGCCCGCCTTGGCCCGGCTGGGCCGTGCCGCGCAGCTTGACGCGCCCACCGGCCATCGAGCGCAGATCGGCCAGCGGCGTGCGCGCAACGGCGAGCACGGTGCGCACACTGCCCCCGGCGCGGACCAGCGCCCACAGCGCCAGGCCCAGCAGACCCGAGGCCAGCGTCAGGAAGACGGCCGGTGGCATGCCGGCAAACAGGTCGGCGATGCCGCGGAAGACACGCGCCAGATCCTCGTCCATGCAGGGTCTCTCGGTGGGGCTGCGGCACCACAGTCTGCGCCCACGGATGCCGCTTGCGAAGCCGCGCCGCGGCTCGTATGCTCAATAGGCACTTGCCGGGGCGCCACAGCGGCCGGGCAAAGACGAACACAGTTCCTGGCAAACACCGTCGTTGGTGCCTCCGCCCACACCGGGCGGCTCAATCCTGACCGGAGGAGATGTGCCATGACCCCCTTGACCCCAGCCGCTGCCGCGGCCCTGCTCTGCCTGGCTGGCGCTGGCAGCGCCCAGGCTTTCACCTACGACGAGACCACCGACCCCGATCTGTCGGGCGACCGACTCGCACCCACGGTGCTCACGGCCGCCGGTGGCCTCAACACCCTGCTGATGCGCTCGACCACCGGCGACCGCGATTACTTCAGCTTCGCCGTGCCCGCGGGCTGGGAACTGGTGTCCATCTTCCACCAGACCTATGTGTCGGCCGACAACCTCTCGTTTTTTGCGCTGCAGGCCGGCACCACGCTGACCGAGCCGCCCACCGGCACCAACCCGAACAACCTGCTGGGCTGGATGCACTTCGGCACCAGCACCGCCAACAGCGAGCTGATCGACGACTTGGGCACCAGCACCCCGGCCATCGGCTTCACACCGCCGCTGTCGGCCGGCGACTACACCTTCTGGGTCCAGCAGACCGGTGTCTCGGCCACGTATTCCTTCGACTTCGTGCTCACGGCGGTGCCCGAGCCCGCACCGCTGGCGCTGATGCTGGTCGGCGCCGGGGTGCTGGGCCTGGCAAGGCGCCCGCACGGTCGAGGCTGAGCCAGGCATGCCCGCGGCCGCGCTGACCCAGGGGCTGGTGGTCGCGCTGGCCATCGTGATGTTCGGCCTCGGGCTGACGCTGACGGTGGACGACTTCCGCCGCCTGCGCCAGCACCCGCGCGCCGTGGTGCTGGCGCTGGGCCTGCAGGTGCTGGTGCTGCCGGCGATGGCGGTGCTGCTGATCGCGGTGGCCGGCCTGCAACCGCTGTACGCGGTGGGCCTGATGCTGTTGGCGGCGTCGCCCGGCGGTGTCACGGCCAACCTCTTCAGCCACTTGTTCGGCGGCAACGTGGCGATGAACCTGTCGCTCACCGCCGTCAACACCGTGCTGTCCATTGTCACGCTGCCGCTGATCGCCAACGCGGCCATCGCGCACTACGCGGGTGGCGGGCAGGTGGTGCCGCTGCAGTTTGGCAAGGTGCTGGAGGTGGTGCTGGTGATCGGCATCCCGGTCTTGCTGGGCATGGTGCTGCAGGCCCGGCGGCCGGCTTCTGCGGCGCGACTGGAAGGGCCGATGAAGGCCTTTTCGGCCCTGGTGCTGGCCACCGTCACGGTGGTCGCCATCAGCAAGGAATGGTCGGCCCTGGCCGCGTCCTTCGCCGAGCTGGGCGGCGTGGTGCTGGCCTTCAACGTGCTGAGCCTGGGCGCCGGTTACGGTGTGGGCCGCCTGGCGCGGCTGCCACGCGACATCGCCATCGCCATCGGCTTCGAGATCGGCATCCACAACTCCACGCTGGCGATCTTCATCGCGTTGTCGGTGCTGCAGCAGTTCCCGCTGGCGCTGCCGGCGGCGCTGTACTCGGTGAGCATGTACGTCACCGCGTTGTTGTTCGGGTGGTGGTTGGGGCGGGGCAGGCGACGGGCGTAACAAGTGCTTCAGGCACGGGCTGCCAAACCCCTCGTCGCCCCGCGTGTCGCGTGGCGCTGATCCAGCCGCATGTGCGGCGTGCACACCAGGCCATTGGGGGCCGGCCGCCGGATCAGAAACAACGGGTCCGAGAGCCTCAGATCTGGCCCCTGGTGGTCGCGGTCAAGGCCCGTGTCACTGCCTCAGATCGGCCGCTCGTAAGCCAGTCGCCACAAGACCCCGCGCTGCCAGGCCTCGCTGGCGCGGTAAAGCACGGGGCGCCCGTTTTCGATGACACGCACGGCCTTGTCGTCCACCGCGTCGCTGGCCACCAGCGGCGAGGCCGACAGCCGCCACAGGTGGCGCGGCTGCGGCTGCCAGCTCAGGCTGGCGTCCACGCTGTGCCGCGCGCGCGTTTCGAGCCGGCGGTCGCTGGGCTGGTCGGCCACGGCCCGGCCTTGGGCCCGCAGGCCCAGCTGGGCCGTGAGCGTGGCGGACAGCGCCTGGGTCAGGTCCAGCTTCAGCTGCCAGGGCGCTTGCCCGGGCAGCGCCGGCTGCGGCCCGGCCACGTGCTGCAGCCGTGATTGGTGCAGGGCCAGGCTCGCCTGCCAGCGCAGTGGCGCGGCGGCCACCAGCGGTGTGGCCGTCTGGCCGCTGGCCTCCAGCTCCAGGCTGGCGGCCCAGGCCCGGCCGCCGTTGAAGCGCTGCAGCAGCCACGGGGCACTGGCCACACCGGGCTGCACGATCAGCCGGTCGAGGATCACGTCGTCGATGCGCCGCAGCGCGGCCGAGGCCACGAACTGCCCCTTCACCGCCGCCAGCTTGCGCTGCCAGCTGGTGTCCAGGCTCCAGGCGCGCTCGGGCTGCAGCTGCGGGTTGCCAGTGAAGGCTGGCGCCGTGGGCGACACCTCCACCGGCACGTAGCGCCGCGGCATCACGTCGCGCGGCGTCGGCAGGCGAAAACCCCGCGACAGGCCCAGCTTGAAAGTGCCTGCATCACCGGCCGGTGTGATCGACCAGCGCGCCACCGGCCCGACCAAGCGGTGTGACTGCTGCACACGGTCGAAGACGTTGCCCGCGCTGTCGGTGTGCAACCGCTCCAGGCGCAGGCCCAGCTGCGCCTCGCCCCCCGCGCCCAGGGTCCACTCGTCCTGCACGAACATCGCCTGGCGCTGCACGTTGGCGTCAAAACGTTCGTCCAGGTTCTCGGGCGGGCGGCCGCCGGGCAGCACCTGCTCGGTCTGCACACGGTCCTCGCCGCGGCGGGCGTGTTCCCACTCCAGGCCCAGGTCCAGCCGATGGTCAGGGCCGATGGGGCGCTGGTGGCGCAGGTGCATCACGACCGACTGGTCGGTGGCCGTGCCGACCACGGCCGAGTCCTGCACCAGTTGGGGCACGAAGTCGACACCCAGCAAGCGGGCGTCCTGCGCGCGGCGCGAGTGCGTGAAGTTCAGCCGCGCCTCTGTGCGTGCCCCATCGGCCGCCTGGTGCTGGGCCTGCAGACGGCCACGCCAGAACAGGCGGTCGTAGTTCAAGGCCATGTCGCTGCGCTGCTGGGCCGGCAGCGGGCCGTCCAGCGGCGTGCGCCGGTCGTACACACCGCCGCGCGATTGGCCGTAACGCAGGCTGTGGTCGGTGCTCAGCTGCCACTGGCTGCCGTCGCCGCCGGTGTGCGCCCAGGACCAGCGGGGGTTGACCGCCAGCGCGTCGGTGTGGTCCTGCTCGACCTTGTGCGTGCGGGTGCGCTGTGTCAGCTCGCCGGTGTCCACGGCCAGGCGCTGCTGGAGGATGGTCGCCGGCCAGTGCTGGCGTTCGCTGCTGGCCACCAGGCCCAGGCCCCAGGTGGCGGCACCGGCCTTGTCGCCGAGGTTCAGCGTCAGCGTGGCCTGCGGGCGGCCCCACTGGCTGGCCAGCGACAGCTTGATGTCGCGCGCGGCCACCGTGGCGGTGCGCCGCGTCACCAGGTTGATGGTGCCAGCGATGGCCTGCGCCGCCTGCACCGTGGCGCCGCGCACGATCTCCACACGCTCCAGGCTGTCCAGCGGCAGGCTGTCGAGCGAAAACCCCTGCGGCACCGGCTCGCCGTTGACCAGCAGCAGCGTTCGGCCGTCGCCCAGGCCGCCGAGCTTGAGCGCCGTGGCGCTGCCCCGCCCGTCCACCGACACCCCGGGCACACGGGCCAACGCATCGGCCAGCCGCGTATCGCCGTGGCGCAGCAGTTCGTCGCGGCCCACCACCTGGCGGCCAGCCAGGTCGGCGCGCCGCTCGACGGCGGCTGTTCCGCGGATTTCCAGGCGCTGGGTCGCCTCCGGCTCGGCAGCGCCGGCCGGCCACGCCGTGGCCAGCAGGCAAGGCCAGACCGCACGGCACAAAGGGTGGCGCCACCACTTCTTTTCGGGCTTGGACATGCGGCCACTTTCGCCGACACTGTCCGCTTCGGTCAATCTTGATCAATGTAATCAACTCAAGCTTGCCTGCCACTGCGTCCGCTTTCCCGCCGCCCCCATGACACAAGCGCCTGCTCCCCGCTTTGCCGTCGAGATGCTCAGCGCCGACGAGGCCGCACAACGGCTGGGCGTGCGCAAGGCCACGCTGTATGCCTACGTCAGCCGCGGCATGCTCACAGCGCTGCCCGATCCCTCTCAAACGCGCAGCAGCCTCTACTCGGCCTACGAGGTGGATCGGCTGCAGACCGCTGCCCGCGGCGGGCGCCGCCCTGCAGCCGTGGCCGCGCCCACGCTGTACGACGGGCTGGCGCTGGTGGACACCGCGCTCACCGGCGTGGTGGACGGCGAGATCGTCATCCGCGGGCACCGGCTGGTGGACTGGGCCCGCACGGCGACGCTGGAAGACACCGCCGCGTTGTTGTGGGGCACCACGGTGGCGGCGGCGTTTGCGGGGCCGGCGCCGGTGTTGCCGCCGCTGTGGCACGACACGGCCGCGGCCTTGCGCCAGGCCGACCCGGCATCCCGCTCGGTGGCCCTGTGGGGCCTGGCGATGCCGCAGCTGCAGGGCGGTGCCGAACTGCAGGGCGACGCCCTGGCTCAAGCGCTGGGCCAGCACCTGCGCGTGGCCTTTGCCTGCGTGCTGGGGCGTGCGCCCGAGGCCACGCCGCTGCACCGCCAGGTGGCCCGCGCGTGGCGGCTGCCGGCATCCGCCCAGGAGCCTTTGCGCCAGGCACTGGTGCTGTGTGCGGACATCATGCTGAACCTGATGGGCCTGGCCGGCCGCATGCTGGCGTCGGTGCAGGGCAGCCTGGCCGCCTGTGTGGGGGCCAGCCTGCAATACGGCTTCATCCGCCTGAGTGGCGGGGAGTTCGAGGCGGTGGAGTCGTTGTTCGACGCGCTGGAGGACCTGGGGCGGCCGGCCGAGGTGGCAGCCTCGTACCGGGCGCGGGGCGAGGCCCTGCCGGGCGTGCACCATGTGCTGTTCCCACGCGGCGATCCGCGGGCGGCGGCGCTGCTGGCGCTGGCCGGGCAGCTGGGCTCACCCGCCCCCGGCTGGGTGCGGGCGATGCGGGGCGAGGGACCGCAGCCGGTGCACGCCACGCTGGATTTCGGCCTCGTGGCACTGCGCCGCAGCCTGGGCGCGCCACGCCATGCGGCCCTGGCGATCACGCAGATGGCGCGCTGCACCGGCCTGCTGGCCCAGGTGCTGGAGCAGCGTGCCCAGGGCCGCCGGATGTGGATTCAGTCGCGCTACGTCGGGCCCACGGGCGGCGGGCGCTGATGTCAGGCGCTGATGTCGGGCGCTGCAGCCCTGCGCTGCAGCCTCAGGCCATCGCCGCCTGCGCCGCGATCACCTCGGCCCGCACCGCCTCTGTCAGTTCGGCCTTCAGCGCGCTGAACACTGGCGTGGTCTTCATCGCATAGTGGCGCGGGTGCGGCAGGTCCACCGGCCGGTCCAGCTTGATGCGGCCAGGGCGGGCGCTCATCACCACCACGCGGCTGGCCATGAACACGGCCTCGTCGATGTCGTGCGTGACAAACAGCACCGTGGTGCGTTCGGCCTCCCAGATGCCCAGCAGCAGCTCCTGCATCAGCTCGCGCGTCTGGTGGTCCAGCGCGCCGAAGGGTTCGTCCATCAGCAGCATGCGCGGCCGGTTGGCCAGTGCACGCGCCAGCGCGGTGCGCTGCTGCATGCCGCCCGAGAGCTGCTTGGGGTAGTGGTTGGCAAAACCCTTCAAGCCCACCTTGGCCAGGAAGTCGTGTGCCAGCGCCAACTGCTCGGCGCGTGGCAGGCCACGTTCACGCAGGCCGAAACACACGTTGTCCAGCACCGTGAGCCAGGGGAAGAGTGTGTAGCTCTGGAACACCATGCCGCGGTCGGCGCCCGGGCCCTCGATGCGGCGGCCGTCCAGCAGCACCTCGCCTGAGGTCTGCCGGTCCAGCCCCGCCACGATGCGCAGCAGCGTGCTCTTGCCACAGCCGCTGGGGCCGAGGATGGTGATGAACTGATTCTCCGCCACGTCCAGGTCGGTGGCCTGCAGCGCGAGCGTGCTGTCAAAGCGGCGCTCGACGCCACGCACCTGCAGCAACGGTGATGCCCCGGCGCCGCTCATGCCGCTGTTCACGCCGCCACCGCCACGCGGTTGCGGCCGTCCTGCTTGGCGCGGTACAGCGCGGCGTCGGCCGACTTCAGCCATGCCGACACACCCTGGCCCGCCGCCAGGGCGCTGACACCGATGCTCACGGTCACCGGCCCGTCGGGCAGCAACGGGCTGCTGGCCACACGCGCGCGCAGCTCTTCGGCCAGGCGCTGGGCATCGGCGCTGCGGGTACGCGGCAACAGCAACATGAACTCCTCACCGCCGGTGCGGAACAACACATCGCCCAGCCGCTGCCGGCTGGACACCACCTGCACCAGCTGGCACAGGACCTGGTCTCCGGCTGCGTGGCCGTGCTGGTCATTGATGCGCTTGAAATGGTCGATGTCGATGGCCAGCAACGCCGGCCCTGGGGCCGTGGCATGGCCTGCGGCCGGCGACAGGCGATCCAGGTGCGTTTGAAGATGGCGGCGGTTGTAGGTGCCGGTCAGCGGATCGGTGATGGCCTGGGTGACGAGGGCGCGCTGCAGATCACCCATCACACCGAGCACCACGTTGATCATCAGCAGCACGAAGGCCATCGACAAGACTACCCGCAGGGACAGGCCCATGCCCAACGGCGCCAGGCTGACAAAGCCCACGACGACCAGCAGGACGAGGCTCAACACCAGCGCCAGCCGGCGCGGCAGCACGAAGTAACACAGGAACAGCGTCGGGAAGGCCCACAACACCCCAGGCACGCCCTGCCAGTGAATGGAAGCCCCATTG
This sequence comes from Rubrivivax sp., assembly GCA_018780805.1. Classification (GTDB taxonomy): domain Bacteria; phylum Pseudomonadota; class Gammaproteobacteria; order Burkholderiales; family Burkholderiaceae_C; genus Rubrivivax. The sequence goes on along the minus strand of JADMJD010000016.1, from coordinate 51,988 downwards.
GCCGCGATCAGCAGCGAGATCAGCACCGGGAACGGCACCCAGGCCCGGCGGCCCCCGCTCAGGGCCCAGGCGCTGCCCAGCAGCAGCCCGGCCACGGCGAGGTTCAGCAGCATCAGCAGCAGCCGGCCGCCAGCCAGATGAAGCACGGCCAGGGCCGCCAGCGCCGCAGCCCCGAGCAGGCTGAGGTTGGTCACGATGCCGGCGCGGTAATCGGCCAAGGCATCGTCGTCGACGTTCATCGAGCGCCAGAGGGCGAGGAGCTTCTTCACTCCCTCGGTATCGGCCCCGCCGCGCTGAACTGAAGGCAGCACCGCCGCGTTCATCGCAGCTGCGCCCACGGAAACAAGCGCCGGTTGGCCCACTTGAAGGCGAAGTCGCTCACCAGCCCGATCAGGCCGATGACGATGATGCCGAAGATGATCTGGTCGGTGGCCAGCAGCGCCTGGCTGTCGGTGATCATGTGGCCGATGCCGCTGCTGGCGCCGATCAGCTCGGCCACGATCACGTACGTCCAGGCCCAGCCCAGCACCATGCGCAGCGTCTCGGCGATCTCGGGCGCGGCGCCGGGGATCAGCACCCGCCGAACCAGGCTGGCGTCGCTGCTGCCCAGGGTGTAGGCGGCCTCCACCAGATCACGCCGGGTGTTGCCCACGGTCACCGCGATCATCAGCACCAGCTGGAAGAAACTGCCGATGAAGATGACGGCGAGTTTCTGCGCCTCGCCGATGCCCACCCACAGGATCAGCAGCGGGATGAAGGCACTCGCCGGCAGGTAACGCGCAAAGCTGACGAAGGGCTCGAAAAACGCCTCCACCGGTTTGTACGCACCCATCAGCACACCCAGCGGCAGCGCCAGCGCGGCCGCGATCAAGAAGCCGCCGAGCACGCGCCACACCGTCATGCCGATGTCGTGGGCAAAACCCATCTCCGTCAGCAGCACCCAGCCCGAGCGCAGCATCTGCAGCGGGTCGGCCAGGAAGATCTTGGGCACCAGGCCGCCGAAGGTGACAGCGGCCCAGACGGCCACAAAGACGACAAAGAAGGACACACCGAGCACAACACGCGTGCCCGGGGCGACCGGGGTCAGCGGTTTCACGTCGGCGCCCGCCGGGCCGCCCCAAGGGCGCCACGCCCCCAGGGCCTGGAACAGGCCCTTGACAGGACCTGGGGGCAGCGAACGGAGAGAGCTTGGGGGCTCACTTCAGGAACGAGGTGTTCGCGAGCTTGGTCAGGTCCGGGATCTGCTTGATGATGCCGGCGGCCAGCAGCAGATCGGCGGCTTCCTTGCTGAAGGCGGCGTGTTCACCAGCAAAGAACTTCTGGTTCGCGTCGCGGTCCTGCCAGCGCAGGTAGGCCTGGCTCTTCTCGAAGGCTTCGGCCGTCTGCTTGACGTCGGCACCCATGATTTCGAAGCTCTTTTTCGGGTCGGCCTTGATCATGGCCACGGCGTCGAAATAACCGTCGGCCAGCGCCTTGGCGACCTTGGGCGACTCGGCCAGGAACTTGGGTGTGCAGCCGAAGGTGTCCATGATCATCGGGTAGTCCAGCGTGGTGGCGATGATCTTGCCGGCCTCGGGCTTGGCGCGCACCGCGCCCAGGTAGGGCTCGTAGGTCATTGCCGCATCCAGGTTGGCGGCGCCGGCCAGGATGGCGTTGGCAGCGGCCTGCGGCTCCAGGTTGACGATGTTCACGTCCTTCAGCGTCAGGCCGTTCTTGGCCAGCATCCAGGCCAGCGTGAAGTACGGCGCCGTGCCGGGTGCGCTGGCGGCCACGGTCTTGCCCTTCAGGTCCTTGATGCTGTTGATGCCGGGTTTGACCACCATGCCGTCGGCGCCGTAGCTCTTGTCGAGCTGGAAGATCTGCGTCGTGGCCACGCCGTTGGCGTTCCAGACCACCCAGGTCTCCACCGTGGTGGCGGCGCACTGGATGTCGCCGCTGGCAATCGCAAGGTGGCGGTCTTTCTGCGGGATCTTCTTGATCGTCACGTCCAGGCCGTATTTCTTGAACAGGCCGGCTTCCTTGGCCAGCGTGAGCGGGGCAAAACCGGTCCAGCCGGAGATGCCGATGGAGACGGCGGTCTGGGCCGAAGCGCTCAGCGAAACGAAGGTGATGGCGGCGGCGATCAGGGTCTTTTTCATGGGGCTCCTCGGGGTGGCGTGCAAGGGGACGGTCAGGCGGGAATCCAGAGTGTGGGCAGCGCAGGCAAGGTTCGCAAGATGCGGGCCAGCGACCCGTCGGCCACCAGCGCGCTGGCGGCCTCGATGTCGGGCGCCAGGTAGCGGTCCTGCATCATCGCGGGGCAATGTTCGCGCAGCAGCGTGTGCACGGCTTCCAGTGGCGGCGAGCTCTGCAGCGGGCGCAGGAACTCCACGCCCTGGGCCGCGGCCAGCAGCTCGATGCCCAGGATGTGGGTGACGTTCTGGATCATGGCCTGCAAGCGCCGCGCCGCGAACGTGGCCATGCTCACGTGGTCTTCCTGGTTGGCGCTGGTGGGCAGGCTGTCCACGCTGGCCGGGTGCGCGAGCGACTTGTTTTCGCTGGCCAGCGCCGCAGCCGTCACGTGCGCGATCATGAAACCGCTGTTCAGGCCGGCATCGGCACACAAAAACGGCGGCAGGCGCGACACGCTGCTGTCGATCAGCATCGCGATGCGGCGTTCGGCGATGGCGCCCACCTCGGCGATGGCGCAGGCCATCGCATCGGCGGCCAACGCGACAGGCTCGGCGTGGAAGTTGCCGCCGCTGAGCATGGCCCCATCTTCGGCAAACACGAGCGGGTTGTCGGTGACGGCATTGGCCTCCCGCACCAGCACCAGGGCCGCGTGGCGCAGCTGGTCCAGGCAGGCGCCCACCACCTGCGGCTGGCAGCGCAAGCAGTACGGGTCCTGCACACGGTCGTCGCCTTCGGTGTGCGATGCGCGGATCGCACTGCCCTGCAAGAGGGCGCGGTAGTACTGCGCCACGTCGATCTGGCCCGGCTGGCCGCGCAGCAGGTGGATGCGCGGGTCGAAGGGGCCGTCGCTGCCGCGGGCGGCGTCCACCGTCAGCGCACCCACCACCAACGCCGCTTCCAGCACCGGCTCGAAGCTGAGCAGCGCGTGCAGCGCCAGCGCGGTGCTGGTCTGCGTGCCGTTGATCAGCGCCAGGCCTTCCTTGGCTTCCAGCACCAATGGCGCGATGCCCTTGGCACGCAGCACCTGGGCCGCGGGCTGTCGCACGCCCACGCGGCCCGAAGGGTCGCCTTCCTGTGTCACCAGGAACTCACCTTCGCCCATCAGCGCCAGGGTCATGTGCGACAACGGCGCGAGGTCACCCGAGGCGCCCACCGAACCCTGGCTGGGCACATAAGGCACCAGGCCGGCGTTGTGCACGGCCAGCAGGGTGTCGATCACCACCGGGCGCACGCCGGAGTAACCACGCGCCAGGCTCGCGGCCTTGAGCGCCAGCATCAGCCGCACCACCGCCGGCTGCAGCGGCGCGCCCACACCCACGCTGTGGCTGCGGATCAGGTTGCGCTGCAGCGTGGCCAGGTCCTCCGCGCTGATGCGGGTGCTGGCCAGCTTGCCGAAGCCGGTGTTGACGCCGTAGACCGCGGCATCACCCGCAGCCGCAGCCTGCACCACGGCGGCGCTGGCCTGGATGGCAGGCAGCGCTTGCGGGTCCATCAGCAGCGGCTGGCCGCCCGCGTGGATGGCCTGCAGTTCGTCGAGCGAGAGTTGGCCGGGCCGCAGCAGCATCAAGGCACCATCGGCAAGTTGAGGCCCTGATCCTTGGCGCACTGCACAGCGATGTCGTAACCTGCATCGGCATGCCGCATCACCCCGGTGCCCGGGTCGTTCCACAGCACCCGTTCGATGCGCTTGGCCGCGGCGTCGGTGCCGTCGCAGACGATCACCACGCCGCTGTGCTGGCTGTAGCCCATGCCCACGCCGCCGCCATGGTGCAGGCTGACCCAGGTGGCGCCACCGGCGGTGTTGAGCAGCGCGTTCAGCAGCGGCCAGTCGCTCACGGCGTCGCTGCCGTCTTTCATGGCCTCGGTCTCGCGGTTGGGCGACGCCACGCTGCCGCTGTCCAGGTGGTCGCGGCCGATCACGATGGGCGCCTTCAGCTCACCGCTCTTGACCATCTCATTGAAGGCCAGGCCGGCACGGTGGCGGTCGCCCAGGCCGACCCAGCAGATGCGCGCCGGCAGGCCCTGGAAGGCGATGCGCTCACCCGCCATGTCCAGCCAGCGGTGCAGGTGGGCATCGGCTGGGAACAGCTCCTTCATCTTCGCGTCGGTCTTGCGGATGTCTTCCGGGTCCCCCGACAGCGCCACCCAGCGGAACGGGCCCTTGCCCTGGCAGAACAGCGGGCGCACATAAGCCGGCACGAAGCCCGGGAAATCAAAGGCGTTCTTCACGCCCGCGTCCAGCGCCACCTGGCGGATGTTGTTGCCGTAGTCCACCGTGGGGATGCCCATGGCCTGGAAGTCCAGCATGGCTTGCACGTGCACCGCGCAGCCAAGTGCGGCGGCATCGCGCAGCCGGGCATGCTGCGATTCGTCGGCCTGCGCGGCGCGCCACTGCTCGACGCTCCAGCCCGGCGGCAGGTAACCGTGGATCAGGTCGTGGGCCGAGGTCTGGTCGGTCACCAGGTCGGGCCGCACGCCACGCGCCACCATTTGTGGCAGCAACTCGGCCGCGTTGCCCAGCAGCGCCACACTGACGGCTTTGCCCTCGGCCGCGTAACGCGCCATGCGGGCCAGCGCGTCGTCCAGGTCGGTGGCCTGTTCGTCCACGTAGCGGCTGCGCAGGCGGAAATCGATGCGGCTTTGCTGGCACTCGATGTTCAGGCTGCTGAAGCCGGCAAAGCTGGCGGCCAGCGGCTGCGCGCCGCCCATGCCGCCCAGGCCGGCCGTCAGGATCCACCTGCCCGCAGCCACACCACCGAAATGCTGGCGCGCCGCTTCGACGAAGGTTTCGTAGGTGCCTTGCACGATGCCCTGGCTGCCGATGTAGATCCAGCTGCCGGCCGTCATCTGGCCGTACATCATCAGGCCCTTGCGGTCCAGCTCGTGGAAGTGCTCCCAGGTGGCCCACTTGGGCACCAGGTTGGAGTTGGCGATGAGCACCCGTGGTGCGTCTTCATGCGTGCGGAACACACCCACCGGCTTGCCGCTCTGCACCAGCAGGGTTTCATCCGGCTTCAGCGCCTTCAGGCTGCCGAGGATGGCCTCGAAACAATCCCAGTTGCGGGCCGCCTTGCCGATGCCGCCGTAGACCACCAGGGCGTCGGGGTTCTCGGCCACTTCAGGGTCCAGGTTGTTCTGGACCATGCGGTAGGCGGCTTCGATCAGCCAGTTGGCGCAGCTGATGTGTGCGCCATGCGGCGCGCGCACGGTGCGCGGTTGCGCGCTGCGGTGGACGGTGGACAGGTCGGTCATGGCGGCGCCCTCGGATCGTCGATGCGGCGCACTGTACTTGTCTAGACAAGTGGACGCAAGTAGGATCTGCGGCATGCCCAGAACCGCTGCCCGGCCCGAAGCCCAGGCGCCCTACGCCCGCGTGAAAGCCTGGCTGAAGGACGGCCTGTCGCGTGGCCGCTGGCCGGCCGGCGCGCTGATGCCGTCAGAGGCAGAACTGGTGGCCCGCTTCAACGTCAGCCGCATGACGGTGAACCGTGCGCTGCGCGAGCTGCAAAACGAAGGCCTGCTGCAGCGCCGTCAGGGCGCAGGCACCTTTGCCGCGCCGCTGGCCCGCGTGGCCTCGCAGCTGAACATCCGGGATCTGCACGAACAGATCGAAGCTGACGGCCACCACCACAGCGCCACGGTGCACCTGGCGCGGCAAGAGGTGGCCACGCCCGCCCTGGCCGAGCGCCTGGGCCTGCTGCCCGGCGGGCCGGTGTTCCACACGCTGATCGTGCACCACCGCGACGGTGTGCCGCTGCAGTGCGAAGACCGCTACGTGAACCCGGCCGCCGCGCCCGACTACCTGGCGGTGGACTTCCGCACCACCACGCCCACACACTACCTGCTGCAGGTGGCGCCGTTCTGGGAGGCGCAGTACGGCATCGAAGCCGCGGCCCCCACGGCCGAAGAAGCGCGGCTGCTGGGCATCCCGGCGCGTGAGCCCTGTCTGATCGTGGTGCGCCGCACCGAAGACCGGCAACGCCCGATCACCCTCGCGCGGCTGGTGCACCCGGGCACGCGCTACACCATCGAAGGGCGCTTCAAACCATGATGCTGCTGGCCGACGAGGTGCCGCCCACGCCCTGGAAAAACGGCGGGGGCCAGACGCGTGAGCTGCTGCGCTGGCCGGCGCAGGGTGACTGGCGGCTGCGCCTGAGCCTGGCCGACATCAGCGCCGACGGGCCGTTTTCCGCCTTCCTGGGCGTCACGCGCTGGTTCGTGGTGCTGCAGGGCGAAGGTGTGGCGCTGGCACTTCCGGGCGGTGAACACCACCAACGCCTGGGCGATGTGCCGCTGTGTTTCGACGGCGCCGCCGCACCCGGCTGCCGGCTGCTGGGCGGGCCCACGCGCGACCTGAACCTGATGCTGCAGGGGCTGGCCGGTGAACTGTTGGCCGCGCAGGCGGGCGAGCCGGCGCCGACGCGCTGGCCGCAGCGCGGTTTTTTCGAAGCCGGCGTGCACCGGCTGCACTGGCCTTGCACCACCACCACCGCACCGGCCGAGGGCTGGTGGATCGGAGTCGACGAATGACCCAACCCCGGAAACAACTCTGGCGCGGCGCGCGCATCTCGACAATGGTGGACGGCTGGGGACTGATCGAACGCGGCGCGGTGCTCACCGACGGCGAACAGATCACCTGGGTCGGTGCCGAAGCCGACCTGCCCGCGGGCCTGCAGCCGCAAGCCGAACATCACCTGGACGGTGCCCTGCTGACCCCGGGTTTTGTCGACGCACACACGCATCTGGTTTACGGTGGCGACCGCGCCGCCGAGTTCGAACAACGCCTGCAAGGCGCCAGCTACGAAGACATCGCACGCGCCGGCGGTGGCATCCGCTCCACGGTGGCTGCCACCCGCGCCGCACGGGCCGACGACTTGTTTGCATCCGGTCTGCGCCGCGCGCACACGCTGCGTGCCGGCGGCGTGACCACGCTGGAGATCAAGAGCGGCTACGGCCTGGAAGCCGCGGCCGAAGCGCGCTGCCTGCGCGTGGCGCGCCGCGTCGGCCGCGAGACCGGGCTGACGGTCAAGACCACCTGCCTGGCCGCCCACGCGCTGCCGCCGGAGTTCGACGGCCAGCCCGACGCCTACATAGCCGCTGTCTGCCAATGGCTGCCTGCACTGCATGCCGAAGGCCTGGTGGACGCGGTGGACGCCTTCTGCGAGCGCATCGCCTTCAGCCCGGCACAGACGCGGCGTGTCTTTGAAGCGGCGCAGGCCCTGGGCCTGCCGGTCAAGCTGCACGCCGAACAGCTCAGCGACCAGGGCGGCGCGGCACTGGCCGCCGGTTTTGGCGCCTTGTCGTGCGACCACCTGGAGTGGCTCTCGGCCGACGGCATTGCCGCGATGCAACACGCCGGCACGGTGGCGATGCTGCTGCCCGGCGCGTATTACTTCCTGCGCGAAACCAGGCTGCCGCCGGTGCAGGCACTGCGCGCCGCGGGTGTGCCCATCGCGATTGCCACCGACCACAACCCGGGTTCGTCGCCGGTGCTCAGCATGCCGCTGATGCTGAACATGGCCTGCACGCTGTTCCGGCTCACGCCGCTGGAAGCCTGGCTGGGCGCCACGCTGAACGGCGCCCGCGCGCTGGGCCTGCACGACCGTGGGCAGATCGCCATCGGGCAGCGCGCGGACTTCGCGGTCTGGGATGCGAACCACCCGCGTGACCTGGCGTATGCGCTCGGGAACCCCCTGGCCCAGGCCGTGATCAGCGGCGGCGCCAGAATCGCGCCATGACGACCCCCACGCTTCGCTGCCCCCCGATGGGGCCCTGGGTTGCCTTGGGACGGCCCGGCGGCAACCCATGAGCTTCACCCTGCACCGCGGCCGCACGCCGCTGCTGATCAGCTTCCCGCACGTCGGCACCCAGATCCCCGCCGACCAGCGCGCGCGTTACACCGAGCGTGCGCTGCAGGTGGAAGACACCGACTGGTTCCTGGACCGGCTCTACGCCTTCGCCGCCGACCTGGGCGCCGGCATGATCGTGCCGACCCAGAGCCGCTACCTGGTCGACCTGAACCGGCCGAGCGAAAACGCGCCGATGTACCCCGGCGTCAACAACACCGAGCTGTGCCCCACCCGGCACTTCACCGGCGAGCCGATCTACCTCGAAGGCCAGGTGCCCGACGAAGCCGAGATCCAGCGCCGCGTGGCGCTGTACTGGCGCCCGTACCACCAGGCCCTTCAAGAGGAATTGGCGCGGCTGAAGGGCGAACATGGCCACGCGGTGCTGTTCGACGCCCACAGCATCAAGAGCGAGCTGCCCTGGTTGTTCGACGGCACGCTGCCGCACATGAACCTGGGCACGGCCCATGGCGCGGCCTGTGCGGCGTCGTTGTGCGATCAGCTCAGCGCCGTGTTGGCCGCGCAGGAGCGCTACAGCCATGTGGTCAACGGCCGCTTCAAGGGCGGCCACATCACGCGCCATTTCGGCCGGCCGTCGGATGGCGTGCACGCGGTGCAGCTGGAGATGTGCTGGCGCGCCTACATGGACGAAGTGCCGGCGCGCTGGAACGATGCACGCGCCGCCGAGGTCACGCCCCTGCTCACCCAGCTGGTGACCACGCTGCGCGATTGGCGGCCGGCATGAGCGCCGCACGGCCGCCCCGAAGGCGCTCACTCCCCCTCGGGGGGACGGCGCGCAGCGCCAAGGGGGCCACATGACGCTCTTGTGGGCGCCACACGGGTGGTTGGCCGGCAGCTGGCAGGCCGACGTCCTGCTGCAGACCGACAGCGCCGGCCGCTGGGCGGACGTGACCCCCGGCATGCCGGCACCGCCCGGCGCCACCATCCTGCCCGGCCCGGTGCTGCCCGGCCTGGTGGACGCGCACAGCCACGCCTTCCAGCGCGCCTTTGCCGGCCTGGCCGAGCGCCGCGCCGGTGACCACGACGACTTCTGGTCCTGGCGCGACCGCATGTACGGCGTCGCGCTGCGGCTCACGCCGGCGCAGCTGCGCTGCATCGCCGCCCAGCTCTATGCCGAGCTGCTGGCCGGCGGCTACACCCAGGTCTGCGAGTTCCACTACCTGCACCATGCCGAAGACGGCAACCGCTACAGCGACCCGCTGGCGATGGCCCGCGCGCTGGCCGAAGCCGCAGCCGAGGTCGGCATCGGCCTGACGCTGCTGCCGGTGCTCTACCAACGCGCCGGTTTCACGCACCCCACGCTGCGGCCCGATCAGCGCCGCTTCGCCACCGATGTGGACCAGGTGCTGGCGCTGCGCGACGGCGTGCGCGCACTCGGTCTGCCGGGGGTCAGCGCCGGGGTTGCCATCCATTCCCTGCGCGCCGCCACGCCCGAGGCCATCGCCGAGCTCGCCCGCCGTTGTGCGGACGACCCGGCGCCCATCCACGTGCACATCGCAGAACAAACGGGCGAGGTGGACGATTGCCTGGCCGCGACCGGCCAGCGCCCCATCGAGTGGCTGTGCCAGCACCTGCGGCTGGACCAGCGCTGGCAGCTGGTGCACGCCACGCATGCACTGCCAGCCGAGATCGAAGCGGTGGCGCGTTGCGGCGCCGGTGTGGTGATCTGCCCCAGCACCGAGGCCAACCTGGGCGACGGCCTGACCGACGTCGCGCACTGGCTGGCCAGCGGCACGCCGCTCAGCGTGGGCTCCGACAGCCAGATGGCCCGCGCCTGGCCCGAAGAGCTGCGCTGGCTGGAGTATGGCCAGCGCCTGAGCCAACGTCGGCGCAACGTGGTGGCGGCAGAACCAGCGGCCACGCTGTTCCAACGCTGCGGGGATGGCGGCGCTGCGGCGGCCGGCCTGGGCGCCTGGGGCCTGCAGGCGGGTGCACGTGCCGACCTGCTGGTGCTGGACCCGCAGGCACCGGGCCTGCAGGGCGTGCCGATCAGCCACACGCTGGATGCCACGGTGTTTGCCACCAACGCCCCGCCCTTCTGCCAGACCTGGGTGGCCGGCCGCCGGGTGCAGGTGCCGACGCGTGTGGCGGCCGACTTCCAGGCCACGATGGAGCAGCTGTGGCCCTGAACCCCTGGCCTGACACCCAATGGACCACGCTGGAACGTGATGCACAGGGTTGGCACCGCCCCACACCCGCCTGGTGGCGGGCTTTTTTTGCACGCCCTGAACTGGCCCTGGTGCCCGAGTCCTGCCAAGCCGAGCGCCGCCTGCACACCGCGCTGCAGGCCGAGCCGCTGCGCCCGGTCACGCCGCAGGAACTGGCCGCACTGAAGGACGCCGACGCACGCGAGAACTGGCAGCATGCGCTGGCCTTCCGCGACGACGCACAGGCCGCCGGCACGCTGGAAGGCTGGCTGCTGCGCCTGTTCCGCGGCGGGCCGATCACGCTGCCGCCGCTGTTCATCGAGCTGGTGCTGCAGGCCCTGGTGCGCGGCCTGCTGGATGACAGCGACGACGCTTTTGAGTGGCGCGCGGCCGAGCTGCTGTTCCGCCCACAACGTGTCACCCACCACGAAGGCCGTGTGCTGCTGGGCGACCGCGACACACTCGACCTGAACCACGAGACCCAGGGCTTCGGCACCCTGGGCCAACTGCTGGTCGAAGCCCAGGCACCTTTGAGGCGGCTGGACCTGCAGGTGCTGTCGCCCGACAACAGCACGGCCTATTTCGAGCGTGCCGCCAAGCCGCAGCTGGGCACACCCTTTCTGCTGGACCTCACGCACCAGGTCCAGCGCGACCTGGGCCATGGCATCCAGTTCGGGCTGGTGAACAAACATTCCGGGCTGCAGGCCCTGGCGCGGGTGCTGGTGCGTTGGACCCGTCATCTGCTGGGGGTGCAGGTCACGATCGAGCCGCTGCAACAGGTGGACGACACCGCCTGGCGCTGGCACCTGGGCCTGGACGCCGAAGCCAGCACCTTGCTGAACGATCTGTACGAAGGCCGTGACATCGAGCCCGAGCGCCAGCAGCGCCTGCTCAGCCTGTTCCGCCTGCGCTTCGCCGACCCCGGCGAGATGCGGCCCGACGTGGCCGGTGCGCCGGTCTACCTGGGGCTGATGGCCGATGCGCAGCAGCTGGTGAAACTCAAGCCGCAGAACCTGCTGCTGAACCTGCCGGTCAAACAAGGCAGTTGACGCCGACGGCGGTTGGCGACAGGCTGCGGACCTTCATCCACACCATCCACCCCATGCTGCACAACTCCCTGCGCCGCCAATGGCTGCGCCACGCTGGTGCCCTGTCCACGCTGGCCCTGGCCCCCAGCTTCCCACTCACCGCCCTGGCCGCTGCTGCGCGGCGTGGCCCGCCGGTGGCGCGCATCGAGCCTGTGCGCGAGACGTTTTTCGGCCAGACCGTGGTGGACCCCTACCGCTGGATGGAAAACCCGAAGGACCGCGATTGGGAGCCCTTCATGCGCGGGCAGGACGCCCACGCCCGCCAGATGCTGGGGGCCATCCCGGGCCGCGATGCATTGAAGCGTCGCATCAGCGCACTGTCAGGCGGCAGCACCGTGGCCTATGGCGCGCAAAAGGCCGGCGAACGCCTGTTCTACCAGGTGCGCCCGGCCGGCAGCGACAACTTCAAGCTCGCCACGCGGCCGCTGGCCGGCGGTGCCGAGACCCTGCTGATCGACCCGACGACGATGAAGGGCGACGGCGGTGTGCACATCTCGCTGGACTGGTGGGTACCCTCGCCCGACGGCCGGCACGTGGTGTACGGCCTGTCACCCGCCGGCAGCGAAAACTCGGTGCTGCACGTGATGGAGGTCAGCACGCAGCGGGTGCTGCCCGAGCGCATCCCGGGCACGCAGTACGCCGGCCCGTCCTGGTTGCCCGACGGCAGCGGGTTCTTTTATGGCCGCCTGGCCGACCTGTCGAAGGCCGGCACGGTGGACTACTACAAACGTTCGCCCGCGTTGCTGCACCGGCTGGGCACGGACCCGAAGGACGATGTGCTGCTGGTGGCCCATGGCCGTGACCCCGCGCTGCCGGTGGCCGAAACCGAGTTCCCGAGTGTGTCCGCCACGCCCGGCAGCCCCTGGGCCGTGCTGGTGCTGTACGGCGGCGTGCGGCGCCAGAACCCGTTGTACGTGGCGCCACTGGCCGATGTGACCGCCGGCCGCGCCCGCTGGTTGCCGGTGTGCACCGTGGAAGACGAGGTCACCGGTTATGCCTTCGACAACGAACACCTTTACCTGCTGAGCACCCGTGGCGCCCCCAACGGCCGGGTGCTGCGCACCCCGCTGGCCGGCGCCAGTTTTGCCAGCGCCACGCCGGTGGTGCCGGAAGCCGGCCTGGTGCTGGAAGGCCTGGCCCTGGCCCGTGACGGCCTGTACCTGCTGGACCTGGACGGTGGTTACCACAGCCTGCGCAAGCTGGGGCGCGACGGCCAGGTCAAGGCTGTGCCGCTGCCCTTCGAAGGCTCGATCAGCGGCTTGTCGGCCAGCACCGCCGACGACGGTTTTTTCATCGACGGCACGGCCTGGCTGCTGCCCAGCACCGGCTTCCGCCACGACCCGGCGTCGGGGGCGACCACACGCACCGGCATCGCGCCACCGTCACCGCTGGACCTGGCCGGATTTGAGGCCGTCCGCACGTTTGCGACCGCCCGCGATGGCACCCAGGTGCCGCTGTCCATCGTCGCGCGCAAAGGCCTCAAGCGTGACGGCCGCAACCCCACCCTGGTGCAGGCCTACGGCGCCTACCAGATCACCAGCGGGCCCTACTTCAGCCCACGTGTGCTGGCACTGCTGGAGCGTGGCGGTGTGTTCGCCACCGCCCATGTGCGCGGCGGCGGCGAGTACGGCAAACGCTGGTGGCTGGGCGGCCAGAAGCTGAGCAAGCCCAACACCTGGCGCGACCTGATCGATTGCTGCGAACACCTGGTGCGCGCCGGCTGGACCTCGCCGCGCACGCTCAGCATCCAGGGCGGCTCGGCGGGCGGCATCACGGTCGGACGTGCGCTCACCGAGCGGCCCGATCTGTTTGCCGGCGTGATCTCCAACGTCGGCGTCAGCAACCCGCTGCGCGCCGAGTTTTCGCAGAACGGGCCGCCCAACATCGAGGAGTTCGGCACCGTGACCGAACGCGATGGTTTCACCGGCCTGGTCGCGATGGACGCATTGGCCCATGTGAAGGACGGCACGCGTTACCCCGCCGTGCTGCTGACCGTGGGCATGACCGACTCGCGCGTGGAGGCCTGGCAGGGCGCGAAGATGGCGGCGCGGCTGCAGAAGGCCAACGCCTCACGTCACCCCGTGCTGCTGCGGGTCAGCTTCGACGCCGGCCATGGCCTGGGCAGCACCCGCAGCCAGCTCGACGACGAACGGGCCGACGAGTTTGCCTTTGTGCTGTGGCAGGCCGGGCGGAAGTCCGTGGCCTGAACGGTCGCCTGAAGTTCAGGCCTGAACTTCAGGCCCGCAGCAGCGGCGCCAGCTGCGTGCGGGCCGCATCGGCGGCGCCGCGTGGCAGGGCGCCGGCCAGCGCCGCCGCAGCACCGGCGGCCAGCAGGCGCTCGAAGCTGCTGCGCAAGTCTTCCGTGCCCAGCGCCATCACCTGCGCCAGGCGTTCTGCGGGGGGGCGCACACGCCCCAGGGCCAGCAGGTCCAGCACGGCGGACTCCAACAGCCGCCCCGGCCGCTCCTGGCCCCGCGCCAGGCGCAACGCCAGCTGGTGCTGGGCGCGCTCCAGGTCCAGCGGCATGACCTGTTCGGCCTGCCGCTGCAGCAGCGCCACCACGGCGGGCAGGACCTGGCCCTGCTGCTCGGCACCGAACGACGCTTCGACGACGAACTCACCCGCCAGCAGCGTGGCGTCGGCCGCGCAGGCGGCGTAATAGACCAGTCCCAGGCGCTCACGCAGTTCGGCCATCAGCGGCGCGCTCATGCCCTCACCGAAGGCCAGCGCAGCCAGCTCGCCGCTCGGGTCGTCCGCGCCCAGCGGCGGCAACGGGAAGCCCAGCACCAGGTGGCTCTGGCTGCCGGCGTCCACGCGCTTGGTGCGCAGCCCGCCGTGCCAGGCCGGTGCTGCCACGGCATGGGGCATGCCGGCGGGCATCGCGCCGAATGCCGCTTCAACCTGGGCAAAAAAGGCGTCCGGCTGCACCGGCCCGGCCACCGCCACCACGGTGTTGGCGGCGGTGAACTGCTGCGCCGTCCAGCGCACCAGGTCGTCACGCGTGAACCGTTCGATGTTGGCGCGGCGGCCGATGGCCGGCTGGCCCAGCGGGTGCAGGCCATAACAGGCGTGGTCGAAGAGTTTGTAGGCCGTGGCCATGGGATCGTCTTCGTCTTCGCTGAACTCCTGCAGCAGCACCTGGCGCTCGCGTTCCAGCTCATCGGCGGGAAAGGTGGGCGCCAGCACCAGATCGGCCAGCAGCGGCACGAACTCGGCCGCGTGCGCCGGCAGGCCGCACAGGTGGAAGGCGCTGTGGTCCTTGTCGGTGTGCGCGTTGACCTCGGCACCGCGGCGCTCGGCGTCCAGGTTGATGCGGCGTGCGTCGCGGGTGCGGGTGCCCTTGAAGACCATGTGTTCCACCACGTGGCCGATGCCGCTGAGCGCCCGGCGCTCGTGCACGCTGCCACTGGCGATGAAGACAGACACGCTGGCCGTCACGGCATCCGGCAGCGGCAGGGCCAGCGCGCGCAGGCCGTGGGGGAAGGTGTGGAGGTGGTGCGTGGGTGTGTTCATCTGCCGCCAGTATCCCCGCTCGGGTATCGTGCCGGCCATGGCATCTCCCCATGTCCTGATCAGCGAGGTCGGCCCGCGCGACGGCCTGCAAAGCGTGGCGCGCACCATGCCCACCGCAGCCAAGCGCGCGTGGATCGACGCACTCGTGGCGGCCGGCCTGCGCGAGATCGAGGTCGGCTCCTTCGTGCCGGCGCGGCTGCTGCCGCAGATGGCCGACATCGAGGCCGTGGTGGCACACGCCCTCAGCCACCCCGGCCTGCGCGTGATGGCCCTGGTGCCCAACCTGAAAGGCGCCGAAGCCGCCTTTGCCGCCGGGGTGCAGAAGATCACGCTGCCGGTGTCGGCCAGCGAAGCGCACTCGATGGCCAACGTGCGCAAGACCCGCGCGCAGATGGTGGACGAGGTGGCCGCGGTGGTCTACGCGCGCCAGCAGCATGCGCCGCAGGTGGTGGTGGAGGTGGGCATCTCCACCGCCTTCGGCTGCACGCTGCAGGGCCGCGTGGACGAAGACGAGGTGCTGCGCCTGGCCGCACAACTGGCCGCCGCCGGGGTGGACGAGGTGGGCCTGTCGGACACCACCGGCGTGGCCCACCCGGCCCAGGTGCGGCGCCTGTTCACGCGGCTGCGCAGCGAGATCGGCCACCTGGCCGGCGCCGCCCACCTGCACAACACCCGTGGCCTGGGTCTGGCCAACTGCCTGGCGGCCTGGGACGTGGGCGTGAGCACCTTCGACGCCAGCCTGGGCGGCCTGGGCGGCTGCCCCTACGCACCCGGCGCCTCGGGCAACGTGGTCACCGAAGATCTGGTCTTCATGTTCGAGGCCATGGGCGTGCACACCGGCGTGGACCTGCCACGCCTGATCGCCGCCCGCGAACCCCTGCGCCAGGGCCTGCCTGGTGAACCGATCTACGGCATGACACCCGAAGCCGGGTTGCCCAAGGGATTCCTGAATGTCTGAGTCTGCAACGTCATCCGACCTGCCCCTGAAGGGCATCCGCGTCGTCGAGTTCACGCACATGGTCATGGGCCCCACCTGCGGCCTGGTGCTGGCCGACCTGGGCGCCGAGGTCATCAAGGTCGAGCCGCTGGCAGGCGACAGCACACGCCGGCTGCTGGGCTCGGGCGCAGGTTTTTACGGCCTGTTCAACCGCAACAAACACAGCCTGGCGGTGGACGTGAAAGACCCGCGCGGCCGCGAGATCGTGTTGAAGCTCGTGGCCGGCGCCGACGTGTTCAGCGAGAACTTCAAGGCCGGCACGATGGACAAACTCGGCTTCGGTGCCGACGCGCTGCAAAAGCTCAACCCGCGGCTGATCTGCGTCTCGCACAAGGGTTTTTTGCCCGGGCCTTACGAACACCGCACGGCGCTGGACGAGGTGGTGCAGATGATGGGCGGCCTGGCCTACATGACCGGCCCCGAAGGCCGGCCGCTGCGCGCCGGCAGCAGTGTGAACGACATCATGGGCGGCATGTTCGGCGCCATCGGCGTGCTGGCCGCGCTGTTCCAGCGCCAGAGCACCGGCGTGGGCCGCCAGGTGCAGAGCGCGCTGTTCGAGAACAACATCTTCCTGGTGGCGCAGCACATGATGCAGTTCGCCGTCACCGGCCAGCCGGCCGCGCCGATGCCCAGTCGCATCTCGGCCTGGGGCCTGTACGACGTGTTCGACGTGGGCGGCGGCGAACACGGCGGCGAACAGATCTTCCTGGCCGCCGTGAGCGACACCCAGTGGGCGCTGCTGTGCACCGAGTTCAACTGGCCCGAGTTGCAGGCCGACCCGCGGCTGCAGAGCAACAACCTGCGTGTGCAGGCGCGCGACTGGATGGTGCCGCTGCTGAGGGAACGTTTTGCGCCCTTCACCGCCGCCGAGCTGGCCCGGCGCTTCGAGGCCGTGGGCCTGCCCTACGCACCCATCACACGCCCGCAGGACCTGTTTGACGACCCGCATTTGCTGGCCACCGGCGGCCTGGCGCCGGTGACGCTGCCGGCCGATGCCAGCGGCGCCGGCCGGCCGATCGACACACTCACCGCCTTGCTGCCGCTGGCGCTGGACGGCGAACGGCTGCCGCTGCGCCAGGGCCCGCCGGCACTGGGTGAACACACGCAGGCGCTGCTGCAGGGGCTGGGCTACCGCGACGGCGACATCGCGGCGCTGCGCGAGGCCGGTGTGCTGGGCTGAGAGCGTCAGAGGCCCGGGCGACCTCAGGCCGCAGCGCGCAGCCGGTCCACCAGCGCCAGCGGATCGGCCGGTGCGGCATCACCCCGCCACGCCACGTGCTGGTCGGTGCGGCACAGCAGCAGCGCGTGGCGCATCTCCGGTGGCGCGCTGCCGGCGGGCAGGTCCAGCAGCGTCATCGGCACCCCGCGGGCCTGGGCGGCCTGCAGCAGCGGCGCCACGTCCACCGCCGGGTCACGCCGCAGCAGCGTGTAGTCGGGGCCGAAGGCGTCGTACAGCGAGCGTCCGTCCGGCAGCCACACGTGCGGCATGCGGCAGCCGGGCACGGTGGACGCGGTGAAGCTGCCCATCGCGTAAGGGGGCGCTGTTTCATCGTCGTAGGCGATGGCGGGTGAAGCTTCGTAGTAGTAGCCGAAGTTCAGCCCGGCGCAGGCGAACTGCTGCACGTTCAGCGCGTAGGCCTTGCGCCCCAGCTCGGCCCGCACCGCATCGGCCTCGGGGCCGGCGTCTTCGATGTCGGCGGGCACGGCACCACGCGCCTTGATCATGGCCTGCGCATGGTCCATCGCAAACCGCGACACCTGTTCGGTGATGGGCAAGCGCTCCTGTTCGTACAGGTCCAGCACCGCCGGGCCGGCCCAGCCGCGCAAGCGCGCGCTGAGGTGCCAGGACAGGTTCATCGCATCGGCGATGCCGGCGTTCATGCCGTAACCGGCGTAGGGCACCCAGAGGTGGGCCGCGTCGCCGCAGATGAAGATGCGCCGGTCGCGGAAGCGGTCGGCCACCAGGCGGCGGCCGACCCAGTCTTCCTGGCTCAGCACCTCGTAGTCGAAGTCCGGGCCCACGCCCAGGATCTCGCGGATCGCCCAGTCACGGTCCACGCTGTCGAAGCCGGGTTCGTGCGGGTGCAGGTGGTTGTGCACCAGCCAGGTCTCGCGCCCGTCGATGGCAAACACGGTGCCACAACGGCGCGGGTTGACGCTGTAGAAACACCAGGCCGGTGTGCCCGGGATCAGTGCCAGCAGCCCCGGCGCGCGGATGTGGGTGGACTGCACCTGCTGAATCACGGGCGTGCCCGCCAGCTGGGCCCCGATGTGTTTGCGCACGAAGGAGCGGCCGCCGTCGCAGCCCACCAGGTAGGCGGCCCCGAAACGACGTGTCGCGCCACTGTCCAGGTCCAGCACTTCGGCCACCACACCGGCATCGTCCTGTTGCAAAGACTGCAGCTGCACGCGGTTCACCAGCGTCAGGCCCGGCATCGTGGCGGCATGGTCCAGCAGCACCGGCTCCAGAAAGGTCTGGTTCACGCGGTGCGGCGGCTCGGGCGTGGGCCAGTGCACGTCGGGGCCTTCGGTCGCGGTGGTGCGGGCGGTACGGGCGGCGCGGCCGGGGATGGGCACACGCGTCAGCTCGGTGCCGGTGACGCTGGTGCGGAAGGCCACGTCGTGCGGGTAGTGATCGGGCAGGCCGGCGGCGCGCACGGCGGCGGCCACGCCCAGGCGGCGGAACTGCTCCATCGTGCGCGCCGCCACGTGGTTGCACTTCACCTCGGGTGGCTGGCGGTGGTGGCGCTGCTCCAGCACCGTGACCCGCTGGCCGCGCCAGGCCAGGTCCATCGCCAGCGACAGGCCCACCGGCCCGGCGCCGATCACCAGCACGTCGCTGGTCTGCTCCACGTGTGTCATTCGAGCTTGGTCCCGGAGGTGCGGATCACGTCGGCCCACTTGGTGGTCTCGCTGCGGATGAAGCTGCCGAAGGCTGCGGCCGAGGTGGGCGCCAGCTCCACCCCGGCGTTGCGGGCGTTCTGCACCACCGCCGGCTCGGCCAGCACGGCCACCAGCGCGGCCTGCAGCTTGGCCAGCACGGCGGGCGGCGTGGCCGCCGGCGCGACGACACCGAACCAGCCGGTGGAGGCATACCCTGGCAGGCCGGACTCGGCCAGGGTGGGCACGTCCGGCAGGAAGGGCAGGCGCTGATCGCTGGTGACGCCCAGTGCTTTCAGCTTGCCGCTGCGGATGTGCGGCAGCGCCGACGGCAGGTCCACCAGCGCCAGCGGGATCTGGCCGCCCAGCACGTCCACCGCGGCGGGGCCGCTGCCCTTGTAGGCGATCTCGGTCATGTCGACCTTGGCCATCTGCTTGATCAGCTGGATGGACAGGTGCATGGCCGTGCCGTTGCCGCCGTGGCCCACCGCGAGCGATCCCGACGCCTGTTTGCTGCGCGCCAGCACGTCGCTGACACGTTCACCGGTGAACGAGGGGTTCGCCGCCAGCACGAAGGGGATGTGCGCCAGCAGCGAGACGGGGGCGAAGTCTTTCGCCACGTCGTAAGGCATCTTGGCGTACAGGCTGGCGTTGGCCGACAACGCGCCGGCCGCGCCGACGCCCAGCGTGTAACCGTCGGCCGGCGCCTGCGCCACCGCGGCCAGGCCGATGTTGCCGCCGGCGCCGGGCCGGTTTTCCACCACGATGGTCTGGCCCAGGCGCTCGCCCAGGCGCGGCGCCACCAGGCGGACCACCACATCGGTCGAACCACCGGGCGGGAAGGTGACGATCAGGCGGATCGGCTTGTTCGGGAAGTCGGCCTGGGCCCAGGCGCTGGTGCTGCTGAAGCCACTGAAGGCGCTGGCGCCCAGCAGCACGGCGGTGGCCAGCCGGCGGCTGATGCGGTGTCGGTGTGGTGTCATGCGGGGATGTCCCTCTGTGTTGTCTCCAGCGCCGCATTGGACACGTTGCGGTCATTGAAGAAAATGGAAAGTAAATTGACTTTCCTCAAAGTGGCTTCAAGTGAGCACATCCCATGGACATCGAACACCTGCTGAGCCTGAAACAGCTGCGCGCCTTCGTGG
This sequence comes from Rubrivivax sp., assembly GCA_018780805.1. Lineage (GTDB taxonomy): Bacteria > Pseudomonadota > Gammaproteobacteria > Burkholderiales > Burkholderiaceae_C > Rubrivivax. Next base: position 32,179 of record JADMJD010000016.1, on the reverse strand, counting down.
CCGTGTACCGGCTGCGCGGGCTGGCGCCGGCAGCGGCGCAGCTGTCGGTCACCCCCTCGGCGGTGAGCGTGCTGATCCGCCAGGTGGAGGCCTCGCTGGGCACGCAGCTGTTCGACCGCCGCGCCCGCGCGCTGGCGCCCACGGCCGCGGCGCACGACGCCATCGGCCTGGCCGAGCGCATCCTGCGCGATGTGCAGCAGCTGGGCCACCAGGCACGCGAGCTGCAGGCCCGGCGCGGTGGCAGCGTGCACCTGGCGGTGACACCCGCCGTGGGCAGCGCACTGCTGCCGGCGGCGGTGCAGCGTTTCAGCCGCGAGCACCCCGATGTGCGGCTGGTGATCGACGACTGCGCGCCCGACCAGTTCGTCGGCCGCATCGTCGGTGAGCTGGCCGAGTTCGGCATCGGCACACCCGAGCGCGTGGGCCCGGAGATCGAGTTGCAGACCCTGATCGAAGACCGGCTGTGCATCGTCTGCACGGCCGGCCACCCGCTGGCGCAGCGCCGCCGCGTGCGCTGGGCCGATCTGGCGGGGGTGCCGCTGATCGCGGTGCGGCCGGGGTACGGTGTGCGGCGCACGCTGGATGCGGTGGCGGCGCAGGCGGGTGTACCGCTGCAGATCACGCACGAGGTGGCCTTTGTCAGCACCGCGATGTGGATGACGGCCAGCGGCCTGGGGGTGTCCATCTGGCCCTCGGCCTTGCTGCGCGATGCCCGCCACGCCGACCTGGTGGTGAAGCCGCTCACGGGCCCGACCGTCAAGCGCAGCATCTCCATCGTGACGCGGCGCGGGCGCTCGCTGTCACCGGCGAGCGAGGCCTTTGTGGACTGCCTGCGTGCCAGCGTCTTGCACAACCGTTGACGTCCGCATGCTGATCGTCAGTATACTGACGACAAACGCAGGCACCACAGCCGGCCAGGAGACAGCATGCAATACCACCTGAACGGCTTTCAACCCGGGGACCCTGATGTGCACTCCGCCGCGCCCGGCCACCGCGTGCCGGGCAGCCCGCTGCCGGCCACGGTGGACGTGCTGATCGCCGGCACCGGGCCGGCCGGGCTGTGCCTGGCGGCGCAGCTGGCGCGCGTGCCGCAGATCCGCACCCTGGTGGTCGAGCCGAAGCTGGGGCCGATGGAAAAAGGCCAGGCCGACGGCATCAGCGTGCGCTCGATGGAGATGTTCCAGGCCTTCGGGTTCGCGGAGAAGTTCAAGCGCGAGGCCGTGTGGATCAACGAGGCCACGTTCTGGGCGCCTAGCGCTGAATCGCCGCTGAGCCGCGTGGCCCGTGTGCAGGACGTGCCCGACGGCATCTCCGAGATGCCGCACGTGCTGATCAACCAGGCCCGCGTGCACGACATGTTCCTGGACATCATGAAAAACGCACCCAGCCGGCTGGCGCCGGACTACGGCCTGAAGGTGGTGGACCTGGTGGTGGACCCGCACACCAGCGACCACCCCGTGACCGTGACGCTGGAACACACGGCCCCGGGCCGAGAGGGCCAGACCGCGCAGGTGCGCGCGAACTACGTGGTCGGCTGCGACGGTGCCCGCTCGGCGGTGCGCCGTGCCATCGGCGGTGCGCTGCACGGCGATGCAGCGCACCAGGCCTGGGGCGTGATCGACCTGCTGGCCGTGACCGACTTCCCGGACTGGCGCATGAAGTCCTTCGTGCGCTCGTTGGACCACGGCACGCTGATGGTGCTGCCGCGCGAAGGCGGCCACCTGGTGCGGCTGTATGTGGAGATGGACCAGCTCGGTGAACAAGAGCGTGTGGCCGACCGCGGGCTGGACGCCAGCGACATCATCGCCAAGGCACAGCGCATCCTGCAGCCCTTCACGCTGGACGTGAAGGAGGTGGTCTGGTGGTCCCTCTACGAGATCGGCCACCGCCTGACCGACAAGTTCGACGACGTGCCACCGGCACAGGTGGCCACGCGCACACCGCGCGTGATGCTGGCCGGTGACGCCTGCCACACGCACAGCCCCAAGGCCGGCCAGGGCATGAACGTGTCGATGGGCGACACCTTCAACCTGGGCTGGAAGCTGGTGAGCGTGCTGACCGGCCGCGCCGGTCCCGCCCTGCTGCACAGCTACTCCGGCGAGCGCCGGGCGGCGGCCAAGGCACTGGTGGACTTTGACCACGAGTGGGCGCGCGTGGTGGGCGCACGCGCCGAAGACGAGGCGCCCGACACCTTGCCGCGCGTGGCACGCGCCTTCGTCAACAACCTGCCCTTCACCTGCGGACTGACGGTGCAGTACGAACACAGCGCGCTGACGGGCCCGGCGACACACCAGCACCTGGCCCGCGGCTTCGAGCTCGGCAAGCGCCTGCACTCCGCCCCTGTGGTGCGACTGGCCGATGCCCGGCCGATGCACTTGGGCCACTGCATCGAAGCCGACGCACGCTGGCGGCTCTTCCTCTTTGCACCAGCCGGCGATGCCGGGGCCGCCGGCGGCCCGGTGGCCACGCTGTGCGACTGGCTGGAACACGACGCAGCCTCGCCATTGCGCCGCCACACCGCGCCGGGCGAAGACATCGACGCGGTCATCGACACCCGCGCGGTCTTCCAGCCCGCCTTTCGCGACCTGGACTTCGGCGCCATGCCCACGTTGCTGCGCCCGCCTGTGGGCCGCTACCGGCTGTGCGACTACGAGAAGGTGTTCTGCGCCGACCTGAAGGGCGGCGACGACATCTTCGCGATGCGCGGTGTGGACCGCACGGCCGGCTGCGTCGTCGTCGTGCGGCCGGACCAGCATGTGGCACATGTGCTGCCGCTGCAGGCACACGCCGCGCTGGCGGCGTTCTTCGAAGGCTTTCTGCTGACCACAGCCTGAAAACACAGCGGCGCCCCGCAGGGCGCCGCTGTTCGGCCAAAGCCGCGGTCAGTTGACGAAGGAGATCGGCCCCATGTTGATGAAGGTCGGGAACGACACCGGCGTGCTGGGCACCGAGTTCAGGTACTGCAGGTTGTTGCCGGACAAGCGCACCACCACGGCACCGATGGACGACCACACACTGTTGACGGTATAGGCCCCGCCGCAGCTCTCGGTCAGCACGAAGTCTGTCTTGTTGATCAGGTACTCCGAGCCGGCGCCGATCTTCTGCGCCGTCACGGCCCGGGTCAGTTCCGGGCGGCCCGCGCCGTTGGTGCACGCGGCGTTGGCCGGGCCCTGCACGATCACGTCGACCTGCGCGGTGAAGTTGCTCTTCTCCCAGGACTCGGCATCACCCCAGAACTTCAGCTTGATCTTCGAGTAGGCCGAGGCGTCCGCGCTGCCGTTGCCCGGCGCATTGACGAAGGCACCGAAGTAGGCGTCGGTCAAGGCCGGCGTCAGCTTGCCGATGCCGTAGTAGAAGTTGTAGACACCGCCCGGGTTGCAGACCGAGCCGCAGACATCGCCCGCGTCGAAGGCCTTGTTGGCAAACAGCCGCGGGTCCAGGAAGAAGCCGACGCTGCCACCCTTGTCCGACATCGCGGTGTTGGCGCCCAGGTTGCCCATGTAGTCGCTGGCAAAGATGCCGCCGCTGAAGACGCCGGTGCCGCCCCCACCGCCCGTGGCCGTGCCATGGAAGTAGATGTTGTCGACGTAGATCGTGCCGGCGTTGCCGGGCTCCAGCTTCATCTGGATGATGCGCGACTTGTCGGGTGACGTGTACTGGCTCAGGTCGATGTCCAGGCTGTTCCAGGTGCCGGGTGTCAGGGTGCGGGTGACGGCGTTCTCAGAACCGCCGCCGATCAACGACACCTTGATGCTGGTGACGTCGGCCGACCACACGTCCAGGTGCACCTGGGCCTTGCCGGTCACGTCCTGCGGGCTGCCGGCCCAGTCGATGCCCTGGTAGAGCGCACCGAAGGTGTACTTCAGCGACTTGTTGCCTGCGATCGTGGGCTCGCTGCCCACCACCGGCGGGCTCTGGCCCCAGACCGGGAAGGTGTCGATGCCGGCCACCACCGCCGCATCGCTGTAGATCACGATGGCGCCGGTGGGGATGGCCGTGGTCGGCGCGCAGGTGGGTTCGGTCGTGCCGCAGCTGCCGCCACCACCGCCACCGCCGCCTGTGCCACCGGACACAAACGCCAGGTCGTCGAAGTAGTACGTCTTCTGCACCGCGTTGGCTTGCGCGCGGCCGAAGTCAAAGAAGATGGTGGCCTTGTTGTAGTTGTAGGCCAGGTTCAGCGCGGCCGTGCCCGCCGCCTGGTTGGCGAAGTTGAAGCTCAGCGTCTGCCAGCCGGCGGCCGTGGTCACGGTGGCCTCGGTCTCGACCGAGCGGGTAGGGTCGGCAAAGTCTTCCACCTTCAGCCGCACAGGGATGCCGGCATCGGGCGACCACACACGGACCGACATCTGCGTGTCGTTGGCGGTGAACGGGATCCTGGTGGCGAAGCCCAACTGCACGTTGGACGCGTTGGTGGTGGTCACCGTGGTGCCGGCGTAGACCTCGGCACCGGCGGCGCGCACGACGCGGGCCACCATGTTCGTGGCATCGGTCGGGTCAGCGACGATGCTGGACGCCTCGGCGCCGCCAAAGCCCGCCAGGCCGTAGCCCACGTCGGTGGCGTCAAAGCTCACCGGCAGGCTCATCTGCGTGCGCACGGCCGTGGCATAGGCCTGCTGCGCGCTGGTGGCGGCGTTGCCGTTGCCCACGGCGTCCAGCGCAGCGCCAGCGGCCACGCTGATCTCCAGCGTGCCGCTGCTGTTGGGCATGGGGCTCACCACCAGCGTGGCGCGGGTGCCGCTTTCGCGGGTGAAGGCGCCCTTGGTGCCGCCGGTCACCGCCACATCGTCGATCGTGAAGCTGGTGCCGACGTCTTCGTTGAAGGTGAAGCTGAAGGTGACGTCGCCCGTCGCGGTGGCGTCGATCACGCTGTCGGTGATCGTGACCACCGGGCCAGTGGTGTCGGCCGCGCCGCCGGGTGAGGTGGGCGGCGCTTCACCACTGCCACCGCCGCAGGCGGCGAGCAGCACCGCGACACTGGCCAGGGACAGGGAGGTTCTAGACAAGGTGCAAGGCTTCATGGCGGTAGATCCTGGTGAGGGTGTCGCGGCTCGTTGGTGCAGCAGCAGGTGGTGCAGAGACAGCATGTTTGAAAGCGCTTTCACAAGTATGCGCAGCGGCGGCTGGGCTTGGCAAGGACATGCAGCCCCTGGCTTACCCGTAGCGATGCGTGCTCAGCGGGCTGCTGTGGCGCGGCCCAGCGTGCCTGGTGCCACCGTCAGCCGCTGGCCGTCGCTGAAGCTCACCTCCAGCGGCGTGGGGCGGGCGTTGAAGGCCAGGTAGCTGCGGCTGCCGTCGGCACGCTTGAACACCGCGTGCAGCGGCGTGTTGGCCGTGACGCTGAAGTCGGGCGTGCCCATGCCGTCCAGGTTGAGCATGAAGGCCAGCGTGTAGCTGCGCGACGCGCCCAGTTCCACCGAGCCCCAACGCTCCCAGGTGGCCAGCGCCTGGGCCGGGTCGGCCAGCGCCAGGTACATCGCGAAGATGTCCTGCCAGATGTCCTTGGGCGGCGGCGGGCTGGGTTTCTTGGCGATGCGGTTCCACAGCGCGGTCTCGGCCGGCAGCGTGGCCAGGCTGCGTTTGACGAAGGCCGGGTCGCGCCCCATGTAGGTGTGCGCGGTGGTCACGGGCAGCAGGTTGATGCCCTTGATCTGGCGCGGGTCGTCGATCCACCAGGTGTCGTGCCGGTACATGCCGCCGAAGACCTGGCTGACCTCGGCGTTTTTGTACTCGGGCGCGAACACCAGGCCGTGGATGTCGAACCAGTAGTGGTTGATGGCCTCGATCTCGTTGGTGTAGAGGTAGATGCCCAGGTCGCGCAGCGACTTGTTGCCCGTGACCTCGCCCCACAGGATCAGCCCGGCCCAGGCGTTGATGGCCTCGGACGAACTTTCGTTGTTGTTGCCGAACTCGCCCACACCGATGCCGTTGGCCCAGGTGTGCGCCTCGTAGGCGTCCCAGTTGCGCAGGAAGGGGAAGTCGGCCCTGCCCCGCTCGGTGGTGGCGATGTCGGCGATCAGCAGCTCGATCATGCCGCCCCAGCGGTCCTTGGCGATCCAGCCCGGGTCGCGCAGCGCCAGCTCGGCCGCGGTGCGGATCCAGTAGCCGAACCAGAACTGGTGGTCGTTGATCTCGGTGACGGCGAAGAACTCCTCGGGGTAGATGTTCACCACGCCGAGCGACTTGTCCAGCTGCACGTAGCCACGGCTGCTGTCGCCGCCCAGCCATTCTTCGGCGCGCTTTTTCAGCATGTCCAGCAGGCGGTCACGGCTGGCCAGGTCGCCCTGCTGCTCGAAGACCTCGGCCAGCTTCAGTGTGCGCTGCAGGCCCTTGCCGGCCCAGTAGGCGCTGCGGCCTTCGCGCTGCAGTTCGCGGCCAGCGGTGGCCAGGTCCTTCTGCATCACGTCCTTCAGCTGGTCCAGCCGCGGGGACGCGGTGATGCCGGGCCAATAGGGCACGAAGCCGTTGAAGGTGGTGGTGGTGCTGAACTGCGCGGCGGGCAGCAGGCGGAGTTGCCCACGCACGGTGTTGAAGGCCGGGCCCAGCTTGCCCTCGACCGCCGCGTTGCGGAACCACTGGTGCGGGTACAGGCCCAGCAGCGGGCCGTTGTCCGGGCCTTCCATCACCTGGGTGCTGGCGGTGAAGGTGGTCTCGACCTTGCTGGCGGCCTCGTCGTAGCGCCAGGCCACACGCGTCTGGCGGATGAAGGCGTAGGCATGGCGCGTGAACAGCGCCAGCGTCTCGGCCTTGGCATCGGGCAGGCCCGCCACCGACAGGTAGCCTGCCCCCGCCGGCATCCGGGCAATCCACTCCGTGGGCGAGGCCTGCTCCCACTTCACGCCGGTGGGGCCGAACAGCGCGTAGGCCTTGCCACCCACCTGCAGGGCCAGCGCCCGTGCATCGGCGGCAACGTGCAGGCGTTCGCCAGCGGCCGGCAGCCGCACGCGCACATCGCCCCGCGTCAGCCGGATGGCCGCATACGGGTGGCCCCGGGCCACCGTGGTGCGCATGTCGTCGGCGCCGCGCGCCATCGAGATGTCGATGGACCAGTCGTCGGCATTGGCCAGCTTGGCGATGCCGGGCTCGAAGGCCAGCGGCGTGATCAGCAAGGGGTCGCGGTGCGGGTAGCGGATCTCGACGTCCTGGCGCACGCTGGTCACGGTTTCCTTGGACGGCAGCGCAAATTCCAGACCCGCCGGCGTGGTCTTCACGGTGATCGGCTGCACGAAGATGGCTTCGGGCTTGGGGTTGAAGACCAGCGTCGAGTACCACTGGCTGGTGGGCGCGGCGCGCTGCAGCATGGCCTCGGTGCGGAAGGGTGCAGGCGGCACGGATTTGTCACCGGCCTTGGGCGACAGGAAGTAGGTGCCCGCCCCCAGCTTCACCGGCTGTGCAGTGGCCGGCAGCGCGACCGCCAGCACCGCCAGCGCAGCCCACCGGGCCATCAGGCGCATGTTCGTCGGCGTCATGGATTCCCCTTCAGGTGCAGAAACTGCCTGCCGGGCCATTGTTTCTGAAAGCGCTTTCAGAATGATCCCGCGTTTACCCGAATCCAGGCCCGCAGCAGGCGCGAGGGTAAACACGCAGCGTGTGTGCGTTGACGCGGCGGCACCGGCGACCGTATTCTGTGAAAGCGCTTTCAACGCATTCACTCCAGCCCAAGGTGGCCCGTCCCATGCAGCAACAAATCACCCGTCCACGGGGCAGCCTGGCCCAGCAGCCGGCGCAGCCGCAACGCTTTGTGCGCAGCCTGCTGCCAGCCGCCGCGGCAGCCCTGGTGTGTGCCGTGGGCCTGGGCGCTGGCACCTCGGCCCAGGCCTTCGAGTACGGCCCTTTCAGCCTCACGGGCTTTGCCAAGGTCGGCGTCGGCCGCGTCAGCAACGGCTGCGAAGGCTGCCAACGTGACCCGACGGCCGCACGCCACTTCATCTGGGCCGACGACCTGGTCTACGGCAAGAAGTACGGCGGCCTGACCACCGACAGCGTGCAGATCCAGCCCATCCTGGGCGTCAAGATCGACCTGCCGGAAGGCTTCACGCTCGCCGGCACCTACTCGCAGCGCTACCGCGACGGCAAGGCCGACCTGCCGGGTGTGGTCTATGAACGCAGCCTGACGCTCAAGCACGAGTACTACGGCACCGTGCAGCTGGGCAACTTCCTGTCGCGTGGCTGGAACCGGCCGGACTACCCCTATGCGTCCGACCTGGGGCAGACGGCCTTCAGCGATTCAGGCTCCGCCTACGGCATCCTGACCCACGCACTGCGCTACACCTCGCGCGAACTCTTCGTGGCCGATGGCAACCTGGTGCTGGAAGCCACCTACGACCAGGGCGACACCGACTTCAAGCGCAACAAGCCGCACCTGCTGGAACTGTGGGCGCTGTGGGCGCGCGGCCCGCTGGTGGTGGAGGGCATCCTGCAGTCGTCGCGCAACGGCCCGCCGGCCGCCTTTGCCAAGGCGCCGTTCACCGGCCTGACGCCGTTCCCAGAGCGCGACGACCCGCAGCTGGGTGGCAGCGGGCAAGGCATGTTCATGCTGCTGAGCAAGGTCCAGATCGGCACCGAGTACGAGGTGTCCGGCGGCATCCGCTTCAACCGCTGGAGCGGCTCTTACGCGGTGCCAGTGACCACCGGCGCGCTGGCGCAGTGGAACAACCCCTTCAACGTGGACTGGGGCGGCGTGGATGCCAATGGCGTGCCCAACCCCGGTTATTCGGCCCGCTCGACCGACCTGATGCTGGGCCTGCGCAAGTACATCAACCCGAAGTGGGTGGCCTACACCGGCCTGACCTACCTGGGCAAGGCCAGCACCGACAACCCCAGCGAACGTGGCCAGAGCAACTCGGCGCTGTTCCTCAGCCTGGGCGCGCGCTACGACGTCGGCAGCGGCCTGAGCCTGTCGGGCTCGGTGAATGCCGTGTCCTATGGCCGCAAGGGCCTGGCGCCGCTGAGCATGCCCGCCCACGACGCCTTCTCGAACGTCGACTCCCGCATTGCCAACCGTGGCAACTGGGTGACGCTCGAAGCCAACTACCAGTTCTGAATCCGACCGAGGTTCATCCATGACGCCCCACTGGCTCCGCGCGCTGCCCCGCGCCCTCCCACACGCCCCGCACCGCACGCTGGCCGCCGCCATGACGGTGGCGCTGGCCGCCGCCACGCTGGTGGCCTGCGGCGGTGGCGGCTACACGCCCACCGCCGTCTCTCAGAGCAGCGAGCGCCGCGCACTGCCGCAAAGCCTGACCACGCGCGCCGCGGTCAACTACTCGCCCTACCGCACGGCACGCAACGAATCCGAGCTCGGCAGCGAGGTCATCACACCCGCCAACGTGTTGCAGGACCTGCGCCTCATCCAGGCCACCGGCATCGGCAGCATCCGGCTGTTCAGCAGCCGGGCGTTTGCGCGCACGGTGCTGGAGGTGATCCGCGACAACAACCTCGACCTGAAGGTGCAGCTTGGCACCTACCCCAACCCGATCACGGGGCCGGCGGCCGAGGCCGACAACATCGCCGAGCTCGACGCCGGCATCGCGCTGGCCAATCAATTCCGCGACATCGTGGCGACGGTCAGCGTGGGCAACGAGACCATGGTGGAGTGGTCCACGCACAAGGTGCCGGTGGCCGACATGGCCCGGTACATCAAAAAGGTTCGCGACGCCATCACCCAGCCGGTGACGACCAACGACAACTTCCTGTTCTGGGCCTCGGTGCCCACCGCGATTGCCGACGTGGTGGACTACGCTGCGGTGCACGTGTACCCCTTCCTCGACACCTTCTACAACCCGACGGCCTACGACTGGCGGCAGAAGGACGTGCCGGAGGCACAACGCGCACAGGCCATGATGGACGCCACCATCGCCGAGGCCAAATCGCAGTTCGAACGCGCCCGCAAGGGCCTGGTGGACCTGAACCTGGGCACGCTGCCGATGTTGATCGGCGAAACCGGCTGGGCCGCGGTGGACACCGCCGGTGGGCCGAACCTGGCCTTCCGCGCCCACCCCGTGAACCAGAAGATCTACTTCGACGCGCTGCAGCAGTGGGCACAGGAAGGCCGGCGCGACGCGCAGGGCCCGAAGGCGGTGTTCCTGTTCCAGGCCTTTGACGAACCCTGGAAACAGGGCGACGACGGCTGGGGTCTGTTCAACACGCGGCGCGAGGCGCGCTACGCCGTGCAATCGCTGGGCACCTGCGGCGTGACCTGGGCCTGCGAAGCCGGCAGCTACACCGCGGCAGACGCCGTGAAGTGGGTGGCACCCACCGTCAACCCCGCCGTGACCGCCGGCCGCTACACGCTGTATTCCGAAGCCACCGTGGCCGACCAGGTGGTGGCCGCCGGCCTGCGCTGGGACCCGTTTGCGCTGACGGGCTACCGCGAAGACACCAGCACCGCCGCACCCGGCGACGGCAGCCGCAGCTGGGAGATCACGCCCAACCCGGTGGACTTCGGCTGGGGCCTGTTCCAGTACTCGGCCTCGGGCGTCACCGAGAACCTGTCGGAGTTTGCCAATGGCCGCCTGAACTTCGCGGTGCGCAGCGACAGCTACCCGGGCAAGATCGAGATCGGCATCAGCACCGACACCGAGGACCGCGAGGTGCAGGAGGTCTTCCTGCCCATCGGCCCAGGCGACTACGGCTACTGCAACACCGACCAGTGGTGCCAGGTGTCCATCCCGGTGTCAGCCTTCCTGGCGGCCAACCCGAAGCTGGACCTGCGGCTGGTGAACTTCCGCTTCATCATCGCCGACCGCTTCTCTTTCACCGGCAAGCCGCTGAACACCACCGGGCTGCCGAAGATCCGCGTCGACGGCATCCACTGGGCGAAGTGAACCCGGGCTTGCGCTGCTGGCTGAGCCGCCGGGACGGCGGCGAGCGGCTGGCTGAACAGCCGGTGATCCCCTGGCTCGAAGGCCCTGCCCAGGCAGGGCCTTCGGTGTTCGTCGACCCCGCCCGGCGCATGCAGACGCTGCTGGGTTTTGGCGGCGCCTTCACCGAAGCCGCGGCGCTGACCTGGCAGCAGCTGCCCCCGGCGCAGGGCGACGAGCTGCTGCGTGCGTACTTTCACCCGGCGCACGGCCACGGCTACACGCTGTGCCGCGTGCCCATGGGCAGCAGCGATTTCGGCCTGGGCAACTACGCGCACGCGGAGCAGGACGGCGACTTCGATCTGACGAGCTTCAGCATCGAACGGGACCGCCGCCACCTGCTGCCCTTCATCCGCGCCGCGATGCAGATGGCCTGCCGGCCGCTGCGGCTGTTGGCCTCGCCCTGGAGCCCGCCGGCGTGGATGAAGACCACCGGCCGCATGAACGACGGTGGCCAGCTGCGCCCGGAATGCCGCGCGGCCTGGGCCCAGTGTTACGTGAAGTTCATCCAGGCCTACGCCGCCGAAGGTGTGCCGATCTGGGGCGTGAGCGTGCAGAACGAGCCGCAGGCCACGCAACGCTGGGACTCCTGCCTCTACAGCGCCGAGGAAGAACGCGACTTCGTGCGCGACCACCTGGGCCCGGCGCTGCACGCGGCCGGCCTGGCGCACGTGAAGATCGTCGTGCACGACCACAACCGCGACGAGCTGGTGCAGCGTGCCGGCACCGTCTATAGCGACCCCGAGGCCGCGAAGTACGTCTGGGGCGCCGGCTTCCACTGGTACGTGGAAGACCACTTCGAGCATGTGCAGCAGTTGCACGACGCCTGGCCGGACAAGGCCCTGCTCTTCACCGAAGGCTGCCAGGAAGGCGGGCCGCACACCGGGCAATGGCACCTGGCCGAGCGCTACGCGCGTTCGATCCTCCAGGACCTGAACCACTGGACAGTGGGCTGGATCGACTGGAACCTGCTGTTGGACGAATACGGTGGGCCCAACCACGTGGGCAACTACTGCAGCGCCCCGGTGCTGGCCAGCGCGGGACGCGATGCCTTGCAATGGCAAAGCAGCTTTGCGGCGCTGGGGCACTTTGCGCGCTTCATGCAGCCGGGTGCGCAGCGGGTGCTGTGCGCCGCCACGCGCGAGGCGCTGGAATGCACCGCCGCCGTGAACCCCGATGGCAGCCTCGTGGTGGTGCTGATGAACCGCAGCGACAGCGCGCTGCCCTTCACCTTGCGCCTGGGCAACCGGGCCGCGGCGCTGACGCTGGACGCGCACGCGCTGATGACGTTTCAGCTGCCGGCCGGCGGCTGAACCCGCGCGGGTTCAGCCGGCGCATCCTCAGCCGGCCAGCCCGTACTTCGGCCGCTCGTCCTTGTCCCACAGGCCCCACTGGGTGCCCACTTCGCCTTCCTGCTGCAGCTTCCAGGGTTCGTCGAAGGACGAGAAGTAGAAGAGCTTGACGCCCTCGCTGCGGCCCCATTGCTGCACGTCGATGAAGAAGCGCATCGCGTTCTCCGCCGAAGGCACAGCGCCTGCCACGGCCTGGCCGGCGCCGGGCCAGCCGGTCTCGGTGATGACCACGGGTTTGTCGCCACCCGCGGCCTTCACCAGGCCGTGCATGCGGCGCACGTACTGGGCTGCGACATCGATGTGCGCCCCTTCCCAGAACGGGTAGCAGTTGGGCAGCAGCACGTCACACGCGGCGGTGAGCGCGGGCCGCTCCAGGAACTGGAAGTAGGCGTCCACACAGCCCACGGGCACGTCTTCCGGCACGGCCGCCTTCACACGCGCCAGGTAGGCCAGCAACTCAGCCTCGGGCAGCTCGCCGCGCAGCAGGACCTCGTTGCCGACCACGGCCACACTCACCACACCCTGCTGCGCCAGCGCGATCAGCGCGGCGATCTCACGTTCGTTGCGCGCCCGGTCCGCGCTGATCCAGGCGCCCACCATGGTCTTCAAGCCCTTCTCGTGGGCCAGGCGCGGGATCCACTCGTGGCCTTCGGTGCAGGCAAACGAGCGCACCCAGCGGGTGTGCGGGGCGATCAGGTCGATGCGTCGGTGCACCTGTGCTTCGGACAGCAGGTCGCCGGCGCGCTGGCCGGGGGCGTAGGCGCTGAAACACAGGCCGTACACACCGCGCTGGAACTGCTCGGCGTACAGCGCGCGGATCTGCTCGGCGGTCTGCCCCGCCAGCGGGGAAGCGGCAGCGCCAGGCAGCAGCAGGCCGTGGTCCGCCAGCCAGGGCCGCGCGCCCGAGCCTTGCGACGACGCTGCGCTGGCGCGCTGTTTGCGCCGCTCCAGCTCGGCGTGCACCTCGCGCGCGCGGCGCTCGTCGAGGTCGTAGTTGCGCATGATCCACATCGCCAGAAGGGTGCCGACGATGGGCACGCCGGAATAGAACAGGCGCAGGCCGTCCACGGCGCCGTCGGGCTGCACGGGCGCACCCGGTGTAAAGGCCACGAACGACATGATGGCGCCGCTGAGCAACCCGGCGATGGCAAAGCCGAACTTCACCATCCACCAGTAGATGGCACCGAAGATGCCTTCACGCCGCTTGCCGGTGGCCAGCTCGTCGAGGTCGCAGACGTCGGCCGTCATCGACATCATCAGCGTGAACAGGCCGCCGATGCCGAACGAGAAGAACGGCAGCGCGAACATGAACATCCAGGGCTTGCCCGGCACCATCAGGAACCACAGCAGCACGTAGCCGATGATGGAAATGCCCTGCGACAGCATGAAGGCGTTTTTCTTGCCCATCTTCCCGGACATCCAGGCGACGGTGGGGATCACCGCGAAGGTGGTCACCAAGGCGCCGACGCTGCCGAACAGCGTGGGCCAGATCCAGGCCGCCGAGGTGCTGCCGTTGAACAGGTGGTAGACGACGATGAAAAACGAAAACGCCGCCACCGTGTTGAAGGCGTTGAAGATCAGGAAGGTGGAAAAACACAGCTTGCGGAAGGGCTTGGAGCTGAAGGCCTCGACAAAACCCTTGAGGATCTCCTTCATGCCGCCGCCCAGGTTGCCCAGGGTCAGCGGCACCAGGTGCGCATCGTCCTTGCTGGAGCGGCTGGGCAGGAAGATCGCCGGCACCATGGCCAGCAGCATGCACGCAATGCCGACCCAGACCGACAGCGTGCGCGTGGCGGTGTCGGCGTTCTCGAACCAGCTCGGGTCGTACATCACCACCCAGAACCAGGGCGCGATGACCCAGGCCCATTGGCCGATCCATTGCGCCACGGCCATGATGCTGGTGCGCTCGTGGAAGTCGTCGCTCATCTCGTAGCCCATGGCCACGTACGGGATGCTGAAGAGCGTGAGCCCCGTGTAGAAGATGAAGGACCAGCACAGGAAGTAGATGAAGTTGTAGGTCACGCCATCGGCGCGGTGCAGCTGCCACATCGCGACGAAGGAGATGCCCATCACGATGGCGCCGATGAACACGTACTGCTTGCGCCGGCCCCAGGTGCTGCGGGTGTTGTCGGATATGAAACCCATGATGGGGTCGGTCACCGAATCGAAGACCCGAGGCAGGAAAAACAGCACGCCCCACATCCAGCCCGGGAAGCCCATGTCCTGCACCAGCACCACCATGAAGATGCCCAAGGCGGCCGGGAACATCTGGTTGGCCAGCATGCCCAGGCCGAAGGCCACCTTCTGGCCGAAGGGCACCCGGTGCGAGGTGGCGGCCGTGGCGGTGGAGGTGGGGGCGTTCATCGGGGGGGTGCTTTCTGCGGTCAGGCCGCGGGCGCCAGCTCGGGGTACAGCGCCTGCACCACGCGCTTGGGGCGGCGGTCGGCGGTGAACAGGCCCCAGTGTTTTTCGGGCTCCAGGGGGTCGGGTGAGCCCTTCCAGTTTTCGTCGAAGGCCTCGAACACAAAACACAGCAGGCCGGCCCCACGTGTCCAGTCCATCAGGTCCTGGTAGTAGACGGCCTGCAGTTCCTGCACCGCGTGTTCGGCGTGCATGCCGCGGCCGTTGCTGTTGGTGCACCAGCCGGCTTCGGTGATCACGATGGGTTTGTCGGGGTACAGGCGGGCCACGCTGGCCACGTTGTCCTTGGTGTAGTCCAGCGCCTCGTGGATGTGTTTGTATTCCCACACCGGGTAGGTGTGCAGCGAGATGAAGTCGAGCTCGGGCACCAGGGGGCTCAGCTTGTGCTGCCAGGGCACGTAGTTCTCGCAGAAGGTCACCGGCTGCTGCACCGCGGCCTTCACGCGGCGCACGTGTTCAACCATGCGCGACACGGGCACGAAGTGGTCGGTCCAGTCCACCGTGGCCTCGTTGCCCACGGCCACCGAGAACACGGTGTCGGGGTAACGCTGCGCCAGCGTGATCAGCCGCTGGATCTCGGCGTCGTTTTCCACGCGGTTGGCGTCGAGCTGTTCTTCGCTGTAGGTGCCACCCCAGGGGCAGCCAAAGTTGTTCATCTCCGCGCCCAGGTAGGCGCCGAGCATCACCTGCAAGGGCAGGCCGTCCTCAGTGATCACCTGCAGCACCCGTTCGGCGTGTGGGCTGCAGTCGTACAGGCGCAGCAGTTGCCAGTTCCGGCGCAGCAGCGCCAGGTCTTCGCGGATCTGTGCCAGAGACGGGTAGGTCTTGTCACCCGGGTTCTGGCCGTCGCGGTAGCCGGAGTAGCAGATGGCGTTGCCCGTCGGGAGCTTGAGCATCGGCTTCATCCGAACTTGAGCGCGCCGTGTGTGTCCCACAGCCCCCAGAAGGCGCCCACGTCACCTTCGGCGCCGACCTTCCAGGCCTCGTCGAAAGCGGCGAACCAGAAGACCTCGATGCCGCCCTCTTCGGCCCAGCGGCAGGTGTCGACGAAGTACTGCATCGCACCCTCGCGCGACGGCACCGAGCCCTGAAAGTTGCTGCCCTGGTCGGGCCAGCCGGTTTCGCTGACCACCACGCGCTTGCCGGGTGCCACCGCGCGCACGCGCTGCACCATGGTCTGCATGTAGGCCAGCGCCTGGCTGCGCGGGCAGCCTTCCCAGAAGGGGTAGCAGTTGCTCAGCACCACGTCGCAGGCGGCGGTGATGCGCGGGTGTTTTTCGAACAGGAAGTAGGCGTCGACATAACCCACTGGCACACCGGGCAGCGCGTCCTTCACGCGCTGGATGTGGGCCAGCAGCTCGTCCTCGGACATGTCCTCGCGCAGGAGCACCTCGTTGCCGACGGCGACGATGTCGGCATGGCCGGCCTGGGCCACGGCGATCACGCCTTGCAGCTCGCGTTCGTTGATGGCCGCATCCGTGCCCAGCCAGGCGCCGACCAGCGTCTTGAAGCCGAGTTCGTGCGCGATGCGCGGCGTGTGTTCGTGGCCGTCAGTGCAGGAGAAGCTGCGCACCCAGCCGGTGTGCGGCCGGATGATCTGCAGGCGCTCGCGGATCTGCGCGTCGGGGATGAGGTCCCCGGGCTGCTGGCCTTCGAGGTAGGGGCTGAAACACAGGCCCGGCACACCGCGCTGCAGCGTGGCGTTGAACTGCGCGGCC
Organism: Rubrivivax sp.; assembly: GCA_018780805.1. GTDB lineage: Bacteria > Pseudomonadota > Gammaproteobacteria > Burkholderiales > Burkholderiaceae_C > Rubrivivax. The sequence continues at coordinate 15,829 of JADMJD010000016.1, read as the reverse complement.
AGGCTGCGGCGCGCTTCGGGTGTCCAGACCTCGGCCACGGCAGGGCCCCAGCGGCCGGTGTCCGTGCTGCCGGCCGGCGCGTGGCCTCCGGAGGCATGTGCCGTGGGGGCCGACGACGGTACAGGGTCGGAGCAGGCGCCAGGTCGGGACATGGGGGGGCTTTCTCAGCGCGCCTTGACGCGGCGCTTTGCAGGTGGTTTGGCCGCAGTCTTGGCGGCAGTTTTGCCGGCCGGCAGGCTCTGCCAAGGGAACTGGCCCGGCCCGATGGGCTGGGGCTCACCGTAGCCGCCGCGCTTCTCGTAGACCCGCACGTAATCCACCACCAACTCGGCAGGGAATTGCGTGGCGGCGTTCGGCGCGCCGGGGAAGTTGCCGCCCACGGCCACGTTCATCACCAGGTAGAAGGGCTGGTCAAACGGCGCGGGCCAGGGGTTGAGGTCGGCCGGGCCCTGAGGCTCTACACCCACACCGTCTTCGAGCCGGCTGCAACTCCACCAGTGGTTGTAGGAGCAGGTGTGCACGTCGTCGACGTAGAAGCGGATCTCGCCCGGCTCCCACTCGACCGCGTACACATGCCAGTCGCTCACCGTGCTGCCGGCGGGCAAGGGATGCACCCAGGTGATGAGCGAACGTTTGGGGTAGACCGAGCCGAAGTGGATGCTGTTGAGCACCTCGTGCGGTTTGTCACCGACGATCTCCATCAGGTCGATCTCGCCGCTGGCGGCCCAGCCGCCGTACCGGTCGTCCTGCGGCAACATCCACAGCGCGGGCCAGAGTCCTTTGCCCCAGGGCACCTTGGCGCGGAACTCGACGCGGCCGTAGAGCGTGGTGAACAGCGGCGTGCCGTCGCGCCGGCGCGTCTTGAGCCGCGCCGAGGTGTAGCCGCAGCCGTGCAGCGATTCTTTCTGCGCACGGATGGTGAGCAGGCTGTCCTTCACGCTGGCATTGGCCGGCGCATCGGTGTAGTACTGCAGCTCTTCATTGCCCCAGCCGGGCACCCAGGCGTGGTTCTTGTAGTCGTAGAAGCCGTTGCCGATGTCGAAGTCCCACTTCGTGCGGTCGATCTGGTCGCCGTCGAACTCGTCGTGCCAGACGAGCTTCCAGCCGGGGATCTTCTTGACGGATTTTTTGGCCATGGTGCTCAGCGTGCGGCGCGGGCAAGCTTCTGCGCGCGCAGGAAATCGCGGTACCAGAGCGCGCTGTCCTTCAGCGTGCGCTGCTGGGTGGCGTAGTCGACGTGCACGATGCCAAAACGCTTGGCATAACCCGAGGCCCACTCGAAGTTGTCGAGCAGGCTCCAGACCATGTAGCCGACCACCGGCACCCCCTGGCGCAGCGCATCGCCCACTGCCGCGATGTGGCGCGCGATGTAGTCGGTGCGCTCGACGTCGTGCACACGGCCGTCCGCAAAGACGTCCTTGAACGCAGCGCCGTTTTCTTTCACGTACAGCGGCGGCAGCGGCCAGTCGCGGTGCAGGCGCAGCAGCAGCTCCGTCAGGCCCTCGGGGTAGACCTCCCAGCCCATGTCGGTCAGCGGCTTGCCGCTGGTCTTCACGTCCCAGCTGCCATCGGCGCTGACCACCGACCGGGTGTAGTAGTTCAGGCCCAGGAAATCCAGCGGCGTCTGGATCGCGGCCATGTCGCCCGCCTCGACCTGCGGGGCATCGGCACCCAGGTGCTGCAGCACATCGTCGGGGTAGGCGCCGCGGAGCAGCGGGTCCATGTACCAGCGCACCGAGCGGCCGTCTTCCAGCCGCGCCTGCGCGATGTCTTCCGGGCGGTCGGTGGCGGCCCGGATGGGCGACAGGTTCAGCACGATGCCCAGCCTGGCCTGGCAACCCTGGGCGCGCAGCGCCTGCAGCGCCAGGCCGTGGCTGAGCATCAGGTGGTGGGCCACCTGCATCGCCGTGGCGCGGTGTTTGATGCCGGGCGCGAAGAGGCCAGTCTCGTGGCCCAGCGTCGCCATCACCCAGGGTTCGTTGTGGGACGTGATGCTGGCGATGCGGTCGCCGAGGTGGCGGTCCATCTGCAGCGCGTAATCGACGAAGCGGTGCACCGTGTCACGCGCCGCCCAGCCACCACGCGCCTGCAGCGCATCGGGCAGGTCCCAGTGGTTCAGCGTCAGGTAGGGCTTGATGCCGCGGGCCAGCAGGCCATCGACCAAGCGCTCGTAAAAGGCCAGGCCCTTCGGATTCCACGCGCCCATGCCATCGGGCTGCACACGCGGCCACGACACCGAGAAGCGGTAGGCATCGACACCCAGGTCGCGGATCAGGTCCAGGTCCTGCGCCCAACGGTGGTAGTGATCGCAGGCGACATCGCCGTTGCTGCCGTCGGCAATCGCGCCCGGCACCGCACAGAAACTGTCCCAGACCGAGGGCCCACGCCCATCGACCGCGGCTGCACCTTCGATCTGGTAGGCGCTGGTGGCGACACCCCAGACAAAATCGTGCGGGAAAGCGTGGCCGGGGTGGAAAGGCGCGGTGGCGTTCATGGCGGAAACGGGGCAGAGGGGCCGGGGGTCGCCTCCCATCAACACGCCCGCCAGGCGAATCTATGAAAGCGCTTTCAAGAATTTACGGCGCAGCGCCAGCCGTGTCAACAGAGGGTAATCGCGGGGCCGGCCTCGGCTCGGCCCAGACGCCGCTCAGGCGCCGGGGCGCTGGCGCGTGGATTCGCGGGCGATGAAGCGCGGTGTCGGCAGCTGCGCGGTCGGCGTCTCGCCGGCCAGCAGCTGCAGCATCGTGGCGGCGGCCAGCTGCCCGAGTTCGTAGACCGGGTGGTGCACGGTGCTCAGCGGCGGGATGCAGTAGAGCGAGCTGTGCAGGTCGTCAAAGCCCACCAGCGACACATCACCCGGCACGTGCAGGTTGCGCCGGTGCAGCGCCAGGCGCGCGCCGTAGGCCATCTGGTCGTTGGCGGCAAAGATCGCGGTGAAGGGCTCGCGGCTGTCCAGCAGGCGCTCCACCGCCATGCGGCCGCTGTCCTCGGTGTACTGGCCGGGCACCACCAGCGCCGACTCGAACGGCAGGCCCGCCGCTTCCAGCGCGGCGCGGTAGCCGCGCTGGCGCTCCCGCGCGTCGGGGTGGCGGGTGTCGCCGTTGATGAAGGCGATGCGCCGGTGGCCCAGGCTCAGCAGGTGGTGCGTGGCCAGGCGCCCGCCCTCGAAGTTGTCGAAGTGCAGCGCGTACAGGCCGGGCGCCTTCATGTTGCGGCCCGTCACCACGACCGGCAGGTTCTGCGCATGGGCGGCCAGCGCCGCGTCACTGAGGCGGCCGGTGAGCACGATGATGCCGTCGACGCGGCGGGAGCGCAGGGTCTCGATGCAGCGGGCTTCGTGCGCCGCGTTCCAGTGGCCGCTGACGAACAGCGGGCTGTAGCCGGCGCGGCTGAGCTCTTCTTCGACGCCGCGCAGGGCGCCGCCATAAAACGGGCTGTCGATGGCCTGGGTGACGACGCCGATGCTCAGCGTGCGGCCGCCGGCCAGCCCACGCGCCATCGGGTTGGGCACAAACCCCAGCCGCGCCACGGCCTCGTCCACCGCAGCGCGTTTGTCGTCGCTGACCACCGCGGTGCCATTCAGGATGCGTGACACCGTGCTGGGCGAGACACCGGCGGCGGCGGCCACCATCTCCAGTGTCACCTTGCCTGCGTCGGGCGCGGCAGAGGCGCGGCGCCGCCCGGTCGGGACCGGTGCCGATTTGGGTGCGGTCTTGCCTGCCATGCCTGGGGCCCTGTCTGTCAGCTGTTGTTGTGCGCCGGGGCCGCCGCGGCCTGTCAACCGCGTGGCGCCCCTGTTGTGCAGGGGAACACCAACCTGACCACAACGGGAGACAGTTTAAGCGGCGCGAGGGCGCGTGGGAGCGCTTTCAGGGGTCGACAGCGAGTTACGCTTCGGGCTGCCTAGCTGGCAGGCTAGATCGCATGGGCATTCATTGGGTGACTAGAAACCCGAGGCAGCGCAGTACGTTTACTGGCCGAAAATCTTCTGGTCGTAGAGAAACTCGAGTTTCCCGAGCGGTCCACTGCCAATGCAGGACGCATCGTCAAGCAGTCCTTTCCGTCACGGCGTACCCAAGCTGGGGCCCGTACTGTCCGAAGACGCGGAGGCGTTGTTCGTGTTGGTCCGTCAGTTCATTGCCAAGCACGTGTGACGCGCCAGCGGAGGTACCTTGCCCTGGGCCGAAGCCGCCCCTTCGCCTGTTACGCTGGCAGCCAAAGCGGAATTGACGAAGCCCCCGCCAAGGATGAGCCACCTCCACCAGAACCGCGAAGAGTTCGCGGCCGAGTGCTTTGGCTCAACGGCCGACGCGAACATGTCGCGACCTCTGCGGCTCACCGAGCCTCCCGGCTTCGAGCCGTCGGATCTACCTCTTCGACCTCACGCTTCGAGGATGCCGACGTCGTAGTGGAGTTCAAGCTCATCCGCAGCTTCGCTTGGCAACCGCGCGTAGCCTTCACAACTCCTCTTGGTAGCATACCAAGCTTGGTTCCGCAACCTATGGAACCGATCCTCTACGAGTCACACCACGCCAATGTCGGTACCTGTCGTTGATCTCTTTGCTGGCCCTGGAGGCTTGGGCGAAGGCTTCTCGCGGTCACGCGCTTGCGATTTCAGGCTGGCTGTGTCCATCGAAAAAGATCCAATGGCTTGGCAGACGTTGCGGCTACGGGCGGCTCACCGCGAACTAATGCGAGAGGTCGGACCAGGCTCTTCTACGTGGCAAAAATGGGACGCGACTATTGCGTCGACCGAATGGCCAGAGACATTTGAGGCATTGCGAGCGTCAAATGACCCGGCGATCAGGGCAGCGTGCAAGGCGGCGAGTGACGAGGCGTGGTTGTGCGAGTTGGGCCCTGACAACAGAAACGAAGTTGCAGCGGGCATACGAACAAGGCTAGCGCCGTTCAAGCGGCGTAACGGCACGATGCCAAGGAACACGGTTCTGATCGGCGGGCCCCCCTGTCAAGCGTTCTCCATCGTAGGTCGATCCCGGAATCGCGCAAAGAGCGACTATCGGGCGGAGTGGGACCACCGGCACTATCTCTATCTTGAGTACCTAAATGTGATCGCGGATCTCCAGCCTGCCGTGTTTGTGATGGAGAACGTGAAAGGCATGTTGACCAGTCGCGTTCTGGAAAGGGGCATGTTCACGAGCATCCAGAATGACCTGACCCGTCCGGACCTCGCACTCGGCAGAAACAATGGTCATTCCTACAAGCTGGTGAGTCTGGACCGCAACACGCTGATGCCGACTGACCCGGAGCCGGATGACTTCATTGTTTGTGCCGAGGACCATGGAGTTCCTCAAGCACGACACCGTGTGATCATCTGCGGGATCAGGAACGACGTTATCTCGAAGCTGGCCGATGTGCCGCACCTTGAGACAGTCCCCCGGCCAGCAACCGTAGAGTCAGCGATCTCGGACCTGCCGCCGCTCCATCCCGTTATATCGCACAGAGGTAAGGGCATGTCACTGCTCGACTGCTTCTCGCTGCCGATCTATGCAACGGCGCTGAAGGAACTCAGTGGGCGGGGATCGATAGGCGGCGCTGTGGCAAGCGCGATGGAGCAAGCTGTCCGCGAACTGCGATCAAGCGGGCCGGTGTCGTCCGGTGCTGAGCGGCAGCCTGCGGCGCCGACAAGGGCAGGCCGGCCTGATGCGCTCATGAGCTGGCTTCGTGATCGTCCGAGCCGCGTTCTTGCGAATCATGAGTGCCGAGCCCACATGCCCGACGATCTGGTGCGATACCTGTTTGTCTCTGCGTATGGCTCGGCAGTCGGCCGAAGCCCGAAGCTCGGCGACTTCCCGCTCAGCCTACTGCCGAAACACGAAAACGTCGATCGTGACAATCCGGCCAAGTCAATATTCAAGGATCGCTTCAGAGTTCAGATTGCAGGGGAGTGTGCAACCACGGTCACAAGCCATATCGGGAAAGATGGGCACGCCTTCATTCACCCGGATGTTCGGCAGTGTCGCAGTCTCACGGTAAGGGAGGCCGCTCGATTGCAGACCTTCCCGGACAGCTACGTCTTTTTGGGCAACAGAACTTCCCAGTACACGCAGGTTGGAAACGCTGTGCCTCCGCTGCTTGCGCTGAGGATTGCCGATTCGATCGCCGCAGTGCTTACCGAGGCCGGGCTCGCGACGGGCCCGGTGGCGATGGACGCCTGTGCCTGACGTCGTTTCACCGGACAAGCGCCGCCAGATGATGGCGGGAATCCGTGGGCGCGACACGCAGCCGGAGTTCACAGTCCGAAGGGGCCTGCACAGGGCTGGTTACCGGTACGTTCTCCATCGCAGGGATCTGCCTGGACGTCCGGACATCGTGCTGGCGAAGTACCGAATGGCCGTCTTGGTACATGGGTGCTTCTGGCATCGGCACCCCAACTGCCAGCTCGCAGCGACTCCAGCTACTCGCGCCGACTTTTGGGGTCGCAAGTTCGAGGCGAACATTGAGCGCGACAGGAAGAGTACGGCGGCGCTTGTCGATGGCGGTTGGAGAGTCGCGATTGTCTGGGAGTGCGGCATCCGGAACGATCCGCAAGGCATGATCGAATGGCTTGCAGAAGTCGTCCGCGGACACCATGAAGGAGTCGTGGAGTGGCCTGCCCAGGACCGGGGGCAGACCCAGACTCGCTCTCCCGATGCAGAGAGCGAGGTTTCAGGTCGAAGGCCCCGACAGGGCCGTCGGCCACGCTGAGGGATCCACGCGCGAGCACTGAACACGGGTCAGGCGTCCATCCGCCTTCAGAAGACCGTCACCCTTCCCATTGAGGTTCTCGGCGCCTGCCTCATCGATCACCACGCGACTCTCGGTGGCGCTCTTGACGCGCAGCGCGAGCTGGGCGGGTAGGTTGCTTCGCAAGTTGGTGCTGATGACCTCGGCGCTTGGCTTCTGCGTCGCAATGATGACGTGGATACCCGCAGCGCGAGCCTTCTGGGCAAGTCTCTTCAGCTCTGCCTCAATTTCCTTCTTGGCCTGCGGATCGTGCGTGAGGTCAGCGTACTCGTCGAGAACAACGACCCACCACGGCAGACGATCCTGTGCGCGCGCCGCCGCATTGAACTCGGCAAGGCTGCGCTTACCGGCAGTTCTGAAGAGCCGGTATCTGAGCTCCATCTCTTCGACAGCAGCCTTCAACAGCTCAATCGAGTCCGTATCGTCCCAGCCAATCTTTCCTTCGAGATAGGCAGATCCGTCGAAAGCAGCAAGCTCGGTTCCCTTGGGGTCGACCAGCATCAGCCGGAGTTCCGATGAAGCGTAGTGCCTCGTCAGCCCGAACAATATCGTGTTGAGCGCTTCAGACTTGCCGCTCCCGGTAGTCCCAGCGACGAGAAGGTGCGGACTGTTGGAGGACGAGAAATTGAGCTCGACAAGCTGACCCAGACGATCTTCGCCAATGGGTACCGCAAGTGCAGCCGCGGGGCGACTCCATTTCGACCAGGTCTGCACTGCGTCCACGTAGTAGCGCTGCTCGGGCCTTTTCGGCACATCAATGGTCACGAAGCCGCGGTCGATATTGAAGGTTACGTTCTGATCCTGCTCCAGCTGCAGGACCAGCTTCAGGGCTGCTGCCTTCTCCGAAACCTTGCGAGGGTCCACTCCTGGACCAGGCCGGACCTTGAAGAGGATTGAGGCCGGTCCTTCGATGAACGGCTCATCCTCCTCCTGCGCGGCCGACACCGCGATTCCATGCACGGCGAAGCAGCCAAGGATCTCTTCATAGGTACGACGCAACGTTTCGCGTGGAAGACCCCTGCTCGCGGCGGGCTGGGATGGCGGGACCGCGACTGCGGCTTGGGTCTCGGGTGCCTTCGCCGGAACGACCGGTTCAGCGGGAAGGATTGGCTCGCTCGGCACAGATCGCGAAGCAGGCGTCGGTAGCGGCTTCACTTCCGCGACGGGCTCAGGCAGTCCGTGATCGGGCAAGCTTTGGTCGCCAGTCGTTGGAGATGCTGTCTCACCCAGAACCAGTGGCTGCGAAGGCCCAGTTCGTGTCGCAGGCTCGACCTTGCGGGCAATCCCGCCTTCCCGGAGCTGCACGTAGTCAACGAGGTGGAACCTCGTCGATCTGAGCACGGTGACTCCCTCGTCATCCGAACGCTCCAGATTCTCGCCCTCGCTATCCCAGAGGCATGCGGAGTACACACCATTGATGGCCCGCAGACGGATCGATCCAGTCCGGAAGTCTGAGATCGTGCGGTGCATGAGCTCAGCGTCAGCGTCCGGATCTCCGCTGCCCTCAGCACTAACGATCTGGACTGCATCCGCTGGAAGCTTCTCCACCGCCATGGCGATCTGCTCCCGCCACATGCCTTCATCCACATTGCGTGCGCCTTCGCGGTCTGGCCCGCCGAGCACGGAGCGAAAGAAGTCGCAAGTTCGCCGCACCTGTACTACCCCGTGGCCGTCGTACAGCTGGCGCAGCTTGCCCTCGAGCACGAGGACATCGACGTCCACGGAACCATCTTCGGCTCGCTCCAACGCTAGGCGGCACATGTCTGCGCGCACCTGCGCGTGCCCGCCGAACCAGTCCGTGTGCTCATCCAGACTGATCCAAGCTACCAGCCCGCTCCCCAGTCTTGCTGGATAGATTTCTTCGGCCAGATTGCGGGCAACCGTCAATCCGACAATCTCCTCAGTCACTCGAGCAACGCCCAGAGCCTGCAGCGCGAGTCTCGGTGAAAGCCGTCTCGTCGATTCGTAGATTCCGTCGGCGAGTCCCACCAGAAGCTCTTTCGTAGCTCCGGCCTGCCTCCGCAGTGGTATCAGTCGCTGGAGCTTTCTGACAAGCCGTGCCTGAATCAGTTCGCGGCCAGATCGCGACGAAACGACGAGTGTATTGAGACGATTCGCACCGACTCCGTCTTCGATGCTCAGGACATCGGGCGATCCGGCCTCGACGGACTCGATCTGCTCGCGAGAAATGTGTCGCTCGAGCGTGATCACCCAGTGACAGTGCTCATGCAGATCCTTGAACAGCCTCGCGGAGTCCTGGAAGTTGACTCGCAACTCGACCAGGTCTGTGTTCTCCGGTTGACCGGGGGCCACAGGTCTGGATCTGTTTGCCCGCACCGCAAGCGTGCTCCAGGACTCAAGCACAGGATCCGGGTACTTCGGCAGCATCACCAGGGAGATCGCACCGCCACCGCCCCCGGACTCCAGCCTGAGTGGCCGGTGCTGCAGGGGATCGAAGGAGCCGGGACGCTCGACAGGTGCCTCAGTGTTCTGCTGACTGACGATCTGCTCCTGCAACGCATGGGTCACGACTGCGATGTCGAGCTGCAGATCCGAAAGCACTTCGGCGAGGCTATCGCCGGCCCGGTAGTCGATGAGAGCCAGATCCCTGTCTGGGAACAGGCGCGCGCGCGGACCACTGTCGACGGTTTCCGAAAGCTTCTCGACCGCCCTCGCAATAGCCTCCCATCGACTCTTGGGAGCCGCCACGTGCATTGAGATGCGCAGCGAACGATTCGCCGTGGCAGTGATCCGGCGCAGGATCTCCGCCGGTGTCAAGTCACTTGTGGGTAGGACCACCAGCAGCGAAAGGCCGTCGCGCTTGTACGGATGTGCATCGAGATAGCTGACGATGCGGGCCGCTATGGAGCCGATGGCCGCCGCGTCAAACGACACATCTCCAGTGTCGGTAGTGAGCGGGGAGAAGTCCTCCCACCATCCTGACTCGGAGCGTGAGTACAGCAGCTGGCCAAGGTTCCCGACAGCAATCGGAGGTGATTCCCGGGGGGTCAGCTTCTCCAGCCAGTCGAGATAGAACTCACCCTCTCCATCGGCAAAGCCGGCATCGCCGGAAAGGAATTCCTGCGCGAGCCGCAGTGTCTGCTCCAGATAGCCGCAGATCCAGCGGAGGCGAATCGGATGCAGCGGCAGCATTAGTCGCCGTTCGGAGCCGATGACAGAGACAAGGTCGGTGCCGAGGAAAGCGTCGAGCTCCTTGCTGCGGACACCGTCTGGAACGAAGCTCTCGCGTGCGCGCCGCAAGAGCTGTTGCCATCCGTCCAGAAACGATTGGACGCGTTCCAGCTCCAACCCGGAGACTCGCAATGAGTCACGGAGCCCGCGCCGCAACTCCATCAACTCATTCAGCAATGGGCTGACTACGTCAGGCTGGTGGGCCGGATCCGGGATCAGGCATTGAAGGCCGGATTCCCGGTATGAAAGTGGTGTCTGCCAATCTTCGCCATCCGTAGGCGGGCTGACGCGCAACGTTGCAGCTGTATCGAGAGCGGGAGACTCAGGCGCCGCCGTCAGGAACCAGAAGAGCGCGAACTGCTCCACCGGAGCTGGCAGCCACTCAACCTGGTCAATGACCTCGAGGACTCTGCCGTTGCGGTCGCGGAGTGTGAAGCGCAGCGGAAGGGGGTCCCACGAATACTCCCGGATCTGATCTTCGGAGTCTTCAATCTGATCTTGGAGCACTTGCGGTACCGGCAACGGCGCAATCAGCTCCGCAGATGGCTCTAGCAGGCACGCATCAGGGAGACCTTCGAGGCCAGCGGAGATGGAACGCAATGTGTCGCCGAAGAGGAACGAAAAGAGTCCGTGGGACGGCGTTCCCGCGGCTTCGTCGTTGCCAAGCTCCAGGGAGATGCTCGCGACACTTGAAGTGGTGGTGTCGAGGCGGACTCGTTGCACGAGTCGCACGATCTCAATGGCCGGATTGAAGAACTGCCGCCTTGGGGGGACAGCCAGCCGCTCAACCGACTTCCTGGTCGCAGCCGTGACGATGTCGGCAAGCGCGGCCATGCCTTGTGGTGGGACGGCCTCAAGCAGGCGGTTTGCCTCGTGGCTGTTCCTCGCGTTGAGCCCCGCGGCGACATCAAGGACATCGAACTCGGCCACTCGGTCGGGAGCGACGTTATCGACCTCGGCGCGCACCCTGTCGCCAAGACGCAGCCCCGCCGTGTCCTTCACAAACAGCTGGCTGAAGATCTCGTAGGGAATCTGCCGGCGAAGCTTGTCCGTCGGCGAGAGTCCATATTCGGAGCAGAGCGCGCGCCACCGTTCCGCATCAGAAGCGGGCATTGGGCTGCCATCGGGGAATCTGAAGCGCGCCGCCTGCGCCCTTGCGAGGAGATCCTCACTGGTGAGCTCGGCACTACCGTCCATCAGATCTGCGTGCCGCGCATTCATTTCGAGCCTTCGGCGGCATCGCGCTTCTGCTCCGCCCTCATACCACCGCTCGTCCGGAAACATATCCATAGCCCAGAGCGCGCGGCCGACTATCCGATCTGCCACCACTTCATCGATCACGCGCTCATGCCTCACCCAGTTGCTGCATGCGAGTTCGATGAAGGCGATGTACCGCCTTACCGGCACAGGCTCGATCTCCGGATGAACGAGTCGTATGACAAGCAGAAGGCGCTCCAGCAGAAGCTGCGGAACGCTCGCCGCCCCTCCTGCGCTTCGCCAGGCTTCTTCGACCAGGAGCCCTGGAACCCCGCGGTTTGCCTTTGCGTAGTCATCGAAGCTTCCATCTAGGAAGTTGCTGTCGCGGAGGCTGAAGATGTTCTGCAGCCCCTGCTCGTCACTCTGGACACTGACCTCTACGTAGACGAGGCCCGCGCGGTTGTGATTCCGGTAGTGCGTGATCGAAAAGCCTGGCTCAGCCACGAACTGCGGCGGAACAGCGCCGCCAAGGCTGTCGGCCACAACAAGTCGGACCTGCTCCAGGTCGACAGCAGGAGCTGCCACTTGCCATTCGCTGACAAGCTGCGCCACCTCGTCCGCATGGAGGTTCTTGATCCGGAAGCACTGATGGGCCGCCTGGCGATCACGCGTCAGCGCGAGCGTGGCGATCCTTGTAGCCACACGTGCGAGAGTCCTTGACATCAGTTGCGCCCCCCCGGAGAGACCATTCTTGTCGCGTCGGAGAAGACCTTCAGCAAACCAGAGGCTCGCATCTGTTCAGCAAGCCGTCGTTCATTCTCTTCAAAGATGGTCCCGTCAAATGCCATCAGCATTCCTGCTCTTGCAGCGCCTTCCCGCCCGGCGACGATCCGGCATCGTTCAAAGAGCCACTGCGTCAGGAACCGCTCGTACTCCAGTTCCGTCCCTGCAGGCACCGCAGCCAAGACCAGGGACTCGATTGCAGGGAGCCTAAGCGTGAAGTGGCGCCGCCCCTTCCATGCATTGAGCAGACCTCCGGCAGCAGCCGTATTGCCGAAGAACGCCCGGATCTTGCCAAGCTGCTGTGCACTGAGCTGCCCTTGGCGAGACCCTTCTTCGCGTGACACCTGCTCGATCACGCCGACGAGATCCTTGAGGCATCGCTGTGCAGCGCGTCGCAGCTGCGAGTGTGTGCCGGCACAATCTACAATGATCGCCATCGCAGACTCAGACTGGATGGCAAGAGCGCGGGCAGCCTCCGCCAGTACAAGCCAGATTGACGTCCAGTTCATCACGGCCCTGACTCGCTGCACCGCCGGTAGGCGTAGGTGGCTCAGGATGTTTCGCGTACCGTCCCTGAACAGTTCCTCCCACGCGTCATTGCGGACCATTGACGCCGCTTCAACATGATCCAGTGACGGGTCATGGTCCGGATCGCACTTCCCTTTGGCGCGAAGGGTTGATGCAAGAAGCTCCAGCGGAGAGCTTCGATCCCGGGGATACAGCTCTTCAAAGCCTGCCCGGGTCTCCTCCAGCCGCTGCTGGTCAGCGTCTCGTCGCAGAACGGCAAATGCGTAGGCCCCGGCGCCCCGCAGGTATCGCCGCTCGATCTGTATGTCGACTCCGGCCTGACGACCCTTTCGCGCGTCCCAATGCACCAGTGATCGGGTATACGGAAAGAAATGTGTGCGCTCCCACCCTTTTGCCTTGACAACGTTGGGAACCTCCAGCTCCAGACAACGCAGCAGGTTGGCAACAGCCAGCGCTGTGTGCTCATTCAGGAGCACTGCATCTTTGCGCTTCTCATCCAGCTGCTCCGTTATCAGCTGCCGCGCGAAGTCGTGCGCTGCCCGATGGACGTGAACCTGTTCCGTAGTGGGTAAAGTTCCTTCATCACAGCAGACAACAAGATTGATGAGCTCGAGACCAGGGTAGTGCCCCGATCCGTCTACGTCGAAGATGCCGCCAAAGAGCTTCTTGGTGATGTCTGGAGCAGAGACGGTTGCCATCACTCTCCTCCGACCTGAATGACTCCCTGATCAAGGGAGACGTTCTGCAGCTGCCCACGCATGAAGACGGTGATCTGCGCTGAGTCCTCCGTCGCGCCTTCCGCAAGCTGGCCAAGGAAGATTCTTACCCGACGAATCTCGTTGGCGTAAAACTCCTCGCTGACATAGCCCGACGCTGCGCGAGCGACGCATTCAAACGAAAGAAGGTCGAGCGGAAGATCCTTCAGTACACCAAGTCGCTCATCAACACGAAGAATGACACTCCTGTCGATCCAGTCGACCGAGCGTGGCATGAACCATCGCGAATCCGGACCACCAAGCCATGCTGAGCTCGCTGGCTGGAGATTTACACGACTGCTGGGAATCTGGCGAGCAACGATGGCTGCATCCGCGCTTGCCTTTCCGAAGGCCGGATCCACCAGATAGAGCATGGTCTCCGTCCTTCCGATTCGCAGTCCCTGGATCGCGTGCAGGCCTGCAATGATGATGTTTTTGATGCGGACGCGCTCGTGCGGCTGCAGGCGACCCTCCAGCAGCTTGAGGAACACGTCACCGTACTTGAAGCCGAGCTTGGCCATCACGCTTCCAGCCCCCTCGACATCATCGAAGAAGGCGCGACGCCTGAGAGCAGCGACCGCGAGGCCAGTCGCTTCAGCCTCACGGGCCATCTCGGCGCGGGTCTGGGGATTCCCGTTGAAGTCGTCGATGACAGTGACGCGGCTTCCGGCGCCGGCAAGGAACTGCAGATCCTGCTGGCCGGGTTCGAAGACCTCGCCACGATTCAGGATCCTTTCGTCCACTCGCCTGACAGCAATCGCTCCGGGGTCCAGACGCCTGAGTGCGGCGAGCACCGGAATGCCCTTGTCTGTCCGATCGGCCGGAAGGTTCGGAGGAGATCGGAACAGAAGGTTGTAGAAAGCCCAAGCGTGCTGCCAGCCGGTCCTGTGGTTGCCGCCGGCCAGGCGTTTGTCCACATCGGCGCATGTCATTCCACCAGTGATCACGTACGACACCAACATCAGCATCTCTCGGATCGTCACGACGTGCCCGAGCCGCTCCAGCACCTCGAACACTTCTTCCAGCCGCTTGAGGCGCAACTCGGATGCTGCCCCCTGTTCGGCAAGCAGTGAGCGGTTGAGGCGTATCGGACAGACGGTCTCGTGAGTACAGGTACCGCAGGAACGCTCGCCCCACCTGCGCCCGTCTCCGACCCAGCTGGCCAGAACTCGCTTCAGGAGGCTGCCGTGCCGTGCGCCCGACTGCGCAGCAACCGACTGATAGTTGAGATTGACGATGTGGACCTTGCCTTCGCTATTGGCGGTGACTCCGCGCTCGAAGGAGTCCTTGAACAGGTCGGCGATCGACTGGCAGATCGGACCAGCTCCTTCAGAGCTGATGATTGCCCGCAACCTGCCTTCGTTCGCACAGACAACGAGAGCTTCACCTGCACGTGTGCCGGCCTCTTCAATAAGTTGAGCGGCCCTTGCAGGCGGCTGAATCTCGGAGAGGTCCTTGTGGATGCGCAGAGCTACACAGTCCACTCCGCTAGCCGGCGGAATCGCGGCACTGCCATCGCAGCTCTCCAGAAGGTACTGCCTAGCTCGATCCGGAGCATGGCCAAGTAGACCAGCCTCGATCAGTCGGCGACACATGTGAGTCTTGCCGTGACCCGCGTCTCCGGTCAGGATGACGCATCTCGCGCCCGCCCTGATCGCATCGGCGGCATACGAAATTGCCACGGTGGAAAGATCAAGATTGTCCTCGCCAGTCTGATACTCCTCGTAGATCTGATCGTGAGCCGCGCTGAACGGCAGGAAGCGGTGCAGGCGTGCAACGTGGCTATTGATGTTCGCTGGCATCGGATTCCTTGGGATTCTGGGAAGCATTTTCACTTCATCATATTCGGGAGCCGTCACCGTTGGCAGACGCCGCGTTGACAGTTCTATTCGAAGAGTTAGTGCATGCTTGACTCGTGAACGGGACCACAGAGTCCCTTGGGACGATATCCCTGCAGCTTTAGGGCCATGCGGGTCGAGTCAGCAACTCAGCCCACTTCCCCAACGCCTCCTGTCCTTCCTTGAAGTACGTGTGCCGGTCATAAGTCCTCTCTACCTCGCCAACTTGTGGCTCAGGCACAAACCCGAGATGTCGCGCGGCACGCCCAGCGCGCGCAGCTGCGATTCCACGGTGCTGCGCAGGTCGTGCGCGTGAAGCGGCGCACCGCGAGCGTGGCGGTGCGCAGCCAGCGGTCGATGGACTCGCGCAGTGTGTCCTTGTTCAGGTGGTTGTCGCAGCCGTACCGGGCCGCGCGACTGCATGAATGCCCTGGCAACACGTAGGCCGAGTTACCAGCGAGCGTGCGCAGTTCTCGGAACCGGTCTGCCACTACAAGCGCCAGCAGAACGTCCATGGCCGCGCCGGTCTTGCTCTTCGGAGTGTGTCACTAGGCACTGCCCAGGTCCGCGTCCGCCCACTTCGCCTGGTAGAGCTCGGCGCTGCCCACGGTCGTGGCCAGCAGGATGCGGATGGCCAGGGCCGAATTGTCAATCGCGGGCGGCGCATGGGCGCGGCCACCAGCAGCTTCAGCTCCACGCGTGGCATCGTCAGGAGCTGGCGCTGAGTTCGAACTCAAGTAAGCGCGGCCTCAAGGCCCTATTGCCCGGCGCAGTCCGGATGAGCAGGATCGC
>JADMJD010000138.1 GCA_018780805.1 Rubrivivax sp. | reverse complement strand
AGCTTCGGCGTAGCCGGCTCAGCACATCTGGAAGCGCTTAAAGCAGAGCTTCCCTTGGCGCAGGGCCACTCACCGCTGAGCAGCTTCTCGAACACCGTGCTCATCGTTCGGCCGCCAGCCCGCTGAGGGCCTGGCGGAACACCTGGCGCGAGCGGAACAGCACCATCTCTTTCCAGTCGTCGAACGGCGGGTAGAAGTGGTCGCGCAAGGCGGCACGGATGGCCTCGGCCTGCGGGCCGCGCGGGTCACCGTGGGTCCACAGCCAGGCGTCGTCGCGCAGCGTCTGCGCCCCGCGCGGCGGCGGGTAGGTGCCGAACTCCAGCGCGACGAAGGCGATGTCCGCATGGGCCAGCGCACGTTCGTAGCCAAACTCCGTCAGCCCCCACTTGGGTTGTGAGCTGGAACTGCCCAGCAGCGGCTCGGTGACGCTGTCGCCCCACCAGCGCCGCGCGCGGGCCACCCGCTCACCGCCGGGTGCGTGGTTGCAGATGGGCTCGCCATAGCCGTAGGGCCCCAGCCCGGTGTGCATGTCGACGATGGCCACCGTGCGCGCCGTGGCCAGCTCGGCCCGCAGGATGGCCTCGCTGGTGCGGCGTGCCCAGGTGGGGCCGGTGCCGCCGTAGAACAGGCCGTCGGCATGGCTGTACTGGCCGCTGGAGCGGGCCACCCGTTCGGCCGCGTCGCCATGCTGCGCACGCCAGGCATCGATGGCGACATCGGCTGCCGCGAGCGTGGCCGCATCGCGTTGTGCCGGCAGGTAGTGCGGATGCAGCTCGGCATAGGCCGGGTTGGCGGGCAGCGGCTGGCTGAAGTCGACCCAGTTGCGGTTGAGGTCGACGTTTTCTTCCGTCACCCGGCGCAACCAGGCAAACCCGTGCGGGTTGATGGCGTGCACCAGCAGCACCGCCGTGTCCGGCGGCAGCGCGGGCGGCTGGCGCAGCAGGTCCACCTGCGGGCCGCTGCCGGCCAGGCCCTCCACACCATGTGTGGCGCTCAGCACCACCAGCACGCGGGCGGCATCGGCCTGCCCCAGGCGGGCGGTGTCGCAGGCGAGCGCCCCGCCATCGGGGCCGGTCAGCGGGTGCGGCCAATGGCGCAGCACGGCGCCGGCGCTGCGGGCCGCGGCCAGGAATCTGGCGCGGGCTTCGGGGTAGCTGTGGGAGAAGGCTTGCAGATCCATCCCGCAAGCCTAACGGCACTCAGGTCGGCGTGGGCACGCCGTTCATGCGGTCGATCTTCAGGAACACCGCACGTGCCAGCGCCACCAACTGCGGCGTGGTCGGGTGGTCCACGGTCTCCCAGGCCAGGATGTGCGGCAGCAGGGCGGGGCGGTGTTTGTCGACGTAATGGCGGAAGTCGGCCTGCGCAGTGTGCGAGCCGGCGATCAGCAACTCGGGGATGCCGGCGAGTGCGTCACACACGGTGCCGAAGAACTCGTGCTGCGTGCGCACCGCACTGCCATGCTGCGCGGTGTGGTGGCTGTGGGCCTTGATCTTCTGCGCCTGCACATGTTCGGTGTCGAACTGCAGGATCTCGGCGCTCTGGTGGTCGATGCGGACAACGGCGTGGAAGGTGCTCATGGCGTGCTTTCGGTGTGCTTTCGGCTCGGGGGGTCAATGGGCTTGGTGTTCGTGTTCGGTGGCGCAAGGCAGGCAGCGCAGGGCCCAGGGTTCGACCTTCAGGCGGTCGAACGGGACCGTGCCGTCACAGTCGCTGCAATGGCCGTAACGGCCCGCGGCGATGCGGTCCAGCGCGGCGCTCACGGCGTCCAGCTCGCGCCGCTCGTGTTCGCTCAAGGCGGCGGCGACGGCCCGCTCCGGCGCACGCTGCGGCGCGTCGTCGCCGTCCTGCTGCAGCACCTCGCGCGCACGTTCGACGCGCGACTGGCCGTGCAGGTGTGCGGCCAGCTGGCCGGTCAGCGCCAGCAGGCGGGCTTCCAGTTCCGCCTTCAACAGCGCTTGCTGGCCGTGGGTGAGGTTGCTGCTCATCGGGGTCTCCTGGGGGTGTACGGCCATCATGCAGCGCGGGTCCCGTCCATCCCTTGAGGCCCGTCAAGGCCTCTGCAGCGCCTCCTAGAATCCGCGCTCGATGTCCGCCCTGCCCACTTCCTGTGACGTGCTCATCGTCGGCGCCGGCCCGGCCGGCAGCGCCTGTGCGCAGCAGCTGGCGCGGGGGGGCTGGCAGGTGCTGGTGGCCGACCAGCACGCCTTCCCACGTGACAAGACCTGCGGCGACGGCCTGATCCCCGATGCCCACGCCGCGTTACGCCGCCTGGGGGTGCTCGACGAGGTGATGCGCCTGGCGCAGCCGGTGCACCACGTGAGCTGCTTTGCGCCACGTGGCGGCCGCATCGACGTGCCCGGCAGCCTGGCCGTGCTGCCACGCCGCGAGCTGGACCACGTGCTGCTGCGCGCCGCGCAGGCGGCCGGCGCCACGCTGCTGCCGCCGGCGCGTTTCGAGGCGCCGCTGGAAGAAGCCGGGCGGGTGGTCGGCGCACGCTTGAAGATCGGTGACCAGGTGCACACGTTGCGTGCGCGCTGGGTGGTGCTGGCCACCGGCGCCGCGCCGCAGGCCATGCTGGCCGCCGGGCTGTGCGAGCGCCGCGTGCCCACCGGCGTGGCGCTGAGGGGTTACATCAAGAACGACGCGATGCGCGAACGCATCAACACGCTGCAGATTGTCTGGCACAAACGCCTGGCGGGCGGCTATGGCTGGATCTTCCCGGCCCCGGGCGGGCTGTTCAACATCGGCGCCGGCTACACCGGGCAATCCGATGCCCGCGCGCAGAACCTGCGCGCGCTGCTCAGCGCCTTCTGCGAGCTGCATGCCGACGCGCGCGACCTGGTAGCCACCGGCCAGTGGGTGGGTGAGCTCAAGGGTGCGCCGCTGCGCTGCTCACTGGACGGCGCCCGTTGGTCCCGCCCCGGCCTGCTGGCCACCGGCGAGGCCATCGGCAGCACCTACGCCTTCACCGGCGAGGGCATCGGCAAGGCCATGGAAACCGGCCTGCTGGCGGCCGATGCCCTGCTGGCCGGGGGCGACGATGCGACACTGCGCACACGTTATGAATCGGCCTTGAAGCAGCTCAAGCCCCGCTTTGACCTCTACGCCAAGGCCGAGCACGTGAACCGCCACCCCTGGTTGACCGACCTGGTGGTCTGGCGCGCCAGCAAGAGCCCGCGCATCCTGCGCCGCATGAGCGGTGTGCTGGACGAAACCCAGAACCCGGGCCGCATCCTCAGCTGGAGCGGCATCGGCAAACTGCTGTTTGAATGACAAGGGAGAACCCATGAAGATGCACCACTGGACCGGCCTGTGCCTGATCACGCTGCTGGCCGCCTGCGGCGGCGGTGGAGGTGGCGACGACGACGACGAACCCATCGCGCCCACCCCCGATCCCCAGGTGACGGTCACGGTGACCGACGGCACCACACAGCGCAGCTTCGTCATCACGCTCAGCCCCACGCAGGCGCCCGTGACGGTGGCCAACTTCCTCGGCTACGTGCGCAGCGGCTGGTACAACGGGATCGCGTTCCACCGGCATGCGCCCGGCTTCGTGCTGCAAGGCGGTGGTTATCTGGCGCCGCTGGGCACCACGGCGTTGCCGGCCGCCAAGGCCGCCAGTGCACCGATCGCGCTGGAGGTGGGCAAGGGCCTCAGCAACACCCGCTACACGGTGGCGATGGCGCGCACCAACGTGCTCGATTCGGCCACGTCGGAGTTCTACGTCAATCTGGCCAACAACACCTTCCTGGACACCTCCGGTGGCGGCTACGCAGTGTTCGGCCAGGTCACCAGCGGCACCGATGTGATCGACGCCTTCCAGACGGCACCTTGCGTCGCAACGCTGTGGCTGGCTGCGGGTGAATGCCTGCCCACACCCAACCTCGTGATCGTCTCGGCGGTGCAGACCCGCTGACCCGCGCCGGCCCCGCCCATGTGCCAGCTGCTGGGCATGAACGCCAACACGCCGACCGACGTGATGTTCAGCTTTGCCGGCCTGGCGCAGCGGGCCAGCGAACACCGCGATGGTTTTGGCATCGCGTTTTTCGAGGACCGCGGGCTGCGCCTGTTCATCGACCCCGAGAGCGCACGCACCTCGCCGGTGGCGCAGATGGTGCGGCAGTACCCGATCCGCAGCCGCAACGTGATCGCGCACATCCGCAAGGCCACCGTGGGCCGCGTGGCGCTGGAGAACTGCCACCCCTTCGGCCGCGAGCTCTGGGGCCGCTACTGGGTGGCGGCGCACAACGGCGACCTGAAGGGTTTCCACCCGCCGCTGCACGGCAGCTTCCGCCCGGTGGGCGACACCGACAGCGAAACCGCCTTCTGCTGGCTGATGCAGGAGCTGGCCAAGTCCCACGCCAGCGTGCCCACGGTGGCCGAGCTCACGCACACGCTGCGCGAGCTGCTGCCGGTACCGGCGGCGCACGGCAGCTTCAACCTGCTGCTGTCCAACGGGCAGGCGCTGTGGGCGCACGCGTCCACCTCGCTGCACTGGCTGGTGCGCCAGCACCCGTTTGGCGCCGCCACGCTGGCCGACGAGGACCTGAGCGTCGATTTCGGCGCCCTCACCTCGGCGCACGACCGCGTGGCCGTGGTCGCCACCGAGCCGCTGACGGCCGACGAGGCCTGGACGGCGATGGCGCCGGGCGAGCTGCAGGTGTTCGTGGACGGTGCGCCGCTGGTGGCGCCCAACACCGCTGCCCCCCGCTGATACGCCCCATTCCACCGTTCGCCCACCACCACGGTGGCCACGGCGGGGTGCTGCCTACACTGCCGGCCATGGAACTGCGACCCCTGTCCGAAGGCAACGCCCTGCAGCGCAGCTACGCGCGCTGGGCCGCACCGCACTACGCCCGCATGGCGCCGGGGCTGGGCCTGCAAGCCGAGCTGCTCGACCGTTTTCTCTACAGCCGCCGGGGCCTGGGCGTCTGGCTGGGCATCGGTGGCGCGGTGGTCGGCACCAGCTTCGGCCTGCGCAGCGCGGACATGCCCTGGCCCCTGGCGGTGGCCTTGTCGCTGATGGTGTGGCTGGGCTTGCCGTTGACGATGCTGGCGGCCTGGCTGCAGCCGGGCAAGTTTTCGTTCAGTGCGTTCCGGCGCAAACTGCTGGGCATTTTCACGCTCGCCGTCCTGGGCGGGCTGGTCGGCTTCGTCGCCGGCCACATCGGCCGGGTGGGCCACATCGACCCGGCGCTGCTGGCCGACGAGCTGGCGCGCAAGGGTGCGCTGCTGGTGCCGGTGACAATGGCCGCCGCGGCCGCCATGCTGGTGCTGATGTGGGGCGTGGCCCGGGTGCGGCAGGAGCTGCTGGAACGGGTGCAGACCGAGCGCCAGGCCGCCGAGGCGCGGCTGAAGCTGCTGCAGGCGCAGATCCAGCCGCACTTCATCTTCAACACCCTGGCTGCGCTGCAGCACTGGGTGGACAGCAGCGACCCGCGCGCGGCGCCGCTGCTGCGTTCGCTCACCGCCTTCCTGCGCGGCTCCACCGAGCTGCTGGGGCAGGACCACGTGACGCTGGGCGCCGAGGCCGAGACCACGCGCCAGTACCTGCAGATCATGCAGGCCCGGCTGGGCGACCGCCTGGCCTTCGACCTCCAGGTGGCGCCCGATTGCGCTGCCACGGTGCTGCCACCCGGCCTGGTGCTGACCCTGGTGGAAAACGCCATCGAACATGGGGTGTCGCCCGCGCTGGCCGGGGGCCAGGTGCAGGTGAGCGCCGCACGTGAAGCCGGCGCCGTGGTGATCCGTGTGCGCGACGACGGCCTGGGCCTGGCCCCGGGCTGGCAGGACGGCACCGGCCTGGCCAACTGCCGCGAGCGCCTGCGCCACCACGGCGACGGCCGCGGCAGCCTGGTGCTGCAGTCACGGGCACCCGGCACCGAGGCGGTGTTGACGCTGCCGGAGGCCGCCCGATGAACGCCGAACGCATGGACTGGAGCCAGCTCTGGTACCCCGGCCCGACCCGGGTCTTCACGGCCGACGAAATGGCCCGTGCCGGCCACGACAAACCCAGCCGCACGCTGCTGACGGTGGTGATGCTGAACTACGCGCTGGCCGGCTTCGTGCTGATGCAGCTCGCACCGCCGGTGGCCACGGCGGCGCTGAACCTGATGTTGTCGCTGGGCGGCGTGGTCGGCTGGCTGGGGCTGCGCCGCCTGTGGCAGCGGCCGGACCGGCGCTCGCTGGCCTTCGTGTCGCTGCTCGGGGCGTCGGTCTTGATGCTCGGCCTGATCGGCACCATCGAGCTGAAAGGCCTGGCACGCGGCAGCCCGGAGCGCGACTGGGTGCGCGGCGCCGGCATGGTGCTGGCCATGGGCCTGGCGGTGGCCTACTGGTTTGCCGCGGTCTTCCGTGCGCACCAGGTCGAGGCCCGGCTGCGTGAGCAGGCCGAGCAGCAACGCGCGCTCGACATGGCGCGCCAGCTGGCGGCGGCGCAGATCCAGCCGCACTTCCTGTTCAACTCGCTGGCGTCGCTGCAACACTGGGTGCAGAGCAAGGACGACCGCGCCGCGCCGATGCTGAACGCGTTGACGGCCTTCCTGCGCGCCACGCTGCCCATGTTCAACCGCCAGCGCCTGGCCCTGGGTGACGAAGCCGAGGCCGTGCGCCAGTACCTGACCGTGATGCAGATGCGGCTGGGCGAGCGGCTGCGTTTCAGCATCGAGGTCGAGCCCGCCGCAGCCTTGGCCCAGGTGCCCCCCGGCCTGCTGCTGACGCTGGTGGAAAACGCGGTCGAACACGGCGTGATGCCATCGCTCAGCGGCGCCGAGGTCCAGGTGCTGGCCCGCACCGATGCACACCAGCTGCACCTGACGGTGCAGGACACCGGCCCCGGCCTGGCCCTCGATGCGATGGACGGCACCGGCCTGGCCAACACCCGCGAGCGCCTGTCCCAAGCCTACGGGCCGGCCGCCGGCCTGACACTGGACAATGCACCCGCAGGCGGTTGCATCGCCCGCCTGCACTGCCCCCTGGACCCGACATGACCACCGCCCTGATCGCCGACGACGAAGAAGCCCCCCGCGCCCAGCTGCGCGCCGCGCTGCAGGCGGCCTGGCCCGAGCTGCAGATCGTGGCCGAGTGCCACAACGGCGTGGACGCCTGGGACGCCTGGCTGGAGCACGAGCCGCAGGTGTGTTTCCTGGACATCCGCATGCCGGGCATGACGGGCATCGACGTCGCACGCCGCATCGGCGGGCGCACGCCGGTGGTGTTTGTCACCGCCTACGGCGACCACGCGCTGGCCGCCTTCGACGCCGGCGCGGTGGACTACGTGATGAAGCCGGTGGACCGGGAGCGCCTGGGCCAGGCGCTGGAGCGCGTGCGCACCCGCGTCGAAAAGCCGGTGCTGGCCCCGGCCGGCCTGCAGGCGCTGCTGGAGCAGCTGGCCGGCGGCGTGCGCCGGCCCGCGCTGCTGGACACCATCCAGGCCGGCATCGGCAAGGAGGTGCGGCTGATCCGCGTGGCCGACGTCGTCTACTTCGAGGCCGACGCGCGCTACACACGCGTGGTGCACGTGAGCGACGGCGTCGAAGGTGAGGCGCTGATCCGCACGCCGCTGAAGGAGCTGCTGGCGCAGCTGGACGAACGTGCGTTCCTGCAGGTGCACCGCTCCGTGATCGTGGCACGCCGCCATGTGCTGGCGGCTGTGCGCGTGGACGAGGGCCACATGCACCTCACGCTGCGTGGCCGGCCGGAGACGTTGCCGGTGTCCCGCCCATTCCAGGGGTTGTTCAAGGGCCAGTGAGGCGGGTGCCCACACCAGCGGCCAGCGCAGAATACGGGGTCACCCCACGCCTGCCGTCTTGGATGCCGCCTGCGATGCCCGCGATCCCCGTCCCCCGTTTCGACCAGTTCTACCGCTACCCCGAGCTCACGCGGCTGCTGCAGGACTACGCCGCCGCCGCGCCCCACCTGGTGCAGCTGCAGTCGCTGGGCAAAAGCTACGAAGGCCGCGAGATCTGGCTGCTGGTGCTCACCAACAGCAGCACCGGCGACCACACCGACAAACCCGCGATCTGGGTCGACGGCAACATCCACGCGGCCGAGCTCACCGCCGGCACCGCCTGCCTGTACTGGCTGCACACCCTGGTGAGCGGCCACGGCAGCGTGCGCGAGATCACGCAGCTGCTGGACACCCGCACCGTCTACCTGTGCCCACGCCTGAACCCCGACGGCGCCGAGCTGGCGCTGGCCGACCGGCCGCGCCACATCCGCAGCGGCACCCGGCCCTACCCCTTCGACGAAGAGCCGGTCGAGGGCCTGACGGTGGAAGACGTGGACGGCGACGGCCGCGTGCTCAGCATGCGTGTGCCCGACCCGCACGGCACCTACAAAAAACACGCCACCGAGCCGCGGCTGATGGTGCCGCGCGAGCCCGGTGAATTCGGCGGCACCTACTACCGGCTGCTGCCCGAAGGCAGCCTGACGAACTGGGACGGCCTGAAGATCACCGCCAACCCCGACCGCGAAGGCCTGGACCTGAACCGCAACTTCCCCACCGCGTGGCGGCAGGAATTCGAGCAGGTGGGCGCTGGTGAATACCCCACCAGCGAACCCGAGGTGCGCGCGATGGTGGACTTTGTTGTCCGGCACCCCAACATCGGCGCCGGCATCAGCTTCCACACGCACAGCGGCGTGATCCTGCGGCCCATGGGCCTGGCCTCGGACGACGACATGATCCCCGAGGACCTGTGGATGTTCAAACGCCTCTCGGCGCTGGGGGAAAAACTCACCGGCTACCCCGCGCTGAGCGTCTGGCACGACTTCAAGTACCACCCCAAACAGACCATCACCGGCACCCAGGACTGGCTCTACGAACACCTGGGCCAGCTGTGCTGGACGGTGGAGATCTGGGCCCCGAACAAAGAAGCCGGCATCACCGACTACAAGTGGATCGACTGGTACCGCGAACACCCGGTGGAAGACGACCTGAAGCTGCTGAAGTGGAGCGACGAGCAGTGCGAGGGCCGCGCCTATGTCGACTGGAAGCCCTTCCGCCACCCGCAGCTGGGCATGGTGGAGATCGGCGGCTGGGACAAGATGAACTACTGGCGCAACCCACCGCCGGCACTGCGCGAGCGCGAAGCGGCGCGTTTCCCGGCGTGGCTGACGACGCTGGGTTTGTCGCTGCCCAAGCTGGAAATCCTGCGCGCCGAGGTGCGGGCCCTGGGGCCGGACGCCTGGCGCGTGCGTTTTGCCGTGGCCAACGCCGGTTACCTGCCCAGCTACGTGAGCAAACGTGCGGTGGAACGCAAGGTGGTGCGTGGCACGGTGTTCAGCATCCACCTGCCGCCGGGTGCATCGCTGATCAGCGGCAAGGAGCGCGAGGTCGGCGCCCACCTGGAGGGCCACGCGCCCAAGACCTCGCAGCAGGCCTTCCTGCCCGACCGCCAGCTCACCGGCGACCGCGCCGTGGTCGAGTGGATCGTCAAAGGCCCCGTGGGCACCCGCCTGGCCCTGGTGGCCACCGCCGACCGCGCCGGCACCGTGCGCACCGAAGTCACGCTCGATTGAAATGAAACACCTGGCCGCTGCCCTGCTGCTGCTGCTGGCCAGCGGCCTGTCCACGGCGGCCGATGTCGGCAGTGCTTTCACGCTGCGCGCCGTCACGCTCGACGGCCAGGCCTGGGACAGCGAGCGCCAGCGCGGCAAGGTGCTGCTGGTCTTCTACTGGCGCAGCGACTGCGCCGTGTGCATCTCCAAGCTGCCCGAGCTGCGCAGCAATGCCGAGGGTTGGCGCGGCAAACCCTTCGAGCTGCTGCTGGTCAACGCCGACGACAAGGCCGACGAGGCCGTGCGCTATGAAAACCTGATGGCGCAGTTCCAGCGCGTCCCGCGCCCGCCGGCCCTCTGGCGCGGCGCACCCGGCTTCCGCGACAACCTGCCCGCGGCCCTGGGCAAACTGCCGTTGACCCTGGTGGTGGACCGCCAGGGCCGCGTGGCGGCCCGCTACGAAGGCCGGGTCCCGCCCGAGGCCTGGAACACCATCGCCGACCTGCTGCCCTGAGCCATGTCGCCCCGGCGCTCAGGGCTGCCGGTGCAACATCTGACGCAACACCCAGCGCGCCACCATCACACGCAGTTGTTCGATGTCCGTCGGTTTGGGCAGGAAATCGTTCATGCCGGCGGCGAGCGCGTTTTCGCGTTCACTCACCAGCGCGGCGGCGGTGTGCGCGACGATGGGCAGCTGCTCGGGCGTGTAGCGCTCGCGCAGCGCGCGGGTGACCTCGTAACCACTGAGCACCGGCATCTGCAGGTCCATGATGACCAGGTCGTAGGGGTCGCCGGCCGATTCGGCCGCGGCCACGGCGTCCAGCGCCTGCCGGCCGTCCACGGCCTGGCCCACCCGCACGCCGAACTGCTCCAGCTGCGCCACCGCGACCATCATGTTGATCTCGTTGTCGTCCACCATCAGCACATGTGCACCGTGGGTGGCGGCGGGGTCGAAGGCCGGCGCCGGCAGGCCGGGCGGGGCGCTGGCCGCCGGCAGTGGCAGTTCGGCCCAGAAGCAGCTGCCCTGGCCGGGCACGCTGTGCACACCCACCTCGCCGCCCATCAGCGTGGCCAGCTCGCGGCAGATCGACAAACCCAGCCCGGTGCCGCCAAAACGCCGCGTGGTGGATTCATCGGCCTGCGTGAAGGGTTTGAACAGGCGCGCCTGCGTGGCCGGGTCGATGCCGGGGCCGGTGTCGAGCACCTCGAAGCGCACACGGTCGCCGGCCAGGCGCTGCACCTGCAGCCGCACACCGCCCTGTTCCGTGAACTTGAGCGCATTGCTGAGGTAGTTGGTCAGGATCTGGCGCACCCGCAGCGCGTCGCCGCGCACCGTGCCGATGTCAGCCGCGAGATCGAGCACCAGGCTCAGCGGCCGCGCGGCGGCCAGCGTGGTGTAGCCCCGGTGCAATGAGCGGAGCATCGCCGCGAGGTCGAACACCGCGGTGTCGATGCTCAGCCGCCCGGCCTCGATCTTGGAGAGATCCAGGATGTCGGACACCACCATCGCCAGCGACTGCGCGCTGTCGACGATCTGCTCCAGGTACATCGCACGGCGCGCTTCGTCCAGGCCCGGCGTGCGCGCCAGCTGCGCCATGCCCAGCAGCCCGTTCAGCGGCGTGCGCAGTTCGTGGCTGGTGTTGGCCAGGAAGGCGCTCTTCGCGCGGCTGGCGGCCTCGGCCGCGTCGCGTGCACGGGCCAGGGCTTCGTCCAGCCGCCGCCGTTCGGTGATGTCCTCCACCACCCAGATGGTGCCGCCACGGCTGGGGTGGGACGGGTCCACCGCACGCGCCAGCATGCGGCACAGGAAGGTGCTGCCGTCGCCGCGGCGCACTTCGCACTCGATCTCGATCTGCTCGCCACGCGACAGCGGCGGCCCGATCTGCTGGCCCACCTGGGCATAGGCCTCGGTGCTGGGCCACACGATGTTGCCCGGCAGGCCGAGGATGCTGCCATCGGGCCAGCCCAGCATGGCCTCGAAGGCCGGGTTGACCATCTGGAAGCGGTTGTCGCGCGTGAGCGCGATGCCCAGCGAGGCGTTGTCCAGGATGGCCTCGCGCTCCAGCCGGCTGCGCTCGAGCTCGGTCATGTCGCGTGCGTTGACCACCAGGTAGTCGCGCCGGTCCATCTCGAAGCGGGCGCCGGACACCAGCATCGGCACCGGCTGGCCGTCGCGCCGGCGGAAGCGTATCGGCACGTCCTGGACACGCGATTGTTCACGCAACAACTGCGCAAAACGGTCACGGTCGGCCAGGTCGAACCAGGTGCCGATCTCGACGGCCGTGCGGCCGATCACCTCGTCGGCAGCCCAGCCGGTGATGCGCTCGAAGGTGCGGTTCACCATCGCAAAGCGGCCGGTCTCAACATCGGTCAGCGTGATCACGTCGGGGCTGCTGGCCACCAGGTGCGACAACAGCGCCTCGGAGCGCCGCACGGCGTCTTCGGCTGCCTGGCGCTCGGTGTCGTCAACGTAGATCGACAGCACCCCGGTGCCGCGCGCGGTCTCCACCGCCACGCCGGTGGCGCGCACCACGTGTTCACGGCCGCTGCGCGCACGCAGTTGGAACTCCGCCACCGGCAGCGCGTCGCCGGGCGCCATGGCCTGCAGCCGGCCCATGCGCTCCACCGCACGCTCGCGCGAGGCGCCGGGCAGGTAACTTTCCAGCAGGTCCTGGCCCACCATGGCCGACAGGTCGGGGTAGCCGAACAAGGCCACGGCGGCCGGGTTGGCGTCGATCACCCGGCCGTCGCGGTGCAGCACAAGGGGGCTGGGGATGCTGGCAAACAGGTCGTGGTAACGCGATTCGGTCTGCGCCAGCGCCTGGCGCGCACGTTGGTGGTCGGTGACGTCCCGTGCCACACCCCAATAACCCTGGAACACGCCGCTGGCATCGGTGCGCGGCTCGCCGCTGACCAGCAGGTGGCGGGGCGCAGCGCCGGGCAGCTGCCACTGCACCGCCACGTCCCGGAAGGGCTGGCGGGCATCGATGTCGGCCAGCAAATGGTCCAGCGTGTCCGGGTCGCAGCCGAACGCCGGCTGCTCCCAGGGCACCCCGCCGATGCCGGCATCGATGACCGCACCGGCCCCGGGGCGCTGGCGCGACACGGCCACCAGGCGGTTGCGCGGGTCCAGCTCCCAGTAGGCATCCGACGCGATGCGCAGCAGGCTGTGGAACCGGTGGTCACGTTCTCCGGCCGTCACGACAAAACGCTGCAGCACCCGCGACACCACCCAGCCACCGCCGGCCGCGCAGCCGATCAGCAGGACCTGCACCGCGGCATGCAGGGCCAGCGGCAGCCGCGACACCAGCGGTGGCAGCCACCCCGCAGCGTGGCCCTGCGCCAGCACCAGCACCATGGCCACCGCGCTGCCCGACACCACCCAAGCCGCACGCGGCCCCAGCAGCGTGACCGCAAACGCCGTGTGCAGGGCCACGAAGCCGATGCCCGGCGCGGCCACCCCCCAGCCCATGGCACCGGCGGCCAGGCCCAGGATGCCGATGGCCGCCACGGCCACCAAGGCGACCGCCAGCTCCAGCCGCTGCGGCAGCAGGCGCAGCGCCACCATCGACAGGGCCGACAACCCCGCCAGCACGGCCGCCAGCGCGCCCAGCGGCGCATCGGCGCGCTGGGGCTGCAGCACCAGGTACAACAAGGGGAAGGCCGCCGTCAGCAGGCCGATGCACAGCAGGTAGGCGCGCGCCAGGCGCACCCGCAAGGTCTGCAGCTCCCCGCGCACCACCCCGTCCACCCGCACCGGCTCCGGCTCCGGCGGCGGCAGCTCGGAGTCCGCGGTCACGGCCGGGCAGCGTTGAGCTGCTGTCGGGTGCTCTGCGCCACGCGGCGCGCGGCCGCCGCCCAATCGTCCGCCGCGCTGGCATACAGCACCGCGCGCGAGGAGTTGACGATCACCGGCCCGGCAGGCCGCCAGCCGGCACGCACCGTGGCCTCGGCGTCACCGCCCTGTGCACCGACACCCGGGATCAGCAGCGGCAGCGTGGGCGCGAGTTCACGCACGCGCGCGATCTCGGCCGGGTAGGTGGCACCCACCACCAGGCCGATCTGGCCGCCGCGGTTCCAGGGGCCGGCGGCCAGGCGGGCGATGTGTTCGAACAGCTTTTCGCCGTTGGCCAGCGTCTGGGCCTGCAGGTCGTCCCCGCCCGGGTTGGAGGTGCGGCACAGCAGGATGGCGCCGCGCCCGTCGTAGCGCAGGTAGGGCTCGATGGAGTCGAAGCCCATGAAGGGCGACAGCGTCACCGCGTCGGCCTGGTAACGCACAAAGGCCTCGCGCGCGTACTGCTCGGCGGTGGCGCCGATGTCGCCGCGTTTGGCGTCCAGGATCACCGGCACGTCGGGCGCCACACGGCGGATGTGGGCCATCAGGCGTTCGAGCTGGTCTTCGGCGCGGTGGGCGTGGAAATACGCGATCTGCGGCTTGAAGGCGCAGACCAGGTCCTTGGTGGCGTCGACGATGCCGGCACAGAAATCGAAGATGCGGCCCGCATCACCCTGCCAGCCGGCCGGAAACCTGGACGGCTCGGGATCGAGCCCGACACACAGCAGGGATTCGTGGCGGTGTGTGGCCGCGGCCAGTGTGTCGGTGAAGCGCAAGCGTGGATCTCCTGGGGGTTGCGGCTAGATGCGGCGCGCCAGCTCGGTGGCGCGCCCGATGTAGTTGCCGGGCGTCATCGCCTTCAACCGGTCACGCTCGGCCACCGGCAGCGCCAGGCCGTCGATGAAGGCCGCCATCGATTCGCGGGTGACGGCCTTGCCGCGGGTCAGTTCTTTCAGCTGCTCGTACGGGTTGGGCAGGCCGTGGCGGCGCATCACGGTCTGCACCGCCTCGGCCAGCACCTCCCACGCACTGTCCAGGTCGGCCGCGAGCGACGCTTCGTTCACCTCCAGCTTGCCCAGGCCGCGCTGCAGGCTGTCGTGCGCCAGCACGGTGTAACCCAGCGCCACGCCCATGTTGCGCAGCACGGTGCTGTCGGTCAGGTCGCGCTGCCAGCGGCTGATGGGCAGCTTCTGGCTCAGGTGCGTCAGCAGCGCGGTGGCCAGGCCCAGGTTGCCCTCGGCATTTTCGAAGTCGATGGGGTTGACCTTGTGCGGCATCGTGCTGCTGCCGATCTCGCCTTCTTTCAGCTTCTGGCGGAAATAACCCAGCGAGACATAACCCCAGATGTCGCGCGCAAAGTCGAGCAGGATGGTGTTGCTGCGCACCACGGCGTCGAACAGCTCGGCCATCGCGTCGTGCGGCTCGATCTGGATGGTGTAAGGGTTGAACACCAGGCCCAGGCGTTGTTCGACCACGGTGCGTGCAAAGGCCTCCCAGTCGAAATCCGGCCAGGCCGCCAGGTGCGCGTTGTAGTTGCCCACCGCGCCGTTCATCTTGGCCAGCAGTGCCACGTCGGCGATGCGTGTGCGCGCCGTGGCCAGACGGGCCACGACGTTGGCGATCTCCTTGCCGACGGTGGTGGGGCTGGCCGTCTGGCCATGCGTGCGCGACAGCATCGGCACCGCCGCCAGCGTGTGCGCCATCTGCGTGAGCTTGCTGATCAGCCCGTCCAGGCCCGGCAGCAGCACCTGCTCACGCGCGGCCTTCAGCATCAGCGCGTGGCTGGTGTTGTTGATGTCTTCGCTGGTGCAGGCAAAGTGGATGAACTCGGCCGCGGCCTTCAGCTCGGGCAGTGCCTCGCAGCGTGATTTCAGCCAGTACTCCACGGCTTTCACGTCGTGGTTGGTGGTGCGTTCGATGTCCTTGATGGCCTGCGCATCGGCTTCGGCAAAACGCACCACCAAGCCACGCAGCAGGCCGCGCGCGGCTTCCGACAGCGGCTTGAATTCGCTGAAGCCGGCGTCGGACAAGGCGATGAACCACTCCACCTCCACCTGCACACGCCGGTGCATCAAGCCGAACTCCGACAGCAACGGGCGCAGGCCGGCCACCTTGGGCGCGTAACGGCCGTCCAGCGGCGAGAGGGCGGTGAGGGCGGAAAGGGTCATGGCAGGCGCGCGGGCGGGCGCAGACGAAGAACGGAAGAACGGAAGAACGGAAGAGCGTGGGCGACAGCAGGGTCCCGCAGCGGCAGGACCCGCGGATTTTAGGCGCAGGGGGCGGCGGCAGAATGCTGGCGGACCCACCCGTTGCAGCACCGCAGGAGACCGCCCATGTCCACCACCCCCCAAGCGCTGGTCTTTGATGTCTTTGGCACCGTGGTCGACTGGCATGGATCGGTGAGCCGCGAAGTGCGCCGGCACGGCCTGCCGGTGCACGCCGAAGACTTTGCACGCGCCTGGCGCGCCGGCTACGCACCGGCCATGGACGCGGTGCGCCGGGGTCAACTGCCGTGGACCAACATCGACGGCCTGCACCGCCGCATCCTCGACGCGCTGCTGGCCCAGAACGGCCTGGACCTGCCGGAGGCCACGCGCGCCGACCTCAACCTGGCCTGGCACCGCCTGGACCCCTGGCCCGATGTGCCGGCCGGCCTGACGCGGCTGAAGGCCTGGCGGCCGGTGGCCACGCTGTCCAACGGCCACATCCGCCTGCTGCTGGACCTGGCGCGCCACGGCGGCCTGGCCTGGGACGCGCTGTTGTCGGCCGAACTGTTCGGCCACTACAAACCCGACCCCGCCGTCTACCGCGGCGCCGCGCGGCTGCTGGGCCTGCGCCCGGCGGACGTGACGCTGGTGGCGGCGCACCCCGACGACCTGCGCGCCGCCGCCGCCTGCGGCCTGGGCACGGCCCTGGTGCTGCGGCCCGACGAACAAGGCCAGGGGCGTGGCCTGCCAGCGTATGCACCGGGGGAGTTCGACGTGGTCGTGCCGGACTTCGGCACGCTGGCCGACCGCTTCGGCGCGGCGGCCTGATCAGGCGGCCGCAGCCGCCGGCTGCGCACCGGCCTGCAGCCAGGCGGCCGCGGCTTCGGGCATCAGCGGGCGGGCCAGCAGGAAACCCTGCAGCGCGTCGCAGCCGCAGTCGGCCAGCACCGCGGCCTGGGCTTCGGTTTCGACGCCCTCGCCCACCACACCCAGGTCCAGCGCGCGGGCCAGCGTGCAGATGGCGCGCACCACGGCCACAGCATCGGGCGCCGGCAGTGGCGAGATCAGGCCGCGGTCGATCTTGACCTCTTTCAGCGGCAGCGCACGCAAGGTGGTCAGCGACGACAGGCCGCTGCCAAAATCGTCCAGCGACAGCACCAGGCCGGCGGCACGCAGGGTTTCGGTGCGCTCGCGCACACGCTCCAGGTCCTGCACGGCGGCGGTTTCCGTGATCTCCAGCGTCAGGTCCTGCGGCGCCACGCCGTGGGCCTGCAGCGTGCCCAGCACCAGGCCCACGAAGCCGGGGTCCAGCAGCTGCCAGCGCGAGACGTTCACCGCCACCGGCATCACGGCCAGACCGGCCGTGCGCCAGGCGGCGATCTGGCGGCAGGCCAGGTCCAGCACCACGCGGCCCAGCGGCAGGATCAGGCCGGTGCGTTCAGCCGCCGGAATGAAGTCCACCGGCGACACCAGCACCGCGCCACGCTGCCAGCGCAGCAGGGCCTCGAAGCCCAGCAGCTGCCGGTTGGCGGCGTCCACCTTGGGCTGGTAGACGAGGAAAAACTCCTCGTGCTGGATGCCGGCGCGCAAGGCCTGCTCGGCGGCGAGCGACGCCCCCGAGCCACGCTCGAAACGTTCTTCGGCCAGTTGCTCTGACGTGCCCGGCACCCGCTTGGCCTGGCGCATCGCGTTGTTCGCGGCACGCAGCAGGCGCTCGGGGTCGGCCGCGGTGGCCGGGTGCAGCGCGATGCCCATGGACACGTCCAGGTAAAAAGTCTGGCCGGCCGCCGGCAGCGGGTGCGCCAGCAGGCGGCGCAGGCCCCCGGCCAGGGCTGCAGCGGCCTCGCGCGGCTGGGTGTCCTCGGCCAGCAGCGCAAACTCGTCTTCGCCCAGCCGCATCACATGGGCCTGGCCGTCGAAGTGCTGCACCAGGCGCCGCGCCAGCTCGCGCAGCACCTCGTCGCCCACCGACGGGCCATGGGCATCGTTGATCAGTGCAAAACGGTCGATGTCCAGCAGCAGCAGCGCAAACGGCTGGCCCACGGGTGTGAGCCGGTGCAGGTGCTGCAGCAGTGCGCTGCGGTTGGGGATGCCGGTGAGCGCGTCGTGTGTGGCGCGGTGCAGGCTCTCCTGCAAGGCGTTGTGTTCGGCGCTGATGTCGCTGACGACGATCTGCTCGGCGGGCGCACCATCCCAGTCCACCCGCCAGGCGCTGAAACGCAGCCGCAGGGCCTTGCCGTCGATGCGCAGGCGGTCGGCTTCCCACTCGGCGTGTTCCAGCTCACCGGCCATCAGGGCGCGGTGGCGCTCGCGCGCCGCGGCGCGCTCCTCGGCCGGGATGGTGGCGTCGCGCCAGCGCTGGGCCGGCTGGCCGTTGTCGCCCACGCCGTAGATGCGGCGCGCCGCCGGGTTCATGTAGAGCACCTGCTCGCCACGCTGGATGCCCACGCCCTGGTGGGAACGTTCGGTCAGGTTGACGAAGCGCGCATGGGCCTGGCCGACCTGCGCGGCGCTGCGCTGCAAGGCCGCGAACAGGATGCACAAACCCATCGCCAGCCGCACGCCGGCCACCACGCTGGCCTGCAGCGCGGCGTACTCCAGGCCGAACAGGCTGGTGGTGTACTGGCACAGCCCGGCCAGCACCAGCAGTGGGCCGATCGCGCGCTCGGCCCCGCCGCGTGGCCACAACCACCAGGTGGCCACGGCGCCTGCGGCGATGTGCAGCGTGGCGGCGACGATGGGCGGCCAGCGCACGTCCACCGTGACCAGGCCGCCCAGCAGCGCGAGCAGGGCCACGAACAGCACGCCGGTCTGCAGCGCCGTGGGCGGGCGGCCGGCCAGCCGGGCACAACCCGCCAGCACCGCACTCAGGTAGGCCACACCCGACACCATCATGATCAGCACGCCCAGCGCTCGCAGCGGCCCGGGCTGCGGGTGTGCGTTCCAGAGCAGGAAGCCCAGCGGCGCCACAGCCTGGAACAGGAAGGCCACGCCCAGGTCGCGGGAAAAGGCCTGCGCGCGGTCGCGCCGCCAGGCCATCAAGAGCGCCAGCCCCACCAGCAGGCTGGTGGTGGCGCTGAGCAGCAGGGCGTGGATCACGGCAGCGGCAGCTTAGGGCATGTGCCGCGCAGCGGCCACAAATTCGCGCAGTCTGCGGGGATCGAGTTTTCCCTCGGTGCGCACGCGGCTGCACAGGTCCAGGCCCTG
This sequence comes from Rubrivivax sp., assembly GCA_018780805.1. GTDB lineage: Bacteria > Pseudomonadota > Gammaproteobacteria > Burkholderiales > Burkholderiaceae_C > Rubrivivax. The sequence goes on along the minus strand of JADMJD010000138.1, from coordinate 42,925 downwards.
CGGTTGCACGGCGGCCAGGGCCGCGGCCACGTTGCCGGCGTGCAGGCCACCGGCCAGGAACAGCGGCAGCGGCCACACGGCATCGCGGATGCGGCGGCTCAGCGTCCAGTCGTGGGTGCGGCCGGTGCCACCCAGTTCTTTGACCGCCAGCGCGGGGTTGCCGGAGTCCAGCAGCAGCGCGTCCACCTGCGGCGCGGCCGCCAGGGCCTCGGCCACGGCGTCCTCGCCGGTGACGTGGATCACCTGCACCAGTTCCACCGCCGGGCACAGGCGGCGCAGCCGGCGCAGCTCGTCGGCCGGCACATGGTCCACCAGCTGCAAGGTGGTGGTACCGGCCCGCGCGTGTTGTTCGGCAATGGACTCGGCTGTCGTGCGGGCGGTGAGCAAAAACGTGCGGGTGGGACGCGGCACGGCAGCGGCGATGGCGGCGATGGTGGTGTCATCGATCACGCCCGGCCCGCTGGGCATGGCCGACACCAGGCCGAGCGCGTCGGCGCCGGTGGCCACGGCCAGGCGCGCCTCGGCCAGGCTGGCAATGCAGCAGACCTTGATGACGGGCTTCACTCAACGATTTCCAGGACCACGGGTGGAACTATCGGCACGGCATCGGCCAGCTTGAAGGCGCCGGCCACGGCCTGCACCGCCTGGCGGGCCGCGGCGGGTGTGGCGGCATGCACCCAGGCCAGGGGTTCACCCGCCGCCACGGGCTGGCCGATGGCCACCACCTCGGCCAGGCCGACCCGCGGGTCGACCGCATCGCCGCCCTGCCGGCGGCCACCGCCCAGCGCCACGATGGCCAGGCCCAGCGCACGGGTGTCCATGGCGCCGACCCAGCCGCTGCGCGGCGCCGGCACCGGCAGGCGCTCGGGCGCCTGCGGCAGACCGGCGTCCTGCGCCACGTCGGCCGGCCCGCCCAGGCCGGCGACCATGCGGGCAAATCCTTCCATCGCCGCGCCGCTGTGCCAGGCCTGCGTGATGCGGGCCTCACCCTCGGCCGGGCTGGCGGCCAGGCCGCCCTGGTGCAGCAGCCGGCCGGCCAGCGCGGTGGTGACGGCGCGCAGGCGCGGCGCGCAGCGCGCCGGGGCCCGCAACGCGGCCAGCACCTCGGCCACTTCCAGCGCGTTGCCGGCATGCGTGCCCAGCACCTGGTCCATGTCGGTCAGCAGCGCCACGGTGGGCAGGCCGGCACCGCCGGCCACGTCCACCAGCGAACGCGCCAGTGCACGCGCCTCGGCCAGCGTCGTGCAGAAGGCGCCGTTGCCCACCTTGACGTCCATCACCAGCGCCTGCAGGCCCGCCGCGAGTTTTTTGCTCAGGATGCTGGCGGTGATCAGCGGCAGCGATTCCACGGTGGCGGTGACATCGCGCACCGCGTACAGCCGGCGGTCGGCCGGCGCCAGCGACGGGCTGGCGCCGACGATGGCGCAGCCGGCGCTGCGCAGCGTGGCCAGCAGCCGCGCCGGGTCGGGGTTGACCTGGTAGCCGGGCAGCGCCTCCAGCTTGTCCAGCGTGCCGCCGGTGTGGCCCAGGCCGCGGCCGCTGATCATGGGTACGACCCCGCCGCAGGCAGCCACCAGCGGCGCCAGCAGCAGGCTGACCTTGTCGCCGACGCCGCCGGTGGAATGTTTGTCCAGCACCGGGCCGGGCAGGCCGGCCTGGGACCAGTCCAGCACCTCGCCCGAGTGGGTCATCGCCGCGGTCAGCGCCACGGTTTCGGCGGTGTCCATGCCGCGCAGCAGCACGGCCATCGCCATCGCACCCACCTGCGCGTCGCTGAAGCTGCCATCGACCAGGCCGCGCACAAAGGCCTGCACCGACGCGTCGTCCAGGGCGAAGCCATCGCGCTTCAGGCGGATCAGTTCCTGCGGCAGCATCTCAGTTCAGGCGCTGGATGCGGGGCGCGGCATCGGACACGGCGCCGCCTTGCACAAAGGCCTCCAGCGCGTCGATGTCCATCACGCCGGTGGTGCGCTCGCGCCCGGCGGCGAAGGCGCCGAAGTTGTCGCCACCGCCGGCCAGGAAGCTGTTGACGGTGACGCGCAACGGCTGGTCCGGGGCGATGGGCTGGCCGTTCAGCCGCAGGCTGCCGGGCACGACGCGGCGGCCGGCGGGCTGGGCCGCATCCCAGGCATAACTGAAGCCTGTCGAAACCTGCAGCACACGCGGCGCGGGCTGGCCGGCCCACTGCCGCTCCAGCAGCTGCTGCAGCTCGGCGCCGTTGAGCGTCAGCGTGACCAGGTTGTTGTAGAAGGGCTGCACGCTGAACAGGTCTTCGTAACGCAGGCTGCCATCGGGTTGCGGCGTCAGCGCGGCGCGCACACCGCCCGGGTTCATCAGCGCGATCTGCGCGCCCGCGCCGCGTGTGGCGGCCAGCTGGGCGTCCGCAATCAGGCGGCCGGCCGGCATCTCGCCGCTGGGTGCGGCGTCGCGCGGCAGAGCGGCCGGCAGCCGGCCCACCACACGCTGCGCCAGCGGGCGCACACGCTCGGCGTAGTCGGCCACCATCGCGGCCAGCTTCGGGTCGGCGGCAAAACGCTGCGGGCTGACCACCACGTTGTGCGCCCGCGCGTCCAGCACGTCGCCGGTGCGGCGGTCCAGCTGCAGGTCGATCTGCGACAGCACGGTGCCGAACTGGTCGGCGCTGGTCACCAGCTTGCCGAAGAGCCGGCAGTTGTAGGCGCGGTGTGTGTGGCCGCTGATGACCACGTCCACCGCCGGGTGCAGGCGCTCGACGATGCCGACGATGGGGCCCGACAGCGCCGGGCAATCGTTGGGCCCGCGCGCCGGGAAACCGCCTTCGTGGATCAGCACCACGATGGCCTGCACACCCTGCGCCTGCAGCGTGGGCACCAGCGCGTTGATGGTCTGCGCCTCGTCGTCGAAGCGCAGGCCGGCCACGCCGCTGGGCACCACGATGCTGGGCGTGTCCTTCAGCGTCAGGCCGATGAAGGCGACCGGCACACCTTCAAAGTGCCGGACCGCGTAGGCCGGCAGCAGGGTCTTGCCACTGGCGACGTCCACCGTGCTGGCCGCCAGGTACTGGAAGCGCGCCAGGCCCTGCAGCCGCAGCAGCTCGGCCGCGCCGCGGTCGAACTCGTGGTTGCCCACGGCGCTGAGCGCCAGGCCCATCGCGTCGAGCACGGCGATGGTGGGTTCGTCCTTGGCCAGCGCCGAGACCAGCTGGCTGGCGCCGATCAGGTCACCGGCAGCAACGAAGACATGGTTCGCCTGGCCGGCCGTGGCGGCGCGCACCGCGCTGGCCAGGTGCGCCGCACCACCGGCCGGCTCGCTGAGCATCTTGGCCGGATCAGCCGGGTCGGGCTGGCGGAAACCCCCGCGCGGTGGCTGCAGGTGGCCGTGGAAATCGTTGATCGCCAGCACGCGCACGGCGACCGGGGGCAGGGGCGGGGGCGGGGGCGGGGTGATCGCGCAACCGGCCAGCCCGGCCGCAGCGGCCAGGCACAGGTGCAGAACCCCTCGTTTCTCTCGCTGCATCGGTGCCTCCACAGGAACTCGGGCCCGATGATCGCCTAGGAACGGGCCGGTGGTGCCGCCGGTGACATTGCCAGTGACGCCGCCAGTGACGCCGCCGGTGCGTCGTCCAGCGCCTCCAGCGTCAGCGTCAATGCTGCCAGCCGATCCGACAGCTGCAGCGCCAGCTGCCGCAGCAGCTGGCCCATCAGCACCGGGTCTTCGCGCAGCAGGCGGTCGTGGGCCGCACGGTCCAGCACCCAGAGCTCGGCATCGGTCTCGGCCACCGCGTCGGCGGTGCGCGGCGTGCCGCGCAGCAGGCCGATCTCGCCGAACACCACCCCGGGCGCGTAGGACACCAGGCGGCGCCCGCCACGGGCCGCGGGCAACGTGATGGCCACCTGGCCGCTGCGCAGCAGGAACAGCGCGTCGCCGGGCTCACCGCGGCGGAACACGCCCTCACCGGCCAGCACCTGCCGCGTGCCCAGCACGGCGGCCAGGCGCTCCCGGGCCGCAGCATCCAGGGCGGCACCCAGCTGTGTCTGCGCCAGCGACAACGGTTCGGCGGCGGGCAACAGCAGCCCGTCGGCCGCGAGCAGACGGTCCTCGGCCTGCTCGATGGCGCGATCGGCATCCGGCTGGAAGCTCTCGGGCACCAACAGCCCGGCCGGGTCCATCGCCAACAGGTGCTGGGCGCGCGGATCGTCCGCGGAAAGACCGGCCAGCAGCAGCCGCCGGCCCCGCATGCGCAGCTCGGTGGCGGCCTGCAGCAGCACACGTGCGCCGCTGGCGTCGAGCTCGGGCACGCGGCGGAAATCCAGCACCACCTCGTCGGCGAGCGCCGCCTGCTGCTGGATGGCACGCGCCGCGGCATCGGCGGTGCCGAAGAACAGCGGGCCATCCAGCGTCACCAGCACGATGCGGTGGCCCTGCGCCCGCAACCACGCGGCCGCCGCCGCCGGGCGCACCCGGTGCGACGGCTGGCGGTCGGCGCCGATGACGCGGCGCACCGGCGCCCGGATGTGGCTGCGCACGAACTGCAGCACCGCCAACAGACTGCCAAGCGTGATGCCGATCACCAACGACACCTGCACCGACACGCCCGCCACCAGCAGCATCACGCCCAAGGGGCCGCGCTGTGCGGCCGGTGGCCAGCGCCAGCGGCGCAGCGCGCGCGCAGCATCGGCCAGGGTCTGGCGCGACCAGCGGTCCACCAGGCTCCAGGCCAGCGCAAAGAAGATGCCGGCGATCACCGGCATCGGCAGCTGTGCCAGCAGCCCGGCCCCAGCGCCCAGGCCCAGCACCAGCGTCCCGGCATGGGCCAGCCGGCTGGCCGACCCGACCGCGCCCGCGCGCTGGCTCAGGCTGGCGTACGACGCAGCGGTGGACACCGAGATCAGGCCCAGCAGCCCGCCCACGGCGTTGGCGATGCCATGACCCCGGGCCAGGGATTCGCTGTCGCCGCGGCGACCGGCGGCCAGGTCGAGCGCGGCATGGGCCATCAGGGTCTGCAGCGCCGCGGTCACCGCCATGACCGCAGCCCACAACACCAGCGGGCCGGCGGTGGCCAGCAGCAGCGCCGGCACGGCCGGGTCGGCCAGGCGGGGCATCCAGGCCGCACCCGGCCACTGCAGGTGCAGCGGCCCCAAGGTCGCCCCACCCCAGGCCGGGCCGAGCCCGTGCACCGTGGCATGGTGCAGCGCGCTGCCAGCCAGCAGGGCCGCCAGCACGCCCGGCACCGGCCCCAGCCAGCGGGGCGGCCAGATCACCAGCCAGGCGCAGAGCAGGGCCACGCTCAGGGGACCGAGCATCGTCAAGGCGGGCACCAGCGGCTGCCCCGGCCCCAAACCCAGTGCACGCGGCCACATCGCGGACACCATCAGCACCGCCACGCCCAGCATGAAACCGGCATGCACCGGGTAAGGCACGTAGCGGATGGCGGCACTCAGGCGCAGCCGGCCCAGCGCCCACTGCAGGGCGCCAGCCAGCAGCAGCGCCGCCGCCAGGGCCAACAGCAGCAAGGCCGCGTCCGGCGTGCCATCGGACCGCTGAAAGCCGGGGCGCGCCATCAGCGTCAGCAGCAGGCCGGGCACGAGCAGGGCCGTCGCCGAGACGGGGGCGCAGAGCGCCGTGCCACGATCTCCCGCGAGCAAGGTGGTGACGTTGCCCAGCGCTGCCGCCAGCACGCCGAGCACAAAGCCCAGGCTGACGAAGCCCGGACCCAGTGGCGCGAGCGCCAGCACGCCCAGGCTGCCGTAGATGGGCATCAGCACCAGCGCGGCGGTGGTGCCACCGACGAGATCGCCAAGGCCGGGCCGCCAACGGGTTGGCAAGGTGGACATCGGGGCGGGCGGCCGGGGTTCTGCGCTCAGTAACCGGCAGCGGGCGGCGCGGCGTGGCGGCCACCCAGCACGGCTTCGATGTCGTTCAACAGCCCGCTGGCGCCCAGGCGCAGGCGCAGCGGGCCCACGGCCGCATCACCCAGGGTCTGGCGCAGCAGGCCGATGTAGAGCGCGGCATCGGCCACCGTGCGCACACCACCGGCGGCCTTGAAGCCGGCCGTGCAGCCTGGTGTGCCGGCGATGCTGTCCAGCAGCAGCTGCGCCGCCGCCGGCGTGGCGCCGATGGGCGTCTTGCCGGTGCTGGTCTTCAGGAAGTCGGCACCTTCGGCCAGGCCCAGCGTGGCGGCCTGGCGGATCAGTGCCTCGCTCTGCAACTCGCCGGTCTCCAGGATCAGCTTGAGGATCAGCCCCGGGCAGGCGCGGCGCACGGCGGCCACCAGCGCAGCGGCGCTGCGGTGGTCGCCCGCCTGCAGCGCGCGCCAGGGCAGCACCAGGTCGACCTCCTGCGCGCCCGCCTGCACGATGGCCCCGGTGTCGCGCAGCGCGGCTTCGACATCGCTGCCGCCGTGCGGGAAGTTGGCCACCGCCGCGATGGCCACGCCGGCCGGCGCCTCGCGCCGCGCCAGCGCCGCCAGCCGCGGCCACACACACAGCGCGGCCGGCGTGCCGAAGGTGCCACGTGCGCGCTTGGCCAAGGCGACGATGTCCGCGTCGGTGTCGGTCTCGTTCAGGCTGGTCAGGTCCAGGCAGGCCAGGGCGATCTTTGCGTTGTGGAGGTCGGTCACGTCAGGCTCTCGATGCGCGGCAGCAGCGCCTCCACCAGCCGCAGCGCATCGGCGCTGGCGGCCTGGGCACTGGCCAGGGTGTGGGCGTGGCTGAGCTGCTCGCTGGACAGGCCGCAGCCCATGTTGGTGATCATCGACAGCGCCAACACCTTCAGCCCGGCATGGCGGGCGAGGATGGTCTCGGGCACGGTGCTCATGCCCACCGCCTGCGCGCCCAGGCGCTGCAGCATGCGGATCTCGGCCGGTGTCTCGAACTGCGGGCCCAGCACCCAGGCGTAGACGCCGCTGTGCAGGCGCAGGCCGATGTCCGCGGCGGCCTGCAGCGCCGCCGTGCGCAGCGCGGGGTGATAGGCCGCGGCCATGTCGACGAAGCGGCCGTTGCCGGGCTCGCCGTGCAGCGGGCTGCGCTGCACGATGTTCAGGTGGTCCTCCACCAGCATCAGCGCGCCGGGCGGCATGGCCGGGTCCAGGCTGCCGGCGGCGTTGGTCTGCAGCAGCGTCGTGACGCCAGCCGCGGCCAGCGTGCGGATGGCCCCCTTCATCGCCGCCGCATCACCGTCTTCGTAGGTGTGTTTGCGGCCGCTGAGCAGCAGCACCGGCACCCCGCCCAGCGTGCCGGCCCGCACCCGGCCCACGTGGCCGGCCACACCCAGCGCGGGGAAGGCGGGCAGCGCAGCGTAGTCCAGCGCCGCCTGTTCCTGCAGCGCATCGCCCAGCACCGTCCAGCCCGAGCCCAGCAGCACCGCACAACGCGGCACGGTGCCGCCGCAGGCCTGGCGCAGGCGATCGGCACTGAGGTTGACGGCGTCGTTCAAGGCAGGTGGTCCGGTCCGAAAGAGTGCGGCAGCAAGGCGCCCAAGGTGGTCGGCATTGTGGTGCCGGCGGTGTTGGCGCACAGCACGGGGGTGGCGTCGCTGGCGAACTCGCGCAGTTTCTGCCGGCAGCCGCCGCAGGGCGTGACGGGCGCGGGGGCGTCGGCCACCACCGCCACCGCCGTGATGCGCCGGCCGCCCGCCGCCACCAGCGCGCCCAGCGCCACCGCCTCGGCACACAGGCCCTGGGGGTAGGCGGCATTTTCGACGTTGCAGCCGACGTGGATGCGGCCTTGTTCGTCGCGCAGCGCAGCCCCGACGGCGAAGCCGGAGTACGGCGCGTGCGCGTTCTGGCGCACGGCCAGCGCGGCGGCCAGCAAAGCGTCGTCGCCCATCAGCGCTCTTTCAGGTAGGGCCGACCCAGCGCCGCCGGCGCGCGCGAACGGCCGAAGAAGCCGGCCAGCAGCACCACCGTCAGCACATAGGGCAAGGCCTGGATGGCCTGCACCGGCACCTCGCCGATCAGCGGCAGCGAGACCCCTTGCAGCTGGATGGCCGCAGCATCGAGGAACCCGAACAGCAGGCAGGCCAGCAGCGCACCCACCGGGTGCCACTTGCCGAAGATCATCGCCGCCAGCGCCATGTAACCCCGCCCGGCCGTCATGTGCGGGCTGAAGCTGGCGTTCAGCGCCAGCACCAGGTAGACCCCGGCCAGCGCGGCCAGCACGCCATTGATGGCCAGGGCCGCGTAGCGCATGCCTTTCACCGAGACGCCGGCCGCATCCACCATCGCCGGGTTCTCGCCGGTGGCGCGCAGGCGCAGGCCGAAGCGTGTGCGGTACAGCATCCACCAGACCGCGGCCACCAGCCCCAAGGTGCCGTAGACCATCGCGTTGTGGCCGGCCAGCGCCAGCGCCAGGCCGCGCAGGCCGGGTGGCCAGGCGGCGGGGTCCACGTCCATCAGCGGCTTCAGGCGCACGGTGTCGGCCAGCGGCGGGGTCTGGCCGCCCAGGCCGAACCAGGCCAGGCCCAGCACCACGGTGAGGCCGGCGGCCGTCATCGTCAGCGCCACGCCCATCACGACCTGGTCACCACGCTGGCTGACACAGCCCCAGGCGTGCAGCATCGACAAGGCCACGCCCACGGCGATAGCCACCCCCAGCGCCAGCGGCAAGGAGCCGGTGACCGCCCCCACGCTGCCGGCCGCAAAGGCCGCCGCCAGCATCTTGCCTTCCAGCCCCAGGTCGATGACACCGGCCCGTTCGCTGACGGTGCCGGCCAGCGCACACAGCACCAGCGGCGTGGCGCCGCGCAGCGTGGAGGCCAGCAGCGAGCCGATCTGCACTTCATCCATGCGCGGGCCTCACGAACTTCATCAACAACGGTGCCGCCATCTGCGCCATCGCACCGGCGAACAACACGATCAGACCCTGCAGCGTGAACACCATGTCGCGCGAGAAGCCCTGCACCTCGAACGCGATCTCGGCCCCGCCCTGGTACAGCGCGCCGAACAGGATGGCCGCCAGCCAGATGCCCAGCGGGTGGTTGCGCCCGATCAGCGCCACCGCGATGCCGGCAAAACCGGCGCCTGCCACGTAGTCCAGCAGCAGGCGGCCGTGCACACCGGCGATCTCGTTCACGCCCACCAGGCCGGCGAGTGCGCCCGACAGCGCCATCGAGCGCAGCACCTGCCCCGGCGGCGCGATGCCGCCGTAGAGCGCGGCCGATGGCGAAAAACCCACTGCGCGCAGCGAATAGCCGGGCCCGGAGCGCCACAGGAACAGCCCGACGCCCACCGCGGCGGCAATCGCCAGCAGCACACTCAGATTCAGCGGCGAAGCGGGCCAGTCGATGCCCAGCCAGCCCAGCGCTTCGTGCACACCCGGCATCCGGGCCGACTCGGCAAAGGCTTTGCTTTCCACCGTCATGTTGCCCGGCTCCTTCAGCACGTTGACCATCAGGTAGGCCAGCAGCGCCGAAGCGATGAAATTGAACATGATGGTGGTGATGACGACGTGGCTGCCACGCCAGGCCTGCAGCGCACCCGGGATCGCGGCCCAGACGGCGCCGAACAGCGCCGCGGCGATCACCATCAGCGGCAGCATCAGCGCCGCCGGCAGCTGCGCCGACCAAGCCAGCGCCACCAGCCCCGCGCCCAGCCCGCCCATCATCGCCTGGCCTTCGCCGCCGATGTTGAACAAACCGCCGTGGAAGGCCACGCTGACCGCGAGCGCGGTGAACACAAAGGTGGTGGCGTAGTACAGCGTGTAGCCGATGCCGATGCGGCTGCCGAAGGCGCCCTTGATCAGCAGCGCCAGCACCTGCAGCGGGTCCTGCCCCACACCCCAGACCACGAGGCCGGCGACCGCGAGTGCCAATGTGAGGTTGATGGCCGGCAGCAGGGCCAGGTCCATCCAGCGGGGCAGCTGGTCGGTGTCACGCATGTTCACTGCCCCCCATCAACAGGCCCAGCGTGGTTTCGTCGCACTGTTCCACAGGCCGTTCGCCCGCGACGCGGCCGGCATTCATCACGATCACGCGGTCGGCCAGGGCCAGCACCTCGTCCAGCTCCGACGACACCACCAGCACCGCGCCGCCGGCATCACGCAGCTCGCGCAGGCGGGCGTGGATGAACTCGATGGCGCCGATGTCCACGCCGCGTGTGGGCTGGCCCACCAGCAGCACCTGCGGGCCGGCCCAGGCCTCACGTGCCAGCACCAGCTTTTGCTGGTTGCCGCCGCTGAACTTGCTGGCGCGCAGGTCGGGGTCGGGGGGGCGCACGTCGTAGCGTTGCATCATGCCGGTGGTGGCTTCGCGCATCGCCACCGTGCGCATGAAACCGCGCCGACAGAAGTCCGCCAGCCGGTGGTACCCCAGCACCGCCGATTCCCAGGCCGCAAACGGCAGCACCAGCGCGCGGGCATGGCGGTCTTCGGGCACATGGCCCAGCTTCAGGTCACGCGCCGCCTGCGGTGTCAGCCAGGCGCCGGGCGTGAAGGTGCGGCCGGCCAGCTGCAGCCGGCCCTGCTGCGGCGTGCGCAGGCCGGAGAGCACATCCAGCAGTTCGCTCTGGCCGTTGCCGGACACGCCGGCGATGCCAACGATCTCGCCCGCGCGCAGCGCCAGCGACACATCGTTCAGCCGCGCCACGCCGAGCGCGTCGCGCAGCGTCAGGTGTTCGGCCTGCAGCAGCACCGCGCCGGGGGCCGCTGCAACGCCCTGGCGGCCCAGGTTCACACGCCGGCCCACCATGGCCTGGGCCAGTGCGTCGAGCGAGGTGTCCGCGATGGCCGTGTCCAGCACCACCGCGCCGCCACGCATCACGGTGACGGCGTCGCACAGCGCCATGATCTCCTTGAGCTTGTGCGTGATCAGCAGCACGGTGGTGCCCCGCGCGCGCAGGCCGCGCAGGGTCTCGAAGAGCTGGTCGGTCTCGTGCGGCGTCAGCACCGCGGTGGGTTCGTCCAGGATCAGGAAACGCGCACCGCGGTACAGTGCTTTCAGGATCTCCAGGCGCTGGCGTTCACCCACCGGCAGTTCTTCCACCGCCAGGTCCAGCCGCACCTGCAGGCCGGTCTGGTCCATCAGCTGCACCAGCGCGGCACGCACCTGGGCGCGCGCGGCCTGCAGCCGCCAGCCGGGCTCGGCGCCGAGCATGATGTTGTCCAACGCCGTGAAGCTGTCGACCAGCATGAAGTGCTGGTGCACCATGCCGACGCCGGCGGCAATGGCCTCGGCCGAGGTGCTGGCCCGCAGCGGCTGGCCGTCCACCAGGATCTCGCCCTCGTCGGCCTGGTAGAAGCCGTAGAGGATGGACATCAGCGTGCTCTTGCCGGCGCCGTTTTCGCCGACGATGCCGTGCACGGTGCCGGCGGCCACCGTCAGGTCCACCGCGCGGTTGGCGTGCACCGCGCCAAAACGTTTGCCGATGCCACGCATGGCCACCGCGGGTGGCCGGGGGGTCGACGGGCCGAGCGCCGGGCCGCCCCAAGCCGGCCCGTGCCCCCCCGGGGGGCCGGCCGCCGTACCCGGCGGACGGGGGGTCGTCATCAGTACTTGCAGGCGTTGTTGGCCATGTAATCGGCCACCTGGATCTTGCCGGCGATGATGTCGGCCTTGGCCGCGTCCACCTTGGACTTGATCGCCGGGGTCACCAGCTTGGCGTTGTGTTCGTCCAGCGCGTAGTCCACGCCGCCTTCTTTCAGGCCCAGCGACGTGACCCCCGGCTTCACGCCCTTGAAGGCGCCATACACCGCCACGTCCACACGCTTGACCATGGACGTCAGCATGGTGCCCGGGTGCAGGTGGTTCTGGTTGCTGTCCACCCCGATGGCGAGTTTGCCGCCATCCTTGGCGGCCTGGTAGACACCCACGCCGGTGCCGCCGGCCGCGGCGAAGACCACGTCCACACCGCGCGCGAACTGCGCCTTGGCGAGTTCGCCGCCACGCGCCGGGTCGCCCCAGGCGGCAGGTGTCGTGCCGGTCATCGCGCTGCTGACCTCCACCTTCGGGTTGGCGTACTTGGCGCCCTGTTCATAACCGCACTGGAAACGCCGGATCAGCGGGATGTCCATGCCGCCGATGAACCCCACCTTGCCGGTTTTGCTGGCCAGTGCCGCCATCATGCCGACCAGGAAGCTGCCTTCCTGCTCCTTGAAGGTGACGCTCTGCACGTTGGGCAGGTCGACCACGAAGTCGATGATCGCGAACTGGATCTTGGGGAAGGCCTTGGCCGACTTCTCGACGCTGGAGCCTTGCGAAAAACCGACGCCGACGATGGGGTTGGCACCCCGCTCGGCCATGCGGCGCATGGCTTGTTCGCGCTGCGTGGCGTTGGCGATCTCGAAGTCCAGGTAGGTCTGGCCCGTCTCCTGCTTGAAACGTTCGGCGCCGCGGTAAGCGGCTTCATTGAAGGACTTGTCGAACTTGCCGCCCAGGTCGTAGACCACGGCAGGGGCGGCCAGGCAGGTGCCGGCGGCAGCGAGGGTGGCCCCGGCAAACACGGAGCGCAGAGAGACAGCCATGAACAAAGCTCCGTCGGCAGTGGATATGGCGGCGCAGGATAGCAAGTCCCGCGCCGCCGACGCTAGGATGCCCCATGAACATTGAATCCCCGGAAGCCCTGGCCCGGCAGATGCCCAAGGTGCTGCTGCACGAACACCTGGACGGCGGCCTGCGTGTGGCCACCTTGTTCGAGCTGCTGGCCGGGCGCGGCCTGCACAGCCCCGCGCCCGACGTGGCCAGCCTGGCGGCCTGGTTCAGCGCACGTGCGCTGGCCCACAGCCTGGAGCAGTACCTGCAGGGTTTTGGCCTCACGGTGGCCGCGATGGCCACGCCGGCAGCGCTGGAGCGGGTGGCCTTCGAGGCCGCTGTAGACGCGCTGGCCGACGGCGCGGTGCTGGCGGAGTTCCGCATCGCGCCGCTGCTGTTCGAGCCGCATGGCGTGCCGGCCGAAGCCGCGGTGGAGGCCATGCTCGCCGGCCTGGCCCGCAGCGCCCTGCCCAGCGGACTGATCCTGTGCGGCATGCGCCACCAGTTCGGCGGCGAGGTGGAACGCACCGCCGATCTGGCCCTGCGCTACGCCGGCCAGGGCGTGGTCGGCTTCGACCTCGCCGGGCCCGAAGCCGGCTTCCCGCCTGCGCGCCACGCGGCCACGCTGGCGCGCGTGCGCAACGCCGGCCTGCCGATGACGCTGCACGCCGGCGAGGCCGACGTGGCCGAGCGTGTGCTGGAGGCCGCCTAACACGGTGCCGTGCGCATCGGCCACGGCGTGCGGCTGGCCGATGCGCTGGGCGACCCGGCGCGTGCGCCGCTGCTGGACGCCGTGCGCCAGCATGGCCTGCACCTGGAGGTCTGCCCCACCAGCAACGTGCACACCGGCGCCTTTGCCTCGCTGCCCGAACACCCGCTCGCCGCGCTGTGGCGGGCCGGCATCGAGTGTTCCTTCCACACCGACAACCGGCTGATGTCGATGGTGGGCCTGGCCGACGAAGCGGTGAACGTGCTGCAGGGCTGTGGCGTCACGCTGCCGGAGATGCTGGCGATGACGCAGGCCGCGGCGCAGCGCAGTTTTCTGCCCGAGGCCACGCGCCAGGCCGCGCTGGCGAAGATCGATGCCTGGGCTCAGCGGCAGGCGTTGTTGACGGTGTAGTCGATCACCTTCAGCCGCCCGCCGACGATGGCGGCCTTGGCCGCTTCCACCTGCTGCTTCATCGCCGGGCTGATCAGCTTGGCGTTGTGTTCGTCCAGCGCGTAGTCCATCGCACCTTCTTTCAGGCCGAGCGCGGTGATGCCGGGCTGGATGCCGCGGAAGGCACTCTCCACCGCCAGGTCCACACGTTTGACCAGCGAGGTGAGGATGAAGCCCGGGTGCAGGTGGTTCTGGTTGCTGTCCACGCCGATGGCCAGCTTGCCGGCATCCCGCGCGGCTTGCATGATGCCCAGGCCGGTGGTGCCGGCAGCAGCAAAGACCACGTCCACGCCCTGCGCGATCTGCGTCTTCGTGAGCTCGGCACCACGTGCCGGGTCCACCCAGGCCTGCGGCGTGGTGCCGGTCATCGCGCTGATGGTGCGCACCGTGGGCACGGCGTACCTGGCGCCCTGTTCGTAGCCGCACAGGAACTTGCGCACCAACGGGATGTCCTGCCCGCCGACAAAACCCACCTGCCCGGTCTTGCTGGCCAGTGCGGCCAGCATGCCGACCAGGAAGGCGCCTTCGTGTTCGCGGTAGACAAAACTCTGCACGTTGGGCAGGTCCACCACCATGTCGACGATGGCAAAACGCCGCTGCGGGAAGGCCGCCGCCACCTTCTGGATGCTGCTGGCCATCGGGAAGCCGACGCCGACGATGGGGTCGGCGCCACGTTCGGCAAAACGGCGCACCGCCTGCTCGCGCTGCGCCGCGTTCGCGATCTCGAACTCCAGGTAGGGCTGGCCGGTGGCCTTCTTCCAACGTTCGGCGCCTTCCCAGGCGGCCTGGTTGAAGCTGCGGTCGAACTTGCCGCCGAGCTCGAAGATGACCGCCGGCTGCGCCTGCGCCAAGCCGGACGCGCCGGCAGCGGCCACCAGGGCCGCCGCCGCCAGCGCGTGCTTCATCAGAACAGCGCCTTGAACTGCACGCCCCAGGTGCGGGGTTCGTTGATGAAGCCCGTCAGGTTGTTGAAGTCGATGCCGCCGACGATGCGCACCTGGTCGGTGATGTTGCGGCCGTACAGCGCGGCTTCGTACTTGCCGTTGCCCCACAGGTAACCCACGCGCAGGCCACCTTCCAGGCTGGCCTTGCCGGTGAACTCGGTGGACTCGTACAGGAAGAAGTTGACCTTGCTGCGGTAGGCCCAGTCGGTCAGCACGTAGAAGTCTCCACTGCCCATCGGGATGCCGTAGCGCAGCGTGAAGTTGGCCGTGGTCTTGGGCGCCTGCGGCAGCGGGTTGCCGTCGATGATGGCCAGGCCGTTGGCGTCCAGCGGGTCGGTCACCGTGCACTGTGCGCACACCGCCACCGAAATGCCGCCGTCGCGGATCTTGGTGTCGTTGTAGCCCACCCCCAGCGTGGCCAGCAGGTTGTCGGTCAGGTAGGCCGTGAGGTCGAGCTCGAAACCCTGGCCGGTGGCCTTGGACGCGTTCAGCAGCCGGTTCGCGTTGCTGGCACCGCCCACGGCGGTGAGCTGCAGGTCCTTCACGGTGTAGCGGAAGGCCGAGAAGCTGAGCCGCGCCTTCTTGTTGAACAGGTCGGCCTTCACCCCCAGCTCGAACGAGGTGTTGGTTTCGGGGTCGGCCACCGATTTGGCGTTGAAGGCACTCGCACTCTGGATGCTGGACGCGCGGAAACCCGTGGCCACGCGGCCGAAGAGGTTGACGTCCTTGTTCAGCGCGTACACGGCGCTCAGGTCCCAGCTGGTGTTGCTGTCCGACGGCTTGGCCGACAGGTTGCCATCGGGCTCTTGCGCCGCCAGCTCGGCCAGCGTGCACTTGGCGCTCAGCACGCAGGGCACGAAGCCGCTGTTGGTGTAGGCCAGCACGTCCAGGTCCTTCTTGTCGCGCGTGAAACGCAGGCCGCCGCGCAGCTCCAGCGCGGGTGTGGCCTGGTAGCGCACGGCGCCGAACAGGGCCTGCGCATCGTTTTTCTGGCGGATGCGCTGGTAGCCGTCCTGCGCGTTGGCCGCCAGCGAGTCGTAGCTGAAGCTCTCGACCTGGTAGTCCTCGCTGAAGAAGTACACACCGCCTTGCCAGTTCAGCGGGCCGCTGTAGTTGGATTCGACGCGGAACTCCTGCGTCAGTTGTTTGTGTTTGGGGATGCCATCGGCCGACTCCGACGCAAACGGAATCAGGCCCGGGCCCGACGACGGCAGGAAGCTGGCGCCAAAACCACCGTCGATGTCACCCCGGTTGAAGGTGTCCAGCGATTCGTAGCCGGTGATCGAGTGCAGGGTGAACTGGCCCAGGCCCCAGCGCAGCTTGGCCAGGCCGCCCATGGTCTTGAGCTTGGATTGATTGGCCCCGTCGAAGGTGACCTTCTCGCGGTCAAAACCCGCCACCAGGTCGTTGGTGCCGGGCTCGATGATGTTGGCGCGGAACAAACGCGCCGAGCCGTCCAGATCGCGGGCGTGCAGGTTGAACAGCGCGCTGAAATTCTTGTGCGGTTCGTACAGCAGCTGGGCGCGCACCGCGTTGTCGGTGTAACCCTCCATCTTCTGCGTCGGGCCGGCGTTGTAGTCGTTCTCGACCCAGTCGTCCCGCTTCTGCGACAGCACCGAAATGCGCGTGGAGACGGTGGACGACAGCGGGATGCTGGCCGCACCTTCCAGGTTCAGCGTGCCCAGCGAACCGATGGCGACGCTGCCGTAACCCTCCAGCCGCTTGCCCGGCTTGACGGACGAGAACTTCACCACACCGGCCGGCGAGTTGCGGCCGAAGAGTGTGCCCTGCGGGCCACGCAGCACCTCGATCTGCTCCAGGTCGAAGGCCGGGAAACCCTTGAGGATCGGGTTCTCCTGCACCACGTCGTCGTACACCAGCGAAACCGGCTGCGACGCGTTGAGGCGGAAATCGGTGTTGCCGTAGCCGCGGATGTAAAAGCGCGGGAAAGCACGGCCAAAGGACGATTCGATGTTCAGGCTGGGCACGCGGCCCGACAGGCCGCGCAGGTCCTGCCCGCTGGTGTTCAGCACATCCAGGAACTCACCCGACAGCGTGCTGACGGAGTTGGGCACGTCCTTGATGTTCTCTTCCCGCCGTTCGGCGGTGATCGTGATGGTCTGCAGCGTGCCGGTGGCCGGGGCTGTCTGGGCCCACGCACCCAGTTGGGGCAGGGCAAGGATGGCGAGGGCCACCGCATGGTGCGGCGGCAGCTTCGAAATGGCGCGCATGGAACCTCCTGGCATGTAATGGAAACGGCTGGCAGCAATGAACGTGCCGAAAGCGTGCATCATCCCTGCTGCTCTGCGCGCCGCCCAGTGGCGGCAGCGCCTCGTTGCACCGTTGCCACATGCTGACGCCCGACCAGATCCGCCATTGCCACGACCAGGGCTTCCTGGTGCTGCCCGGGTTCCATGACGCCGCCACGCTGGCCGCGGTGCGCGACCGGTCACTGGCCATCGTCGATGCCTTCGACGCCGAAGGCGAAACCGCCGTTTTTTCGTCGCGTGAGCGAGCACTCACCAGCGACGCCGCGCTGATCGCATCCGGCAGCGGCGTGCATTGTTTTTTCGAGACCGAAGCCTTTGGTGCCGACGGCCGACTGAACCGCGACAAACAGCTGGCAGTCAACAAGATCGGCCATGCGATGCACGACCTGGACCCGGTCTTCCACCGCTTCTTCCGCGACCCGCGCGGTGCTGCCATCTGCGCCGGCCTGGGCCTGCAGCGGCCACTGCTGTGGCAATCGCAGGTGATCTTCAAACCGCCCGGCATCGGCGGCGAGGTGCGCTGGCACCAGGACGCGAGTTTCTTCGACACCACGCCTCAGACCGTGACCACGTTCTGGTACGCGCTGGAAGACGCCACGCGCGACAACGGCTGCCTGTGGGTGCAGCCCGGCGGCCACCGCGGGCCGCTGCGCGAGCGCTTCGTGCGCGACGGCGACCGGCTGCAGATGGAGGCGCTGGACGACACACCCTGGCCCACCACGGCCGACGGCGTGCCGCTGGAGGTGCCGGCCGGCACGCTGGTGGTCTTCCACGGCCTGCTGCCGCACGGCAGCGCGGCCAACCGGAGCGCGGTGTCGCGTTTGGCCTGCACATTGCACGTGACCGATGGCGCGGCCGCCTATTCGCCGCGCAACTGGCTGCAGCGAACCGACACACTGCCAGTCAGAGGCTTCTGACGCGGCGGCGCCGCAGGCCCAGGCCCAGGAGCCCGGCCCCCCACAGCAGCGCCGTGGCAGGCTCCGGCACGGCGGGGGCAAAGATCTGCACGCCCAGGCTGCTGAAGTTGTCGGCGAAGTTGTCGTCGTGGAAGCTCAAGCGCAGCGCCTCTCCAGCACCCACCCAACTTTGCAGGTAGGTGTGGTCGTTGCGGTAAGCGCCCCAGGCGATGCCCTTGAAGCCGCCGACGCTGCTGTCGTTGACGGCGATGCCGTAATCGCAGACGGCCAGCCCACCGAAGACGCAGTGGTCGTAGGTGCCCGGGATGAAGCCGTTCCAGATGTACTCCGCATCAGCCTGGAAACCGCCGATGTTGAAGCTGCCATAGGCGACGAGCTGGTGCTCGACCCCCACCGCCAGCGCTTGCGACCAGACCGTGCTGCCATTGGTCGGAACGGCCAGCGTCTGGACCAGGGCATAGCCCGGCAGGTCGGCCAGCTGGGCCATGGCAGCGGCCGGGCCGGCCAGCACGGCGACGAGAGCGGTCACGCGGGATACATGGGGCAAGGACATAACGGCTCCTGAAGCAAAGGGATGCCGGGGTACGCAGCAAGCCCGGCGGCCGGGGCTCACGCGGCCCCGGTGAAGCCCCCCGTGGGCCGGCGGCATGGCGCTTGCTAAATTCGTGGCTTCGCCACACATCATTGCCAGGAGCTTCCATGACCCTGTCCCGCCGCACCACCCTGGGCATCGCCCTGGCCACGCTGGCCGCCAGCAGCGCCCCCGCCTTCGCCCAGGCCAAGCTCAAGGTCGCCGCCATCTACACCGTGCCGGTGGAGCAACAGTGGGTCAGCCGCATCGACAAGGCGCTGAAGGCCGCCGTCGCCCGCGGCGAGATCGAGTACGTGTTCAGCGAAAACGTCGCCAACGCCGACTACGAGCGCGTGATGCGCCAGTACGCCGAAGGTGGCAACACGCTGATCGTCGGCGAGAGTTTTGCGGTCGAGGCCGCGGCCCGCAAGGTGGCCAAGGACTACCCCAAGGTCAGCTTCCTGATGGGCAGCAGCGGCAAGCCGCAGGCGCCCAACTTCGGTGTCTTCGACAACTACATCCAGGAGCCGGCCTACCTGACGGGCATGATCGCCGGCGGCATGAGCAAGAGCGGCAAGATCGGCCTGGTGGGCGGTTACCCCATTCCCGAGGTCAACCGCCTGATGAACGCCTTCATCGCCGGCGCCAAGGAGATCAACCCCAAGGCCACGTTCACGGTCAGCTTCATCAACAGCTGGTTCGACCCGCCCAAGGCCAAGGAAGCCGCCTTCGCGATGATCGACAAGGGCGCCGACGTGATGTACGCCGAACGCTTCGGCGTCAGCGACGCCGCCAAGGAGCGCAAGGTGCTGGCCATCGGCAACGTGATCGACACCCAGGCCCAGTACCCCGACACCGTGGTGGCCAGTGCGCTGTGGCACATGGAGCCCACGATCGACAAGGCCATCGCCGCAGTGAAGGCCGGTGCCTTCAAGGCGGAAGACTATGGCCCGCTGTCGATGATGAAGGTCAAGGGTTCGTCGCTGTCGCCGCTGGGCACCTTCGAAAAGAAGATCCCGGCCGAGCTGGTGGCCAAGGTGCGTGCCAAGGAGGCCGCCATCCTGGCGGGCAAGTTCAGCGTCAAGGTGGACGACAACGCACCCAAGCCCTGATCGGGTGATGGCCTGATCCGACGCGCCGCGTGACAGCCCCGCTCCTGCAGCTGCAGGGCATCCACAAGCGTTTTGGCGCACTCGTCGCCAACGACGGCATCTCGCTGCAGCTGGCACGTGGCGAGGTGCTCGCCTTGCTGGGTGAAAACGGCGCCGGCAAGAGCACGCTGATGTCCATCCTGTTCGGCCACTACGTGGCCGACGCGGGGCAGGTGCTGGTGGACGGCCTGCCCCTGCCGCCGGGCCAGCCCAAGGCCGCGCTGGCCGCTGGCGTGGGCATGGTGCACCAGCACTTCACGCTGGCCGACAACCTGAGCGTGCTGGACAACGTGATGCTGGGCACCGAGCCGCTGTGGCAGCCGTTTTCGCGCCGGGCCGCGGCACGTGCGCGGCTGCAGGCCGAAGCGCAGCGTTTCGGGCTGACGGTGGACGCCGATGCGCGTGTCGGCGATCTGTCGGTGGGCGAGCGCCAGCGGGTGGAGATCCTGAAGGCCTTGTTGCGTGGTGCGCGCATCCTGATCCTGGACGAACCCACCGCGGTGCTGACACCGCAGGAAAGTGAATCGCTGTTTGCCACGCTCGGCCAGATGGTGGCGCAGGGCCTGGCCATCATCTTCATCAGCCACAAGCTCGACGAGGTGCTGCGGGTGTCGCACCGCGTGGCCGTGCTGCGCGGCGGCAAGCTGGTGGCCGATCTGCCGACGGCCGGCGTTCACAAGGCGATGCTGGCCGAGGCGATGGTCGGCCGGCGTGTGGCGCCGCCGGTGCGCCAGCCGCGCATACCGGGCGCCGTGGTCTGCGAGCTGCCGGGCACGCCGCTGGCGTTGCGCGCCGGCGAGATCGTGGCGGTGGCGGGCGTGGCGGGCAATGGCCAGCAGGCGCTGGCCGAGCGGCTGTTCGGCGAGGGTCACGACACCGTCGTGTTGCAGGGCCGCACGCTGAACAACCGACCGCGCGAGTTTGTGGCTGCCGGCATCGCGCGCATCCCCGAGGACCGTCACGCCGTGGGCCTGGTGGGCGACCTGCCGCTGTGGGAAAACGCCGTGCTCGAGACCTACGCCACGCCGCGTTTTGCGCGAGCCAGTGTGGTGCAGCGCGGCGCGGCGCGGGCCTTTGCAGCGCAGATCATCGAACGTTTCGACGTGCGCGGTGGCGGGCTGGACAGCCCGGCGCGGGCGCTCTCGGGCGGCAACATGCAGAAGTTGATCCTGGGCCGGGCGCTGAGCGCCGGAACGCCGGTGCTGATCGTCGCCGACCAGCCCACCTGGGGCCTGGACATTGGCGCGGTGGCCTATGTGCACCAGCAGCTGCTGGATGCGGCCGCCGCCGGCAGCGCGGTGCTGCTGATCAGCGAAGACCTGGACGAGATCTTTGCGCTGGCCGACCGCATCGCGGTGATGCACCACGGGCAGCTGACCGACGCGCGGCCGACGGCGGAGTGGACGCTGGCCAACATCGGGCTGGCGATGGCGGGGGAAGAGCGTGAGCCGGCGCTGGGCCGCCCCAAGCCGGCTCACACCCCCTCGGGGGGCGGGCGCGCAGCGACCTGGGGGCCGACATGAGGCTTGAGCGGCGCACGTCCACACCCGCGTGGCTGATGCTGGCCGCGCCGGCATCGGCCCTGTTGTTCACGCTGCTGATCACCTCGCTGCTGGTGGCCTGGGCCGGCGCGCCGGTGGGCCGGGCCTACGGGCTGCTGCTGCAAGGCGGCTTCGGCTCGCGGTTTGCACTGACGGAAACGCTCACACGCGCCACGCCGCTAATCTTCACCGGCCTGGCCGCGGCCGTGGCCTTCCGCGCGCGGCTGTTCAACATCGGCGCCGAAGGCCAGCTCTACGCCGGCGCACTGGCTGCGGTGGCCGTGGGCGGGCTGCATGGCGGCAGCGGCTTCGAGGGGCCGGTCTGGCTGCTGTTCCCGCTGATGGTCACCGCCGCCGCGCTGGCCGGTGCGCTGCTGCTGCTGGGCCCGGCGCTGCTGAAGAGCCGGCTGGGCGTGGACGAAGTGGTCACCACGCTGCTGCTGAACTTCATCGTGCTGCTGTTCGTCTCCGCGCTGCTCGACGGTGCGATGAAGGACCCCAGCGCGATGGGCTGGCCGCAGAGCGTGGCGCTGCAGGACAGTCTGCAACTCGACAAGCTGGTGGAACGCAGCCGTGTGCACACCGGCCTGCTGGGCGCGGTGGTGGCGGCCGTGGCGCTGTGGGCGCTGCTGCGGTTCACCACGCTGGGCTTCGGCATCCGCGCCGCCGGCGCCAACCCGCGCGCCGCGGCTTTTGCCGGCGTGCCAGTGGGCCGCACCACGGTGGCGGTGGCGCTGCTGTCGGGCGCGCTGGCCGGCCTGGCCGGTGCGGTGGAGGTGGCCGGCCGCGCCAGCTACGTCACGCTGGACATGAGCCCGGGTTACGGCTACAGCGGCATCGTGATCGCGATGCTGGCGATGCTGAACCCGCTGGCGGTGGTGGCCGCCGCGGTCTTCGTGGCCGGCATGCTGGTGGGCGCCGACAGCATGAGCCGCGCAGTGGGCGTGCCCACCTACATCGCCGACGTCATCGTGGCCGTGTCGCTGATCAGCGTGCTGGTGGCGACGATGCTCACGCAGTACCGGGTGCGGCGATGAACGAAACACTGTCATTGCTGCTGGAAGCGCCGTTCTGGGTCTCGGTGCTGCGCATCGCCACGCCGCTGATCCTGGGCACGCTGGGCGTGTTGTTGTGCGAGCGGGCCGGCGTGCTGAACCTGGGCATCGAAGGCATCCTGGTCGCGGGTGCCTTCGTCGGCTGGCTGGTCGTCTACCAGGGCGCCGGGCTGTGGGTGGGCGTGGCAGCCGCGGCCGGCGTGGGTGCCTTGTTCGGCCTCTTGCACGGGCTGCTGACGGTGAACCTGGCGCTCTCGCAACATGTCTCGGGCCTGGGCATCACGCTGCTGGCCACCAGCCTGGCCAGTTACGGCTACCGTGTCAGCTTCCCCAAGGTGGACACGCCGCCCACCATCGAACCCTTTGCGCCGATGGCGTGGTTGCCCTTGCCGGTGCTGGGTGCGCAGACCCCGCTGACGCTGCTGGCGCTCTTGTTGGTGCCCGCGCTGGCCTTTGTGCTGATGCGCACGCCGCTGGGCCTGGCGCTGCGCATGGTGGGCGAAAACCCGGCCGCCGCTGAAGGCCAGGGCCTCAGCGTGGCCGGGCTGCGCATCGGGGCGCTGATGGCCGGCTCGGCGCTGATGGGCATCGCCGGTGCCTTCCTGACCTTGAGCGCCTTCAACGCCTTCTACTTCAACATGGTCAACGGCCGCGGCTGGGTCTGTGTGGCGCTGGTGGTGTTTGCCTCATGGCGGCCGGGCATGGCGCTGGTGGGCGCGCTGCTGTTCGCCTTTTTCGACGCGCTGCAGCTGCGTCTGCAACAGGCCGGCGGCGGCGTGTTCGGCCTCGATCTACCCTACCAGGTGTTCCTGATGCTGCCGTATGCGATGGCCATCGTGGCCCTCATTCTGGTGGCGCGGCGGGCCCGTTACCCGCAAGCCTTGATGAAGCCGTACCGCAAGGGCGAGCGTTAGGCGATCATCGGGGCTCCGGACGGAGAACTCACCATGGCCCATGAGCCAAGCGTCCACGCCCCCGGCAAGGGCCACGACAAAGACGACAAGGAAGCGCTCAACGAAGCGGTGCGCCTGCTGCGCAAGACCTCGACCGTGCGCGAGCGCTGCGCCAACATCACCGCGCACGTGGCGGCCGGGCGCTCGGAGCACTTTGCGCTCGACCGCTCGCGCCTGCCCGACGTCGCGCGCCGCGTGGCGCGGCTGACACAAGAGCGATTCCCCGGCGGCCAGGTGCCGCTGCACAGCCGCTGGCGGCACTTTGCAGCCGGCGGGGTGGACCGCAAGGCGCTGATGGACCAGCGCTGCACCGGCCTGGCGCCCGCCGAACTGGCCCGCACCCGCATGGACCTGGCGGTGGTGGGCGTGCTGCTGGGCGCCGGCGCGGGCGGCGACTGGCACTTCGTCGAGCCCGGCACGCAGCGCCGCTACACCCGCAGCGAGGGCGTGGCCGTGGCCACCTTCCACGCCTTCATGGGCGGCGCGTTTTCCACCGACATGCGCACCCCGATGCGGGTGGACGCCGCCGCGCTGGAGCGCGTGGACGCCGAACAACTGAGCCGCTTGTTTCAGGTGCGCGACGACAACCCGCTGGTGGGCCTGGACGGCCGTGTGCTGCTGCTGCAGCGCCTGGGCGCGGCGCTGCGCAAGCGGCCCGACATCTTTGGCGACCCCGGCCGCCCCGGGCGTTTGTTCGACCTGCTGTGCAACCCGCTGGTGGGCACCGGCAGCACGATGCAACGCATCAGCGTCAAGCGCGTGTCGGTGGGCCAGATCCTGCGCGCGCTGCTCAAGGGTTTTGGCGGCATCTGGCCCAGCGGGCCGATGTGGCAGGGCCGGCCGATGGGCGACTGCTGGCCCCACCCGGCCGCCGGTGGCAGCGGGCCCAGCGCCGGGCGGGTGCCGTTTCACCACCTCAGCCAGTGGCTGGCCTGTTCGCTGGCCGAGCCGTTTGAGTGGGCCGGCATCACGGTGGAAGGCCTGGACGACCTGACCGGTCTGGCGGACTACCGCAATGGCGGCCTGCTGCTGGATGCCGGCGTGATCGTGCCACGCGACCCCAGCTTCGGCACACACACCTATACCGCGGCCGACCCCTGGGTGATCGAATGGCGGGCGCTCACCGTCAGCCTGCTGGACGACGTGGCGCGCCTGGTGCGCGCCGAACTCGGCCTGCCCAAGCTGACCGTGGCGGCGGTGATGGAAGGTGGCACCTGGCCGGCAGGCCGCCAGATTGCCGCCGAGCGCCGGCCCGGCGGCCCGCCGCCGGTGCGCCTGGCCAGCAACGGCACGATCTTCTGACGTGCTGACGTCCTGACCCATGGACGCGCCGGTGCTGGCCTTCGGCCCGCTGCTGCGCCATTGGCGCCAGCACCGTGGCCTGACGCAGCTGGCGCTGGCGCTGGACGCCGAGGTCTCGTCGCGCCATCTGTCGTGGCTGGAGGGCGGCAAGTCGCTGCCCAGCCGCGCGATGCTGCTGCGCCTGGCCGAGCGGCTGGACGTGCCACTGCGCGAGCGCAACCGCTGGCTGCGTGCCGCCGGGTTTGCACCGCTGTACCGCGAGGGCCCGCTGGCCCCGCAGGCCCTGGCCCAGGTGCAGGCCTTGCTGGACGCCCACGAACCCGCGCCAGCCCTGGCGGTGGACCGGCACTGGCAGCTGGTGGCCGCCAACCGGCTGCTGCCGGCCTTGTTGACCGGCGTGGACCCGACCCTGCTGGGCCCGCCGCTGAACGTGTTGCGTGTGGCGCTGCACCCGCGTGGCCTGGCGCCGCGCATCCACAACCTGCCGGCCTGGCGCGGCCATGTGCTGGCGCGGCTGAAGCGCCAGGTGCAGACCAGCGGTGATGCGACGCTGGCCGCGCTGCACGCCGAGTTGTCCGGCTACGGCACCGACGCCGAAGCCCCGGACCACGATCCCTTTGGCGAGGGCCTGGCCCTGCCGTTGCAGCTGCACAGCGCGGCCGGCGTGCTGAGTTTCATCAGCACCATCACGGTGTTCGGCGCGCCGCACGATGCGCAGCTGTCGGAGCTGGCGCTGGAGACCTTCCTGCCGGCCGATGCGGCCACGGTGGCCGCGCTGCGTCAGTTGCTGGCCGGGCTCAGCTGAACGCCGTCACTTGAACGGATTGGCCGTCGCGAACCACAGCCCGATGCCGGTGGCGATGATGAAGGCCCCATCCAGCACGCCCACCAGCAGGAAAACCTTGCCCTGCAGCGGCTCCATCATCTCCGGCTGCCGGGCACTGGCCTCCAGGTACTTCGAGCCCATCACACCGATGCCGATGCATGAACCGACGGCCCCCAGCCCGATCATGTGGCCCACGGCCAGCGGCAGATACTCGCTCATGTGTTCTCCTGTGGTTGACGACGGCGCCATGCTCGCGCGGCACGGCCTGTGCGTCGATGACCCCGGAGGTCAAACCCCTCGCCCACCCGCACCGCCATGTCCACACCCCGCCCGCTGCTGATCCGCCACGCCACGCTGCCCGACGGCCGCCCCGACATCGACGTGCTGATGCAGGACGGCCGCATCGCCGCGATGGCCCCGGCGCTGCCCGCGGTGCCCGATGCCGAAGAGATCGACGCCCAGGGCTGGCTGCTGAGCCCGCCGTTTGTCGACGCGCACTTCCACATGGACGCCACGCTCAGCCTGGGCCTGCCGCGGCTGAACCTCAGCGGCACGCTGCTGGAAGGCATCGCACTGTGGGGCGAGCTGAAACCACAGCTGACGCAGGAGGCGCTGGTCGAACGTGCGCTGGCCTACTGCGACTGGGCCGTGGCGCGAGGGCTGCTGGCGATCCGATCGCACGTGGACGTCTGCGACCCGCGGCTGCTGGCGGTGGAAGCGCTGCTGCACGTCAAGCAGCAGGTGAAGCCCTACCTCGACCTGCAGCTGGTGGCCTTTCCGCAGGACGGTGTGCTGCGTTGCCCGGGTGCGCTGGCCAACTTGACACGTGCGCTGGACCTGGGCGTGGACGTGGTCGGTGGCATCCCGCATTTCGAGCGAACGATGGCCGATGGCGCCGAAAGCGTGCGCCTGTTGTGCGAGCTGGCGGCCGAGCGCGGCCTGCGCGTGGACATGCACTGCGACGAAAGCGACGACCCGCTGTCGCGCCATGTCGAAACCCTGGCGGTGCAGACACAACGCCTGGGCCTGCACGGGCGTGTGACGGGTTCGCACCTGACGTCCATGCACTCGATGGACAACTACTACGTGAGCAAGCTGATCCCGCTGATGGTCGAAGCGCAGCTGCAGGTGGTGGCCAACCCGCTGATCAACATCACGCTGCAGGGCCGGCACGACACGTACCCCAAGCGCCGTGGTTTGACGCGGGTGCCGGAGCTGATGGCCGCGGGGGTGAACGTCGCCTTCGGCCACGACTGCGTGATGGACCCCTGGTACGCGCTCGGCTCGGCCGACATGCTCGAGGTGGCGTCCATGGGCCTGCACGTGGCGCAGATGACGGGCCTGGCCGCGATGCGCCGTTGTTTCGACGCGGTGACCGTGAACGCCGCGCAGGTGATGGGGCTGGAAGGCTACGGCCTGGCGGTGGGCGCACGCGCCGACGCGGTGCTGCTGCAGGCCCGCAGCCCCGAAGAAGCGATCCGCCTGCGTGCAGCGCGCCTCGTCACGGTGCGTGGCGGCCACATCGTGGCGCGCAGCGCACCGGCCACGGTGGCCTTGCAGTTGCCGGGCCGTCCCCTGAGCGTGGACTTCACGCGACAGGCGCCTCGATAGAATGCAAGCCGTCAGGGAGTACCCACAAAATCGCCACCATGAAGCTCATCGGATCACCGACCAGCCCTTACGTCCGCAAGGTGCGTGTCGTCATGGCGGAGAAGAAGCTGGATTTCCAGTTGCTGAACGAAGACCCCTGGAATGCCGAGGTGGTGCTGAAGTCCAACCCGCTGGGCAAGGTGCCCTGCCTGGTGATGGAAGGCGGCGAGGCGGTCTTCGATTCACGTGTGATCGTCGAGTACCTGGACACCTTGTCGCCCGTGGGCAAGCTGATCCCGCCCACCGGGCGCGAGCGCATCGAGGTGCGCACCTGGGAAGCCCTGGCCGACGGCCTGCTGGACGCCGCCATCCTGGCGCGCCTGGAGGCCACCTGGTCGGGCCGCAGCGCTGAACAACGTTCGCAGGCCTGGATCGACCGCCAGATGAGCCGTGTGGACACGACGCTGAAGGCCATGAGCCAGGGCCTGGGCGAAAAGCCCTGGTGCCACGGCAACGCCTTCACGCTGGCCGACATCGCGGTGGGTTGCGCCTTGGGCTACCTGGACTTCCGCTTTGGCCACATCGCCTGGCGCGAGCAGTACCCCAACCTGCACAAACTCAGCGACAAGCTGGCCGCGCGGCCCAGCTTCACGGAGACGGCGCCTCCAAAGGCGTGACCCCCGAAAGGGCGGCAAACGACTCGGCCGCGGCCAGCGGCCAGTACAGCTCGTAGACCTTGTGCGGCCAGGCGGCTCGGCCCGTGGCCGCCGCCAACAACTCACCCGGTTTCACCTGTGGCAGCAGGTTGGCCAGCAGCTTGACCTCGCTCTTGCTGACCCGGCGCACGATGTGCGTCAGGCGGAAGTCACGCGGGTGGTCCAGGCCGGCGGCCTGCGTCAGCTCTTTCAGCGCGTCCAGCGTGCCCTGGTGGAAGCGGAACACACGCTCCATCTTGTCGGGCACCACCAGCGCCTGCTGGCGCAGCGGGTCCTGTGTCGTCACACCCGTGGGGCAGGTGCCGGTGTGGCAGCTCTGGGCCTGGATGCAGCCCAGCGCAAACATGAAACCACGCGCCGAGTTGCACCAGTCGGCGCCGAGTGCCATCAGGCGTGCGATGTCGAAGGCGCTGATCACCTTGCCGGCACAGCCGATGCGGATGCGCTCGCGCAGGTTCAGGCCCACCAGGCTGTTGTGCACCAGCAGCAGGCCTTCCTGCAATGGCGCACCCACGTGGTCGGTGAACTCCAGCGGGGCGGCACCGGTACCGCCCTCGCCACCATCGACGACGATGAAGTCCGGCAGGATGCCGGTGGCCAGCATGGCCTTGCAGATCGCAAACCACTCCCAGGGGTGGCCGATGCAGAGCTTGAAGCCGGTGGGTTTGCCGCCCGACAACGTGCGCAACTGTTCGACGAACTGCAGCAGCTCGACCGGTGTGCTGAAGGCGCTGTGGCGCGCCGGGCTGATGCAGTCCACGCCGATCGGGATGCCGCGTGTGGCGGCGATCTCGGCCGTCACCTTGGCGCCGGGCAGCATGCCGCCGTGGCCGGGCTTGGCGCCCTGGCTGAGCTTGATCTCGATGAGCTTGACCTGCGGCTGTGTGGCCTGCGCGGCAAAACGTTCGGGGTCGAAGCGCCCATCGTCGCTGCGGCAGCCGAAGTAGCCGGAGGCGATCTCCCAGACCAAGTCGCCGTCGTGCACGCGGTGATGGGCGCTGATCGAGCCTTCGCCGGTGTCGTGCATGAAGCCACCGCGTTGGGCACCGCCGTTGAGTGCCAGGATGGCGTTGGCTGACAGCGAACCGAAGCTCATCGCCGAGATGTTGAACACACTCGCGGCATAGGGTTGGGCGCGGTCGGCGCCGATGAGCACACGGAAGTCGTGGCTGGCCAGTTCGGTGGGCAGCAGCGAGTGGTTGATCCACTCAAAACCCTCGGCCTGCACATCCAGCTGGGTGCCGAAGGGGCGTTTGTCGGGTTCGCCCTTGGCACGCTGGTAGACGATGCTGCGCTGCTGGCGCGAAAACGGCGCGGCGACGTTGTCGTCTTCGATGAAGTACTGGCGGATCTCGGGCCGGATGAACTCCAGCAGAAAGCGCAGGTGCCCGATGACCGGGTAGTTGCGCAACACCGCGTGGCGGCGCTGGCGGGTGTCGCGCAGGCCCAGACCGACGCCGAACAGGCCGAGCAGCGCCAACCCGCCGCCGACACCGAAGGCGATCCAGCTGAAGGCCGCCAGCAGGGCCAGCACGGCGCAAGCCAGCCAGACGCTGTAGCGGACGGGGAAGTGGCGGTCCAGCCGCAGCAGCCAGGCGTGCATGGGTGTGTCTCGCTCAGCGACCGGCGGGTGAACTGGCTTGGAAGCGTGCCAGGTTGGCCGCCGCCGTGGCCCGCACCTTGGCCTTCAGGAAGGGCGACCAGCCCAGCAGCAGGCCCGGTGTGCCCAGCGCCTGGCGCGACCAGCGCCAGAAATCGAAGCGGTCCACATGGTCGGCGATCAAACCGTCGCGGAAGACAAAGCGGCCGTCGATGATGTTGTGCACCATGCGGCCGGTGGCGCTGAAGCGGTAGTGCGCCTCCCAATGTGCCTGGCCACGCTGATCGTCGGCTTCGATGCCGTTGAACGCCAGCCGCCAGACATCGCGGCCCTTGGCCTGCGTGGCGGTGCACAACATGCGCCACATCGCGCCGATCTGCACCGCACCGTCCAGCGTGAAGGCCTCGTCGCGAAAGCATGCATCGGCGGCGTAACAAGCCTGCATCGCATCGGCATCCAGCGCCGCGAAGGCGGTGTAGAAGCGCTGCAGCAGTTCGGCGTTTTTATGCATGGGTCCCCTCCAGGCGGAGCATCGGCGCGACGATAACCCGCTTGGCTATACTGCCGATGCGCCGATTTGTTCCGTATTGCGGGCGCTTTAACAAATGCCGCTAAAAGAGACGCCGACCCGGTGTCCGCTTTTGCGGCGCCGGGTTTTTTGTTGTCTGCCATGGTTTCCCTCGGTTCCGTCACCCCTCAAGAGATGCACTTCGACGCGCCGCTGCCGCTGCGCAGCGGCGCGTTGCTGCCGGCCTACCACCTGGTCTACGAGACCTATGGCCGGCTCAACGCCGCACGCAGCAACGCCGTGCTGGTGTGCCATGCACTCAACGCCAGCCACCATGTGGCGGGCCAGGATGCCAACGGCCAGACCGGCTGGTGGGACAACCTGGTCGGCCCCGGCAAACCGCTGGACACCGACCGCTTCTTCGTCATTGGCGTCAACAACCCGGGCTCGTGTTTTGGCTCCACCGGCCCGATGCACATCAACCCCGCCACCGGCCAGCCCTGGGGTGCGGACTTCCCGGTGGTGACAGTGGAAGACTGGGTCGATGCGCAGGCGCTGCTGCTGGACCGGCTGGGCATCACGCAGCTGGCCGCGGTGCTGGGTGGCAGCCTGGGTGGCATGCAGGCGCTGAGCTGGAGCCTGCGCCACCCGCATCGGCTGCGCCACTGCATCGCGGTGGCCACGGCGCCCAGTCTGTCGGCCCAGAACATCGCCTTCAACGAGGTGGCGCGGCGTGCCATCGTGACCGACCCCGACTTCCACGGCGGCCACTACTACGCACACAGCGTGGTGCCGGCGCGTGGGCTGCGGGTGGCGCGCATGATCGGCCACATCACCTACCTGTCGGACGACTCGATGGAAGCGAAGTTCGGCCGCCAGATGAGGGAGGCCGAGCTGGCCTACAGCACGCAGGCCATCGAGTTCCAGATCGAAAGCTACCTGCGCTACCAGGGCGACAAGTTCGCCGGGTACTTCGACGCCAACACCTACCTGCTGATCACGCGTGCGTTGGACTACTTCGACCCGGCACGCGACCACGGCGGCAGCCTGGCGCATGCCTTTGCCGCGGCCAAGGCCAAGTTCCTGCTCGTGAGCTTCAGCACCGACTGGCGGTTTGCGCCGGCGCGCAGCCGCGAGATCGTCAAGGCCCTGGTGGACAACCAGCACGACGTGAGCTACGCCGAGATCGACGCGCCGCATGGCCACGACGCCTTCCTGCTCGAAGACCCGCGTTACCACGAGGTGATGCGCGCCTACTTCGGCAACATCGCCCGGGAGATCCGCTGAATGAGACCCCCTGACTCGCTGCGCTCGTTTCCCCCCGAGGGGGAGCGTCAGTTCCTTCGGGCGGCCGTGCGGAACTGACATGGATGCCCGCACCGGCCTGGACCAGATCGCCGCCCTGGTGCCCCCCGGCAGCCGCGTGCTCGACCTCGGCTGCGGCAGCGGCGCGCTGCTGGCGCACCTGCGCGACGAGCGCGGCTGCCGCGGCTTTGGCATCGAGATCGACGACGCGCTGGTGGCGCAGTGCATCCGGCGCGACGTGAAGGTGCTGCAGCTGAACCTGGAGGACGGCCTGTCGCTGTTCGACGACGACAGCTTTGACGTGGTGCTGCAGCTGGACACGCTGCAGAACCTGCGCCACACGGCGCAGCTGCTGCGCGAGACGGCGCGTGTCGGCCACCAGGCCATCGTGAGTTTTCCCAACTTCGCGCATTGGCCGCACCGCTTGAGTGTGCTGCGTGGCCGCATGCCGGTGAGCAAGGCCCTGCCCTACCAGTGGTTCGACACGCCCAACATCCGCGTCGGCACCTTTGCCGATTTCGAGGTGCTGGCGCAGCAGTGCGGGCTGCGGGTGATAGACGCCTTCGGCCTGCACGAAGGCCGGCGGGTGGACCACTGGCCGAACCTGATGGCCAGCACGGCGGTGTTCCGGTTCGAGCGGGCCTGAGCGGGCCGGACCCCTACAATCCCGCCCCCGAACCGAGGAAGCTGCCGTGGACCTGAAACTGCCGATCAAGATCGTCGATGAACTGAGCGACGACGAGGTGCACGCCACCGGCGTGCTGGACCTGGCCAGCGGCGACATCTACGAGGTCAAACACACCGACTGGGACGTGGAGGCCGAAGGCCTGCCGGCCGAGCGCCAGGACTACGAGTTCAGCGTCGGCATCCTGTCCAACGGCAGCAAGGAAGTGGAGTTCCGCGTCGAGGTCAACGCGGTCACCGGCCGCTACTCCATCACCCCCAGCGAGCTGCTGGAACTGAAGGGCCGCGCCGCCAAACTCTTCACCGCGCCGCCGGTCAGGAAGTAGCCCCACCCCGCGGCGGTTAATCCGCAGGGCCGCCTCGCGGCGGTTAATCCGGAGGGCCGCCTCGCGGCGGTTAATCCGGAGGGCCGCCTCGCGGCGGCAAGGGCGGGCAGGCCAGCACCGGCCGCGGCGTGAAGGCCGGCCGGCTGACCCCCTCGCTTTCAATGGCCGCCAGCACGGTGGCAAGTGCCACTTCCAGCTGACGGTCTCGGCCCGCGGCCGCGTCCTGCGGCGCGTTGTCGACCTCGATCTGCGGGTCGGTGCCGTGGTTTTCCACGCCCCAGCCCACGTCCTGGAACCAGAACGAAAACTCCGGCTGCGTGGTGGTGCTGCCGTCGGCCAGGTTGTGGCGTGGCCAGATGCCGATGACCCCGCCCCAGGTGCGGGTGCCCACCAGCGTGCCGAGCTTCATGAGCTTGAAGCTGTGGCTGAAGATGTCGCCGTCGGAGCCGGCGTGTTCGTTCGTCAGCGCCACCACCGGGCCGGCACGTGATTCGTCCGGGTAGGGCGCCGGCCGCTGCCAGCGCGCGAGGTTGTAGCCGATGCGCTTGCGTGCGAGTTTTTCCAGCAGCAGCTCCGACACATGGCCGCCGCGGTTGTAGCGCAGGTCCACCACCAGACCGTCACGGTCGCATTCGGTGCGGAAGTAGCGGTGGAACTCGGCAAAACCGGCCGACATCATGTCGGGCACGTGCAGGTAACCCACGCGGCTGCCGGTCTGGGCATGCACCCAGGCACGGTTGTGTTCGACCCATTCGCGGTAGCGCGCCGGGGTCTCGTCGGCCAGCGGGCGCACCAGCACCTCGCGTGTGCCATTGGCACCCGCGAGGCTCAGCGCCACCGTCGTGCCGGCCTGGTTGAGCAGCAGGGCCTGCGGCGGGTGGCTGGCATCCACCGGCTGGCCACCGACGGCGACGATGTGTTCACCCGGCTGCGCCGCCACGCCGATGGCACGCAACGGCGACTCGGCCGCCGGATCCCAGGGGTCACCGGCCACCACATGGGTGAGGGCCCAGCCCTGCCCGTCCCAGCGCAGATCGGCCGCCAGCTGGCCCAGCGCCACGGCGGGGGGTTTGCGGTGGTCGCCGCCAGACTCGTAGGCGTGGGAGGTGCCGAGCTCACCCTGCAGCTCCCACACCAGGTCCGACAGTTCGGCACGGGTGGCCACGTGGTCCAGCAGCGGCGCATACCGCGCCCAGACCACCGCCCAATCGATGCCCGACATGTCGGCCACCCAGAACTGATCGCGCTGCAGGCGCCAGACCTCGCGCAGCATCTGCCGCCATTCGGCACGTGGTTCGTGCTGCAGCCGCACGCGGCCCAGGTCCAGCCAGCCGCTTTCGCGCCCGGGTTTGTCGCCACCAGCCTTGTCGTCGGCCTTGCGGTCGGCGGCGATGGCGCGCAGCCGGGGCCCGACGCGCAGCAGCACGGTGTGGTGGTCGGCGGCGAGCCTGAACTCGTCAGCGGGCGCGATGCCACTTTCGGCCTGGCCGGTGGCGAAGTCAAAGCGCTCCAGCACACCCGGGCCCTCGGTGTGGCCGCCACGACCATGGGCACCCGGGATCGGCAGCCGGGTCCAGATCACCTGGCCACCGGCCGCTCCGGCGATCGCGCCGAAGCGGCCCTCGGGCACCGGGAAGGGCGCCACACGCTGGGCCAGGCCGGGCAGGTCGATGCGGGTCAGGCCGCTGGGGGCGGGCGCCTTGTCGCCGGCTGGGGCATCGGCCTTGGCGTCTTTCAGGCCGCGTGGTGCAGGCTCGAAGGGTGGTGCGGCGTCGGCCTGCAGCGCCACCAGGTAAGGCCGCGCGCCACGCGGAAAACTGAGCGCGAACTGCAGGCTGTCGTACACCGGGTCGAAGGTGCGGTTGGACAGGAAGTACAGGTACTTGCCGTCGGGGTCGAAGGCCGGTGCCCAGTCGTGAAACTCGGGCTGCGTGACCGCGGTGATGCCGCCGGTGCTGATCTCCAGCAGCTGGATGGCGCGGTGGCGGGCGTCGGTCCAGGCCGCGTAGGCCAGCCACCCGCCGCAGGGTGACCAGGCCAGGTCGTCGATGCGGCCGGCGTCACGCGTGTCGGCCAGCGTGAGCTCGCCGCTGGCGGTGTCGCCCAGCCACAGCTGGTTGCGGTGGGTGGCGATGGCCACCCGGTCGCCCCGCGGCGCGGCAGACAGCGCCACCACACGGCCCAGTTGCTCGGGTGTCCAGGGCAAGGCGTGCACTTGGCCGTTGCGGTGCAGCTCCACACGCTCTTCGCCATCGGCATCGGAGACAGCCACCAGCGTGCGCCCATCGGCCAGCCACTGGCCCAGGCGGTGGCGCACGCCGTCGGCCGGGCCGAGCTGGCGCACGGCACCGTCCCACAACGGCAGCGTGACCAGCTTGCCCCGCACATCCAGCGCCACGCTGTGGCCCTGCGGGTGCACGGCAAAACCGCCCAGGTGCTCGGCGGCGGCGATGCTGCGGCGGCTGGTCTGCGTGCGGGCCGCCGGTACGTCGATGGGCAGGCGGCGTGTGGTGTCGCTCGCGGGGTCGAAGACCCACAGCGCGGCAGCACATTGGTAGACGATGCGCTGGCCGTCGGTGCTGGCGTGGCGGGCGTAGTGTTCGGCGTGGTCGGTGTGGCGCTGCAGGCCGCTGCCGTCGGGGTGGCAGGAATACAGGTTGCCCACCCCTTCGTGGTCCGACAGGAACCACAGCCGATCGCCCAGCCACATCGGGCAGGTGAGGTTGCCGTCGGGCCCGCGCAGGCGCTGGAACTCGCCCTGGCCGGCGGCGTCCACCCACAGGTGGCCGGCGGTGCCACCGCGGTAGCGCTTCCAGCGCGCCGGGTCTGCGGTGTTGCGGCCGATCACCCGCGCGCCGTTCGGGCCGAAGGCCAGGTGGTTGACCTGGCCCAGCACCAGGGGCTCGGGGCCACCGCCCTCGGGCGCCAGCGTGTAGGCCTGGTGGTTGCGGATGAAGGGCTGGCCCTGGTTGCTGATGAAGAGGATGCGGCCATCGGCCGTCCAGCCGCGCACCTGCGTGTCGGCACCCAGCCAGGTCAGGCGCTGTGTGGGCCCGCCGACCGCGGGCATCAGCCAGACCTCGGTGTGGTGGGCGTCGCGGCCGGTGTAGGCCAGCCACTGGCCGTCGGGTGACAGTGCAGGCCAGCCGGGTTCGCCCAGGCCGTTGCTGAGGCGGCGGGCAACACCACCGTCGGCGTGCACGCCCCAGAGGTCGTCGTCGCAAACGAAGACCAGTTGTTCGCCACGGAGGGTGGGCATGCGCAGGTAGGCGGGCATCATGCGGTGGGCTTCCTTGTGCGGGGCCTGGGTGGGGCGGAGGCGGCAGGCGGCCAGCTTACGCGCCCGCGGGGCGGCGGCACCACGGGGGCATCCCCCCAACGAGTGCCCCCCTGCGGTGGATAGCCACCGCACCCACGCGCGCGCACCATGCGCGAACGTTGGGGCCCAGGGCCTGTCCGAGGAGACCAGGATGCACTTTCAGGAAATCACCGAAGGCACGTACCGCATCTATGTCGGCGCGCTGGAGTCGCCCATCGGCGACGGCTACACCGCCGCCCTGGTGGTGCGCGACCCAGCTGCCGGCCGCGACACCTTCAGCGACGACCGCCTGTCCTGCGGCCACCGCTGGGCCAGCGCCGACGACGCGATGAGCTTTGCGCTGCGCAAGGGCCGAGAGCTGGTGCGCTCGATGCGCGCCGTGGCCGCCTGAAGCGACCGGTGCGGGTTCAGCCGCGCTCGACGCGGTTGCGCCCACCCTGCTTGGCGCGGTAGAGCGCCGCATCGGCCCGCGCCATCAGCGCGGTCAGGTCGATCTGCGGGCCCTCGGCCGACGCCACACCGACGCTGATCGTCACCGGTGGCTGGTGCGTGCACATCGCGTCCCGCACCGACAGCCGCAGCTTCTCGGCCAGCACCGCCAGCTGGGCCGCATCGGTCTGTGGGGCCACGAGCAAAAACTCCTCGCCACCCCAGCGGCACAGCATGTCCGAGCCGCGCACGCCGGCCTGCACACGCTGCGCCACCGCCTTCAGCACCTCGTCGCCGGCCAGGTGGCCGTGTTCGTCGTTCACGGCCTTGAAGTGGTCGATGTCGATGAAGGCCAGGCCCAGCGGCACGCCCAGCCGCTGACAGGCCGCGGCCTGGGCCTGCAGGACATGGCTGCCCTCCAGGCGGCTGGCCAGGCCGGTGAGCATGTCCTGCGCCGCCAGCGACTGCAGCCGCAGCTCCAGCTGCTTGCGCTCGCTGATGTCCTGCACCATGCCCACCAGGCGTGTGGGCCGGCCCTGGGCGTCGGATTCGCAGACACGCCCGCGGTCGTGTACCCAGAGGTAGTGCCCGTTGCGGTTGCGCAGCCGGTACTCGGCCTCGTAGCGCATGCGCTTGCCCTGCATGTGCTCCTCCAGCGCCGCCATCACCCGCGCCGCATCGTCGGCGTGCACGTTCTGCGTCCAGGTGTCCAGCCGCGGCAACATCTCCTCGGGGCCGTACCCCAGCATGCGTTTGAGCTGGGGGCTGAAGAACAGGTGGCCGCCCGGCACATCCCAATCCCACAGGCCGTCGACCGCCTCGTTGAGCGCAAACCAGAGCTGTTTTTCGCGGCTGTGGGCGCTGCCCTGGTCGGCCACGCGGTTGGTGATGTCGCGTGCCACCGAGAGGAAGTAGGCCCGCCCGTCCAGCGTGAAGTGCGTGGTGTTGACCTCCACCTCCACCTCATGGCCGGCCTGGTGCCGGTGCCGGCCCAGGAAGCGGAAACAGTCGCTGCTTCGGATGGCTTCAGCGATCTGCGACCACTGCGGCAGGCCGTGCACGTCCTTCTGCAGGCTGAGCACGCTGTGGTCGAGCACGTCCTCGCGGCTCAGGCCCAGGCTGGCCCAGGCGGGGCGGTTGGCCCAGACGATGGCGGAGGTTTCCGGGTCGATCAGGTAGACGGCGTCGGCGAGCTGGTCAAACAGCGTCTCGGCGTTCGGCAGGGGGGTGGCGGCAGGCACGGTGATGGCGTTGTCACCGTGTCGCCAGCGGTCGTCCCGCCGTCGATGCGGTGATCTGTTGTTATTTGTAACAAACCGATGATGGCGCAAACGGGGCCGGCCGGGAATGCGGCCGACCCGGATTCAGAGCGTGAAGTCGTAATCGATGGTCAGCGGCGCATGGTCGCTGAAGCGCTGGTCCAGGAAGATCGCTTCGCGCCGTGCGGTGGCCGCGATCGCGGGGGTGGCCAGGTGGTAGTCCAGCCGCCACCCCACGTTGTTGGCCCAGGCCTGGCCGCGGTTGCTCCACCACGTGTACTGCTCGGCCTGGGGGTTCAGCGTGCGGAACACGTCGACCAGGCCGCCCTCGGTCAGCAGCTTGGTCAGCCAGGCCCGTTCTTCGGGCAGGAAACCGCTGTTCTTCTGGTTGCTGCGCCAGTTCTTCAGGTCGATGGCCTGGTGCGCGATGTTGATGTCGCCGACCAGGATGAACTCGCGCTTGGCCTTCAGCTGCATCAGGTGCGGGTAGATGCGGTCCAGGAAGCGGAACTTGGCGGCCTGGCGCTCTTCGCCGCTGGAACCGCTGGGGAAGTAGCAGCTGATGACGCTGAACTTGCGTTTGGCGGTGTCGTAGCGGGTTTCAACGTAGCGGCCCTCGGCGTCGAACTCGCCACCGTCGAAGCCGATCAACACCTCGCTGGGCGCCTTGCGCGTGTACAGGCCGACACCGGAGTAGCCTTTTTTCTCGGCGTACTGGAAGTGGCCGTTCATGCCGGCCACCTGCTCGAAGCGCCCGGTGATGGTGTCGGCCTGGGCCTTGACCTCCTGCACGCCCATACAATCGGCGCCCGTTTGCGCCGCCCACTCGAGAAAACCCTTGTCGGCCGCCGAACGTATACCGTTCAGGTTGAGCGTGACCAGTCTAAACAAGCGGGCCTCCATGAGCACTCAGAGCAACAGCGATCCCCTGGCGCAGGAATTTGTGCGGTTCGCCGTCGAGGCGGGGGTGTTGCGGTTTGGTGAATTCAAGACCAAGGCGGGGCGGCTGTCGCCCTACTTCTTCAACGCCGGTCTGTTCGACGACGGCGCCAAGCTGGGCCGTCTGGCTTCATTCTATGCACGTCGCCTGGTGGACTCGGGCCTGCAATTCGACATGCTCTTCGGCCCGGCCTACAAGGGCATCACGCTGGCGGCAGCGGTGGCCATCGAGCTCGCCCGTCTGGGCCACAACGTGCCCTTCGCCTACAACCGCAAGGAGGCCAAGGACCATGGCGAAGGCGGCACCCTGGTCGGCGCCAAGGTGGCCGGCCGCGTTCTCATCATTGACGACGTGATTTCTGCCGGCACCTCGGTGCGCGAATCCGTCGCGATGATCCAGGCGGCGGGTGCCACGCCCTGCGGCGTGACCATCGCACTGGACCGCCAGGAGAAGGCCACCGACAACGGCGTCGATGTTCCGTGGTCGGCTGTGCAATATGTGCGAGAGCAGCTGAAACTGGAGGTTGCGGCGATTGCGACCCTGGACGACCTGCTCCACTATCTGCAATCCGGGCAAGACCCGGCCCTGCATGCAGCCATCGGGCCGGTGCAGGCCTACCGCGCCCGTTACGGAACCTGACGCCCCACGATGACGCTGACGCCGCCCACCCTGTGCACCGCCCTCGGCCTGCTGGCCCTGGCCACGGCCTGCCCCTGGGCGGCGGCGCAGACCAAGCCTGCGGCATCGGCCGCCGGCATCTACACCTGCATCGACGACCAGGGCCGCCGGCTCACGTCCGACCGCCCGATCCCGGCCTGCACGCACAAGGAGCAGCGCGTGCTCAACCGCGACGGCTCGCTGAAGACCGTCAAACCGCCGACGCTCACGCTGGAAGAACGGGCCGAGCAGGAAGCACGGGACCGCAAGGCCGCCGAAGCCCGCGCCGCACAGGCCGACGCCGTGCGCCGCGACCGCAACCTGGTGGCGCGTTTCCCTGACCAGGCGGCGCACGACAAGGCCCGGGTGGCGGCGCTGGACACCGTGAAGTTGGCGATCCGCGCCTCTTCGTTGCGGCTGGAGGCGCTGGGGCTGGACCGCAAACCGCTGCTGGACGAAGCCGAGTTCTACGCCGGCAAGCCCATGCCGGCCGCGCTGAAAGGCCAGCTCGACGCCAACGACGCGTCATTTGCCGCCCAACGTTCGGCCATGCAGACCCAGGAGGCCGAGCTGGTGCGCATCAACAAGCTGTACGACGCCGAACTGGCGCACCTGAAGCGCCTGTGGGCTGGGGCCGCGCCGGGCTCGCTGGTGTCGCCGGCCCCGGCGCCAGCGGCTGCCAGCCGGCCGGCCCGCTGAACGATCAGGGCAAAGCCAGCAGCTTGCGCAGGATCTCGCCGGCCTGGGCCGGGTTGGCCTTGCCTTGCGAGGCTTTCATCACCTGGCCGACCAGCGCGTTGAAGGCCTTGTCCTTGCCAGCGCGGAACTCTTCCACCGACTTGGCGTTGGCCGCGACCACCTGCGCCACGATGGCCTCCAGCGCACCGCTGTCGTTCATCTGCTTCAGGCCACGGGCGGCTATGACGGCGTCGACATCGTCGGCCTCGCCCGACCACAGCACCTCGAACACCTGGCGCGCGGCGTTGTTGGAGATGGTGCCATCCTGGATGCGCAGCAGCAGCAGCGCCAGCCGGGCCGGCGGCACCGGGCAGGCCTCGATGCCGGCACCGGCGGCGTTCAGGCGCTTGGCCACCTCGCCCATCAACCAGTTCGCCACCGCCTTGGCCGGGGCGCCCGCGTCCCGCGCGGTTTCGTAGTACTGCGCAAAAGCCAGGCTCTGCGTCATCAGCGCGGCATCACTCGCCGGCAGGCCGTCGTCGCGCTCGAAACGGCCGGCCATCGCGGCCGGCAGCTCGGGCAACTCGCCGCGCACACGTTCCACCCATTCCGGCGCGATCACCAGCGGCGGCAGGTCGGGGTCGGGAAAGTAGCGGTAGTCCTGCGCGTCTTCCTTGCTGCGCATCGCACGTGTTTCGCCGGTGTCGGGGTCGAACAGCACCGTGGCCTGATCGATCTTCAGGCCGTCTTCCAGCCGGTCGATCTGCCACTGCACCTCGAAGTCGATGGCCTGCTGCAGGAAGCGGAAGCTGTTCAGGTTCTTGATCTCGCGCCGGGTGCCCAGCGGGCCGCCGGGTTTGCGCACCGAGACGTTGGCGTCGCAGCGGAAGCTGCCTTCCTGCATGTTGCCGTCGCAGATGCCCAGCCACACCACCAGGCGGTGCAGCGCCTTGGCATATTCCACCGCCTCGGCGCTGCTGCGCATGTCGGGCTCGGTGACGATTTCCAGCAGCGGCGTGCCGGCACGGTTGAGGTCGATGCCGCTCTGGCCATGGCCGAGCACGCCGTGCGAGCCCATCCCCTCGTGCAGGCTCTTGCCCGCGTCCTCTTCCAGGTGCGCACGCACCAGGCGCACGCTGCGCGGCTGGCCGTCGAGCAGGAAGGACACGCTGCCGCCCTGCACCACCGGGATCTCGTACTGGCTGATCTGGTAGCCCTTGGGCAGGTCTGGGTAGAAGTAGTTCTTGCGCGCGAAGATGGACTGCTCGGCGATGCGCGAGCCCAGCGCCAGGCCCAGGCGGATGGCGCGCTCCACCGCGCCGCGGTTCATCACTGGCAGCGTGCCGGGCAGCGCCAGGTCCACCGCGCAGGCCTGGGTGTTGGGCTCGGCACCGAACGCGGTGGCGGCGCCGCTGAAGATCTTGCTCGCGGTGCTGAGCTGGGTGTGGGTCTCGAAGCCGATGACGACCTCGTAACCGCGGATCAGGGGGCTTGCGGTGCTCATGTGGGGCTGCGCCGATGGAAGTCGGTGGCCTGCTGGAAGGCATGTGCGGCCTGCAGCAGCGCACCTTCCTGGAAGTAGTTGCCGATCAGTTGCAGGCCCACGGGCATGTTGCCTTCGCCAAAACCCGCCGGCACGCTCATGCCGGGCAGGCCGGCCAGGCTGGCGGGCAGCGTGAAGATGTCGGCCAGATAGGCCTTGACCGGGTCGTCGCCTTGTTCGCCCAGCTTCCAGGCCACGGTGGGCGCCACCGGGCCGGCGATCAGGTCGCAGTCGCGGAAACAGGCCTGGAAGTCGTCGGCGATCATGCGGCGCAGCTTCTGCGCCTGCAGGTAATACGCGTCGTAATAACCGTGGCTCAGCACGTAGGTGCCGATCATGATGCGGCGTTTGACCTCGGGGCCAAACCCTTCGGCGCGTGTCTTCTTGTACATGTCGACCAGGTCGTCGTACTGCGCAGCGCGGTGGCCGAACTTCACGCCGTCGAAGCGGCCCAGGTTGGAGCTGGCCTCGGCCGGCGCGATGATGTAGTAGACGGGGATCGACAGCTCGGTGCGCGGCAGGCTCACGTCGACCAGGGTGGCACCCAGCGCTTCCAGCTCGGCCAGCGCGCGACGCACGGCCGCATCCACATCGCCGGCCAGCCCGGCGGGAAAGAATTCCTTCGGCAGGCCGATGCGCAGGCCGGCCAGCGGCCTGGTGGCACTGGCGCCGTCGCGCGGGGCCAGCATCTGCGCATGGAAGTCCTGCGGCGGACGCTGGGCGCTGGTGGCGTCGCGGGCGTCGAACCCGCTCATCGCCGACAGCAGCAGGGCGCAATCCTCGGCGCTGCGGGCCATCGGGCCGGCCTGGTCCAGGCTGGAGGCGAAGGCGATCATGCCGTAGCGGCTGCACACGCCATAGGTGGGCTTGATGCCGGTGATGCCGGTGAAGCTGGCCGGCTGGCGGATCGAGCCGCCGGTGTCGGTGCCGGTGGCGGCGGGCAGCAGGCGGGCGGCGACCGCCGCGGCCGAACCGCCCGACGAGCCGCCCGGCACGCGGGTGCGGTCCCAGGGGTTGAGCACCGG
This sequence comes from Rubrivivax sp., assembly GCA_018780805.1. GTDB lineage: Bacteria > Pseudomonadota > Gammaproteobacteria > Burkholderiales > Burkholderiaceae_C > Rubrivivax. The sequence continues at coordinate 1,216 of JADMJD010000138.1, read as the reverse complement.
GCCATAGGCCGAGTTCTCGTTGGCCGAGCCCATCGCGAACTCGTCGCAGTTCAGCTTGCCCAGGGTCACCGTGCCGGCCGCGGCCAGGCGCGACACGACGGTGGCGTCGAAGGGGCTCCTGTAGTCGGTCAGCATCTTCGAGCCGGCCGTGGTCGGCAAGTCCCGGGTGACGAAGATGTCCTTGTGCGCCAAAGGCACGCCCAAGAGCGCGCCGCGCTCGCCGGCAGCCAGCCGCGCATCGGCGGCCCGTGCCTGGGCCAAGGCGAGCTCAGGGTTGCCGGCCAACAGCGTACCGAGGCCGGCATGGCTGGAAAATTGTGTCAGCAGATGTTGCGTGATCTCGACGCTGGACAGCGTTTTGGCGGCCAATGCCTGGCCGATCTCGGCCACGCCCAGGTGGTGCAGCGGCTTGCTCATTCGATCACCTTGGGCACGAGGAACAGACCGTCTTCGACGGCCGGGGCGCTGCGTTGATTCAGTTCGCGCTGGTTGCTCTCCGTGACGGCGTCGTCGCGCAGGCGCAGATGCACGGCCTGCACGGCGGACAGCGGGGTGTACAGCGGCTCGACGCCGCTGGTGTCAACCGCGCTCATTTGCTCGACGATGGAGAAAAAACCGTTCAGTTGCGTCAGCATCGCGGCGGCCTCGGCGTCCTGAAGTTCCAGGCGGGCCAGATGGGCGATGCGGCTGACGTCTTGCGGGGTCAAGGCCATGGAGATGCAGTCGGAGAAGTTCAAAAACAAAGCGCTCCTGCTTACGATACTTAGAGCGCCTGATCGGTCGAAATAGCGGGGTGATCGGGTATTATCTACGGTTATCCACATACTCAAGCGGCGCTGTGCATCTCGGCCGCCAACCCACCTTCCCAATCACGCTGCAAAGGCTGTACGGCGACTCTCTCCCAAGACGCTTTGCCGAGGCCTTTGCGCCAACCCACACACCATGTTCGCATCTCTGCGCCGCTACTTTTCCACCGATCTGGCCATCGACCTGGGCACCGCCAACACGCTGATCTACGTCCGCGGCAAGGGCATCGTGCTCGACGAGCCCTCGGTGGTTGCCATCCGCCACGAAGGTGGCCCGAATGGCAAGAAGACCATCCAGGCCGTCGGCCGCGAGGCCAAGGCCATGCTGGGCAAGGTGCCCGGCAACATCGAGGCCATCCGGCCGATGAAGGACGGCGTGATCGCCGACTTCACCGTCACCGAGCAGATGC
>JADMJD010000234.1:279-1518 GCA_018780805.1 Rubrivivax sp. | reverse complement strand
AAATGAAAATCGACTTGCAAATGAAGCAGTTTTTGTGCCAAACGCAACCCAGGCTCACCTGAACGGGGCATCTGCCTCCAAACGCCCGAGGATTATGGCGCAGGAGATGCGCCATAAAGGTTCGCGCCATGGCTGCGCCCCCTCGTTTTCAGGCTTCAGCGCGAAGGCTGGGCCGATGAGTGGGGGCTTCGCACGATTGCGGTGCACGCCACACAGGCCGCACCATGAAAGTGCATTTCAGTTTCGCACCATTTCAGGGCCCAGTTCGGCGCCACGCTGATGCAGCCCGGCGAGCAGGCTGGCAAAGGCGTCTGCAACCGCACCAGAGTCGCCTTTGACGCCGAGTTCGATGTGGCGCCCGAACTCCGGATGATCAACGCTGGGCAGGCTGAACACCTTGACCGGGTACTCTCGTTCAATCTGCTCCATCAACGGAGTCAGCGCGGCCTCCATCGCGCCCATCACGATCACCGAGCGCTCCATCGAGGAACCTTGTCGATGAAGGTGCGCGTAAGGATGGTCCAGCACCCATTCGATCATCGGCCAGGCCATGACGGGAAAACCAGGCACGAAGTGAACATGCCCCCCACCAGCGCCCGTGCAACTGAACCCCGGGATCTTGTTGTACGGGTTCTGGATGATGGTCGAACCCAGCGGGAACACACCCATGTTGTAGCGGTGCACGTTGTCCGCACGCTGTGGGTCGAAGACCTGACCCTGCTCGGCCGCCACATCGCGCATGCGCGACTCGATCAACACTTTGGCTTCGGGATGCAAGCTCAACTCGACACCCAGTGCCGCAGCCGCACACTGGCGGGTGTGATCGTCGTGATGCTCTGGCGGTCGTCGCCCACGAACCGAGCCCAGGACAGCGACATGCCCCGCGCTCCCAGCAGTTCGATGACCTTGGACAGGTGTTTGTCCGAGCGTTTGCCCGAAAGGATTTCATCGCCAATGATGATCAGGCCGATGGCTGGCGTCATGAGGTGCTCAACAAAAAATGAAAGGGGCGATCAGGGCGCACCAGTCTGGCCCGGCGCGCGCAGCTGCGGCGTGTCGGCTTGTGCTTCAGATGGGCGAACACGTTCGGGGTCGGCATCCAGCACCTCGACCGGAACCACGGCACGCATGCGCTGCAGCGCCGCGAGCGCGAAGTGGGCAAACCAGAGCGAGGCAAAAGCAAACACCAGCGTGTAGATCCAGATGGCCAGCGGCACCAACAGCGGCGCCATGGCAATG
>JADMJD010000234.1:0-269 GCA_018780805.1 Rubrivivax sp. | reverse complement strand
AAACGCAAAAACGCGGTACGTGAGCCAGCCCCAGATCAAGGGCGGAAGGATCAGCACCAAGGGGGGCACCAGCCACAGAGGCAAGGAAATCACCAGCGCAACGATGGCCAGCAATGTGGAACCCAATGACCAGAGCACGCTGACCACCAACGAGCCACCGTGTTTGCGCTCCAGCCGGGCAAAGCGCCGCTGGCCCACCAGATCCACCATGGCCGGCGTCATGAACATTGCCACCAGCAACAGACACAACAACACGATCACGGGCGTGG
>JADMJD010000166.1 GCA_018780805.1 Rubrivivax sp. | reverse complement strand
GGCGACTGGGCCTTCCACTGCCACAAGAGCCACCACACGATGAACGCGATGGGCCATGACGTGCCGACGATGATCGGCGTCGACCACTCGCAGGTCGCGCGCCAGATCACCCAGCTGGTGCCCGACTACATGGTGATGGGCGAACGTGGCATGAAGGACATGACCGAGATGGCGATGCCGCTGCCCGACAACACCGCGCCGATGATGGCCGGCGAGGGCCCGTTCGGGCCGGTGGGCATGGGCGGCATGTTCAGCGTGCTGAAGGTGCGGCGCGACCAGAAACCTGGCGACTACAGCGACCCGGGCTGGTTCCAGCACCCGCCCGGCACGGTGGCGCGCGAGTTCACCGGATCATTGGCCGAACCGCAGCGCCCGGCACCGGCGCCGCCCGCCGCCGCCGAGGTGAAGGCGCGCAAACCGGCCGGCGGCCACGACAAGCACCACTGACCCGGGAGACCCTCACATGCAACGACGACACAGTCTGCTGGCGGCCACGCTGCTGCTGCCCGCCCTGGCCCGCGCCCATGGCGAAAAGGTCCATGGCGGCGGCCCGGTGGTGAAGGAACAGAAGGACTGGGGCATCGCCGGCGAGGCCCGCCAGGTGCGCCGCACGGTGGCGGTGCGCATGGGCGACAACATGCGTTTCACCCCGGACCGCCTCAGCGTCACGCTGGGCGAGACGGTCCGCTTCCGGGTGCACAACGACGGCCGCATGCAACACGAGTTCGTGATCGGCACGGTGGCGGAAAACGCTCGCCACGCGGAACTGATGGTGAAGTTCCCGGACATGGAACACGACGAGCCCTACATGGCGCATGTGGCGGCGGGCAAGGTCGGGGAGATCGTCTGGACCTTCAACCGCGCCGGCAGCTTCGAGTTCGCTTGTTTGATCGCTGGCCACTACAGCGGCGGCATGAAAGGCGTGATCGAGGTCAAGGGCCGCTGAGCACCACGCCGGCTACAGTGGCTGCGTGAACGACGACGTCCTCCACGACACCCCCCACGACGCCTACACCCCGCGCCAGATGGCGGCGCGGCTGGAAGCCTTCAGCGAGGCCAAGGCCGTGCTGCCGCTGCTGCCACTGGCCCTGCTGGGCGTGCTGGCCGGGGCCTTCATCGGCCTGGGCTCGCTGTTGTTCACGCTGGTGGCCAGCGACGCGACGCTGGGTTTTGCCACCAGCCGGCTGCTGGGCGGTGCGGTTTTTTCGCTCGGGCTGATCCTCGTCGTGGTCGCCGGGGCCGAGCTCTTCACCGGCAACAACCTGCTGGCCATGGCCTGGGCCGACGGCCGGGTGAGCAGCGCGCAGGTGCTGCGCAACTGGGTGGTGGTGGGGCTGGCCAACGCGGTGGGCGCCGGTGGCCTGGCGCTGCTGGTCTGGGGCTCGGGCCACGCCACGCTGAACGGCGGCGCGGTCGGCGAGGCCGTGCTGCGCATCACCGCCGCCAAGCTCGCCCTGCCCTGGCACGAGGCCTTTCTGCGCGGGGTGTTGTGCAACCTGCTGGTGTGCATGGCGGTGTGGATGACCCTCGCCGGCCGCAGCGTCGCCGACAAGGTGCTGGCGGTGCTGTTCCCGGTCACCGGCTTCGTGGCCGCGGGCTTCGAGCACAGCATCGCCAACCTGTATTTCTTCCCGCTCGCGGCGCTGCTGGGCGCGCCGGTCAGCGGCGTGGACGTGGCCGTGAACCTGGTCGCGGTGGTCGCCGGCAACCTGGTGGGCGGCAGCGTGTTGGTGGCCGGGGTGTACTGGGTGGTCTACGTCAGGCCGGCCTCCCGTCCGTCGCCCTGATGCTCAGCGCGGCAGCACCCGCAGCAGCTGCCCGTCGGCGCCACCGCTCAGCAGGTAGAGCAGGCCGTCCGGACCCTGGCGCACATCGCGCACACGCAGCGCTTCGCGGGTGAAGAGGCGTTCTTCGCCGGTGACACGGTCGCCCTCCAGCGTCAGCCTCACCAGGGCCTGACCACGCAATGCGCCAACGAACAGGTTGCCCTGCCAGCCGGGGTAACGCTCGCTGGTCAGGAAGGCCATGCCGCTGGGCGCGATGGAGGTCGGGACCCAGTGTTTGACGGGCTGCTCGAAGCCAGCCTTGGGCCCTTCTTCACCAATGCGCGTGCCAATGCCGTAGTTGCGGCCATAGGTCAGCAGCGGCCAGCCGTAGTTCATGCCGGCGCGCACGCGGTTGACCTCGTCACCGCCCTGCGGGCCATGTTCGACGGCCCAGAGTTCACCGGTGGCCGGGTTCAGCGCCGCGCCCTGCACGTTGCGGTGGCCCAGGCTCCAGAGCTCGCGTGCGGCACCGGCGCGGTTGGCGAAGGGGTTGTCGGCCGGCACGCGGCCATCGGCTTCGATGCGCACGACCTTGCCCAGGTGGTTGGCCGGGTCCTGCGCATCGTCCTTGCGCGAGAAGCGGTCGCCCAGGCCGATGAACAAACGTCCATCCCGCGCGAACACCAGGCGCGAGCCGCAGTGCAGGCTGCTGCTCACCTTGGGCAGCTGGCGGAAGATCACCTGCACCTCGCTGAGCCGGTGGCCGTCGAGCTTGCCGCGGGCGACGGCGACGCCGTTGCCACCGTCCCCGGCTTCGGCATAGGTCCAGTAGACGAGGCGGTTGTCGCTGAATTTCGGGTCGGTGGCCACGTCCAGCAGGCCACATTGCCCGGCCACGTCGATGGCCGGCAGGCCGGTGACCGGGGCACCGAGCTTGCCGTCGGCCTCGACGATGCGCAGCCGGCCGGCACGTTCGGTCACCAGCATGCGGCCCTCGGGCAGGAAGGCCAGGCCCCAGGGTTCGACCAGGCCGCGAGCGACGGTTTCCAGGCGGGGGGATTGGGCATTGACGGTACCGATCGCCAAGGCCAGGAACAGGGGAGCGAGGTGTTTCATGGGGGCGATGCTGCCGCAGAGCGCATGTCCTTCGCCAGCGCTGCGGATCTGCCGGCTTTCATCGGCTGGCTTTACGATGACCGCCATGCACGACCTGAGCCGCTTCGCCATCACGCACAAATGGCCCGCCCAGCACCCCGACCGCCTGCAGCTGTATTCGCTGCCCACGCCCAACGGCGTGAAGGTGTCCATCCTGCTGGAAGAACTGGGCCTGCCCTACGAGCCGCACCGCGTGGCCTTCGACAGCAACGACCAGCTGAGCCCGGAATTCCTGTCGCTGAACCCGAACAACAAGATCCCGGCCATCCTGGACCCGGACGGCCCGGGGGGCCAGCCGCTGGCGCTGTTCGAGTCGGGGGCGATCCTGGTCTACCTGGCGGAAAAAGCCGGGCGTTTCATCCCCACCGAGCCGGCCGCGCGCTACGAGGCGCTGCAGTGGGTGATGTGGCAGATGGGCGGGGTCGGGCCGATGTTCGGCCAGCTGGGTTTTTTCCACAAGTTCGCCGGCAAGGACTTTGAAGACAAACGCCCGCGCGACCGCTACGTGGCCGAGAGCAAACGCCTGCTGGGCGTGCTGGAGCAGCGCCTGACGGGCCGCGCCTGGATCCTGGGCGATGACTACTCGATCGCCGACATCGCCGTCTTCCCCTGGGTGCGCAACCTGGTGGGGTTCTACGGCGCCGGGGATCTGGTGGGCTTCGATGCCTTCCCGCAGGTGCAGCGGGTCTTGCAGGCCTTTGTCGAGCGCCCGGCCGTGCAGCGCGGCCTGACGATCCCCAGCGCCTGACGCAACGTCAGGGCAGCGCCGCCTCGACGATCATCTGCACGCGCTGCTGGCCCTGCCACTCGTCCACCGCCAGGCGCCAGGCCAGGCGCACACGTGCGGCCACAGGCTCGGCATGGCCGAACCAGATGGCGTCGCGCGGCGTGCCCTGGTGGCGCACCTTGAGTTTCAGGTGTTTCTCGCCCACCAGGCGCTGCTGCAGCACGTCCACCTCGTCGCAGAACACCGGGGCTTCGAAGCCCTGGCCCCACACCTGGCTGTCCAGCACGGCCGCGGTCTGCGCGTTGAACCACTGCACGGCCAGCGGGCCGTCGGTGCGCAGCGTGCGGGTCAGCGTCGCGGCGTCCAGCCACTCGCCGGCCACGGTCTGGAAGGCCTGGTCGAAAACCGGGAAACTCGCTTCGGGGATGGTGCAGCCGGCGGCCATCGCGTGGCCACCAAAACGCAGCAACACACCCGGGTGGCGTTTGGCCACCAGGTCCAGCGCGTCGCGCAGATGGAATCCAGGGATGCTGCGGCCTGAGCCCTTCAGGTGGCCGTCGGCGCCGCGCGCAAACACGAATGTCGGCCGGTGCAGCCGGTCTTTCAGGCGGCCGGCGACGATGCCGACCACGCCCTCGTGGAAACTTTCGTCGTACAGCGCCAGCGCCGGGCGGGCATCGCCCACGGTTCCGCTCCAGCGCGCCAGCTGCGCTTCGGCCTGTTCGCGCATGCCGGCTTCGACCTCGCGCCGCTCGCGGTTGATCTGGTCCAGCATCTCGGCCAGCTCGGTGGCACGCGCCGCGTCGTCGGTGACCAGGCATTCGATGCCGAGGGTCATGTCCGACAGCCGCCCGGCGGCGTTGATGCGCGGCCCGAGCGCAAAGCCGAAGTCGAAGGCCGCGGCGCGTGACGGGTCGCGGCCGGCCGCGCGGAACAGGGCCGCCACACCGGGCTGCATGTGGCCCTTGCGGATGCGCTTCAGGCCCTGCGCGACCAGGCGGCGGTTGTTGGCGTCGAGCCTGACCACGTCGGCCACGGTGCCCAGGGCGACCAGGTCCAGCAGCGCGTCCAGTCGCGGTTGTGGTCTCGGGCCCCCTCCAGGCTGCGCCTGCTCCCCCCGAGGGGGAACGCCGCCACCTTGGGGCGGCCCGGCGGTGGCGGCGGCCTCAAACACCCCGCGCTCGCGCAGCACGGCGCGTGTGGCCAGCAGCACGTAGAACATCACCCCGACACCGGCCAGGGCCTTGCTCTCGAAAGGGCATTCGGGCTGGTTGGGGTTGACGATCACATCGGCCGCCGGCAGCACCACGACATCGTTTTCCAGCGCCGGCAAATGGTGGTCGGTCACCAGCACCTGCAAGCCCAGCGCCCGCGCGTGCGCCACACCGGCGAGGCTGGCGATGCCGTTGTCCACCGTCACCAGCAGGTCGGGGCGGTGCTGCAAGGCCAGGTCGACGATGGCCGGGGTGAGGCCATAACCGTGCACCGCGCGGTCGGGCACGACGTAGTGCACGCTGTCCGGCGCCGCGCCCAGCATCCGCAGACCCCGCAGCGCAACGGCGCAGGCGGTGGCGCCGTCACAGTCGTAGTCGGCCACCACGCAGATGCGGCGGCCGGCCGTGAGCGTGTCCGCCAGCAACGTAGCCGCTTCGGCCGTGCCGCGCATGGTCTGCGGCGGCAACAGGCGGGCCAGGCCGTCGTCCAGGTCGTCGACCTGGCGCACACCGCGTGCGGCCAGCAGGCGGGCCAGCAGCGGGTGCACACCGGCCTGCTCCAGCGCAAAGGCCACACGGGGTGGCACGTCGCGGGTTTCCAGGCGCATCAGAGGGTCTCCAGCAGGGCGTTGGGGTCGCGGCGTTTCCAGCCTGCGCTGAAACGTTGCCACGCCGTGGGTGGCGCCAGGGTCCAGGTCGCGGCACTGCTTTCGCCGCACAGCGTCAGCTGCGCGCGCTGGCCCTGCAGCGCGGCCACCGGGCCGCTGTCCAGCGCCTGCCAGGCGGCCATCCACGCGCCCCAGTCTTCGGCCAGCGCGGGGCGGCGCAAACGATCATCGACCACCAGCCCGGCCGGCCAGGCCGCGGGCTGGGCCGGGCCGCAGCCGCTGAGCCACAGGCTGTTGACGGGCGGCAGGCCACGCGCCTCGCGCGCCTCGTTGATGGGGTGTTCGTGCCAGGCCATCTGCACCTCGTTTTGCAGCCGGCGCCACCAGCGCACGCTGCGCGGCAGCCAGGGGTCGAGGGGGCGGCCGATCACGCGGTCGGGCGAGGCCAGCGGCAGATCGCGCAGCGATTCGTGCGCGACGAACCAGCGTGTGGCGCTGCCGAACAGCAGCACCAGACCATCGCCGACAAACAGCGGGTGCACCGCGTCGAGCAGCGTTTGCGCTTCGGCATCGGTCAGCTGCAGGTCGTCGGGGTCGAGCAGGCTCACCTGGTCGGTGGCCACGTGCCAGTGGCAGGGTGTCAACAGGCCCCAGGCGTGGTCGACGGTGTCCAGCCCGGCCTGCGCCGCGCCCCAGGCGCCCCAGGGCAGCGCACCGTCGGCACCGGCCAGGCCCAGCGCGCGGGCCAGCGCACGTTCGTGCGGGGGGCTCAGGCTGGACGCATCACCGTCATCGCGTTCGGGTTCGCCCAACAGCAGCGCGGCCAGGTTCGGCAAGCCCAGGTGGGCCAGCGCCTGCCGGCCGGCTTCGGACCCGGGCGCGGCAAACGGGATCAACAGGTGCATGCCCCGATTATCGGCGGTGCTCCGGTACCATCGAGCCCAATGAATTCGCCTTATGAATGGCAAGTCGGCTGGCGCTACACACGCGGCGGCCGCGCCGGGCGGCGCAATGGTTTCATCTCCTTCATCTCCGGGGTGTCGATGCTGGGCATCGCACTCGGCGTGGCGGCGCTGATCATCGTGCTGTCCGTGATGAACGGCTTCCAGAAGGAGGTGCGCGACCGCATGCTCAGCGTGATCGCGCATGTGGAACTGGTGGACAACCGCGGCGACGGCCTGGCCGATTGGGCCGCGACGGCACAACTCGCGAAGCGCGTGCCGCAGGTGCAGGGCGCCGCGCCTTTCATCGCCACACAGGCCCTGCTGGCGCGTGGTGATGCCGTGCGTGGTGCGGTGATCCGCGGCATCGACCCGGCCTTCGAAGCCGAGGTCACGCCGCTGGCGGCGCAGCGGCGCGAGCTGTTTGCACAGTTGGAGCCCGGCGCCTGGCGCATCGTGCTGGGCAGCGAGCTCGCCCGCCAGCTGGGCGTGCAACCGGGCGATCTGGTGACACTGTACGCACCCAGCGGCAGCATGACACCCGCCGGCATGGTGCCGCGGCTGAAGACCTTCACGGTGGCGGGCAGCTTCGACTCCGGCCACTACGAATACGACAGCACGCTGGCCCTGGTGAACCTGGACGACGCGGCGCGTTTTTTCCGCACCGGTGGCCCCACCGGCGTGCAGCTGCGCCTGGCCGACGTGCACCAAGCCAACGCCGTCGCGGCGCAGTTGGCCAACAGCATGCCCGCCGGCCTGCTGGTGCGCGACTGGACCCGCACCAACCGCAACTGGTACGAGGCCGTGCAGCTTGAAAAACGCATGATGTTCATCATCCTGACGCTGATCGTCGCGGTGGCGGCCTTCAACCTGGTGTCGATGCTGGTGATGACGGTCACCGACAAACAGGCCGACATCGCCATCCTGCGCACGCTGGGCGCGAGCCCGCGCTCCATCATGGGCATCTTCATCGTGCAGGGCGCGGCCAGCGGCATCATCGGCACGCTGGCCGGTGTGGGCCTGGGCCTGCTGATGGCCTTCAACATCGACGTGCTGGTGCCGGCCCTGGAACGTGCGCTGGGCGTGGCCTTCCTGCCCAGCAGCGTGTACCTGATCAGCCGCATGCCCAGCGAGCCGCTGGCGGCCGACATCGTGCCCGTCGTGCTGATCTCGCTGGTGCTGTCGCTGCTGGCGACCTTGTACCCCAGCTGGCGCGCCAGCCGCGTGAACCCGGCCGAGGCGCTGCGTTATGAGTGACGCGGTGCTGAAGGCCGCAGCGCCGCGCGAGCCGGTGCTGCTCGCGGACCAGCTGCACAAACGCTACCGCGAAGGTGAGCTGGACGTGCATGTGCTGCGTGGCATCAGTCTGGCGGTGCAGCCGGGTGAGACGCTGGCCATCGTCGGCGCCTCGGGCTCGGGCAAGAGCACGCTGCTGCACCTGCTGGGCGGTCTGGACGCGCCCAGCAGCGGCCAGGTCACGCTGATGGGGCGGCGGCTGGACGGCATGTCGGCCACCGAACAAGGCGTCTGGCGCAACCGGCACCTGGGTTTTGTCTACCAGTTCCACCACCTGCTGCCGGAGTTCACGGCGCTGGACAACGTGGCGATGCCGCTGCGCATCCGCCGCCAGAGCGTGGCCGAAGCCCGAGCCACGGCGCAGGCGGCGCTCGCGCAGGTGGGGCTGGCCGCACGCACCGGGCACCAGCCGGCGCAGCTCTCGGGTGGTGAACGCCAGCGCGTGGCGATCGCGCGTGCGCTGGTCACGAAACCGGCCTGTGTGCTGGCTGACGAGCCCACCGGCAACCTGGACCGCGGCACCGCCGACGGTGTGTTCGAGCTGATGCTGTCGCTGGCGCGTGAGCAGGGCACGGCCTTTGTCGTCGTCACGCACGATGAATCCCTGGCCGCGCGCTGTGGGCGGCGTTTGCAGCTGTGAGCGCGCGCTGGGCCGCCCCGAGCGCGCGACTCCCCTCGGGGGACGACACCGCAGGCGTCCAGGGGCCGACATGAACCACCACCTGACCAACGCCGACCTGCACAGCCACTCCACCGTCTCCGACGGCACGCTGGCCCCTTCTGCACTGGCGCAACGCGCCTTTGACGGTGGCGTCGAGCTCTGGGCCCTGACCGACCACGACGAGGTCGGCGGCCAGCACGAAGCGCGCGAAGCCGCACTGGCGCTGGGCATGGACTACCTCAGCGGCTGCGAGATCTCGGTCAGTTTTGCCGGCCAGACGGTGCACATCGTCGGCCTGGGTTTTGACATCGACGATCAGGCTCTGCGCACCGGCCTGGCCGCCACGCGCGGCGGCCGCGAGGCGCGCGCGCGGCTGATGGCCGAAGGCCTGGCCCAGGTCGGTCTGCCGGGGGCGTTTGAAGGCGCGCTGAAATACGTCGGCAACCCCGAGCTGATCTCGCGCACGCACTTCGGCCGCTGGCTGGTGGAGTGCGGGGTGTGTGCCGACGCGCACGAGGTCTTCCGCCGTTACCTGACCGAAGGCAAGCCGGGGTACGTGCCGCACCGCTGGGCGCGCCTGGGCGACGCGGTGCGCTGGATCACGCAGGCCGGCGGTGTGGCCGTCATCGCACACCCGGCGCGCTACCGCTTCACACCCACCGAAGAATTTGCCCTGTTCAGCGAGTTCACCACCCATGGCGGGCGCGGGGTGGAGGTGATGACCGGCAGCCACAGCGCGCCGGAGCGCATCACCTACGCCGACATGGCGCTGGAGTTCGATCTGCTGGCCTCGCGCGGCAGCGACTTTCACGCGCCCGGCGAAAGCCGCACCGAGCTGGGCGAGCTGCCCGACCTGCCCGGCCGCCTGACGCCGGTCTGGACCGCGCTGCAGGACCGCATCCACCGTGCCCGCTGAGGCGGCCGCTCAGGTGTCCGGCTCCCCCCGCAGCCACCCGCTGCTGGGCGTGGTGCTGATCCTGCTGATGGGCCTGGCCTTTGCGGTGCTGGACAACGCGGTGCGCTGGCTGGGCGCCACGTTGCCGGTGCTGCTGATCCTGTTCTGGCGCTACGCCACGCAGGCCGGTTTGATGGCGGTGTGGCTGCTGTTCGACCGGCGGCGCCGCTTCAAACCCGATCACCCACGCTTCCAGCTGCTGCGCGGCGCGCTGCTGCTGGCCACCAGCGCGCTGAGTTTCTGGGGCGTGCAGCAGATGCCGGTGGCCGAGTTCACCGCGATCAACATGCTCACCCCGGTGCTGGTGACGCTGCTGGCGGCCTGGCTGCTGCAGGAGCGGGTGTCGCCGCTGCGCTGGGTGCTGGTGGCCACGGCCTTTGCCGGTGCCCTGGTGGTCATCCGGCCGGGCTCGGGCCTGTTCGGCTGGGTGGTGCTGTTTCCGCTGGCCTGTGCCTGCACCTATGCCAGTTTCCAGGTGCTGACGAGCCGGCTCGCACGGCTGGAAGACCCGCTGGTGACGCACTTCTGGACCGGCGCGGTGGGCGCGGCCATCGTCGCGCCGGTCCTGCTGCTGAGCCCGATCGACATCGTCGCCACGCTGGCCGCTGCCACGCCGCTGGAATGGGCCGCGCTGGTCACCGCCGGGCTGATGGGCACGCTGGGCCATTTGTTGATGATCCTGGCGCTGGGCCTGGGGCGTGCGTCGACGCTGATGCCCTTTGTCTACGTGCAGATCGGCTCGGCGACGCTGGTGGGTTGGTGGGTGTTTGGCAGCCTGCCGGACCGCTGGGGCTGGATCGGCATGGGCATCGTCGCGGTGGCCGGCGCCGCCACCGCCTGGCTCAACCTGCGTGAAGCCGACCCGGTGCGCCGGCCGCCGTCCACGGTGGCGGCAGACACGATGGCGGACTGAGCCGCGTGGAGGTCAGCGGCTGCCCGTCAGGCGCAGCGTGTTGATGCGGCGCGCCTGCTCGCGCTGCAGCAGCGCCCAGTACAGCTCCAGCACCATCTGCACATGGGCCTCGGTTTCAGCAATGCGCGGCAGCTGGCCCCCGGCGCGGCGCACCCGGCCTTCACCGGCGTTCCAGGCTGCCAGCGCCGCGTCGATGCGGCCGAAACGGCGCAGCAGATCAGCCAGCATGCGGGCGCCGGTGTGGATGTTGGTGCGCGGGTCGCGCAGCCGCTCTTCGGCCGGGCGGACGAGTTCGGCCGCGGTGGCATAACGGTCGCCGGTGACCGGCATGATCTGCATCAGGCCCAACGCGCCCCGTGGCGAGATGGCGCTGGCGTTGAAGCCCGATTCCACGGCGATCACGGCCGTCAGCAAGGCCGTGTCCACGCCGTGCAACACGGCCGCCTCGCGCAGCCAGGGGCGCAGCACCCGCACCTCGGGCGCGATCTCCAGCCAGGTCAGCAGGCTGCCGGCCGAATCGCGTTTGCCAGGCACAGCATCGATGCTGGGTGTGCCGAGCAGCGGCTGGTAGCGGGCGTCCAGCGGCCGATCGGCCAGGTGGGCCACCCCGGCGCCGTCCACCCAGGCCCACAGCGCGGCATGGGCCGGCGGGGCGGCCAGGGCCGGCAACACGGCCAGCAGCAGCGTGGCCAGGCGTTTCACGGCAGCAACTCCAGACCCATGGCCACCCGGGCCTGGTACTCGCGGTCGAGCAGGCTCATCACGATCAGGCTGTCATAACCATCGGCCTGGTCGGAGGAGATGCGCACACTCTCGCGCAGCCGGCCTTCTTCGACAAAACCCTCGGCCTGGTACAGGTGCTGGGCGCGTGTGTTCAGGCCCTTCACATCAAGCCAGAAACGGTGGGCGTGCAGATCGCGGAAGGCCATGCGCTTGAGCTGGCGCACACACAGGCGCCCCAAACCCTGGCCTTTCGGCTGCAGCACGATGCGCTTGAGTTCCACGCTGCGGTGCGGGTTGCGGCAGCCTTGCAGGATCACGAATCCCGCACGTTCCACACCCGGCCCGGCTTCGATGATGAAGTGGCGGAAATCGGGGAAACGCACCGCACCTTCGTGCTGGGTGCGGTCCCAGGGGGTGATGAAAGGCAGGTTGCGTGCGTCGTTTTCGATCGCGATCACGTCGTCCAGGTCGGACAACATCGTCGGGCGCAGACGCAGGGCTTCGGCGGTCATGGCCCATTCTGGGGCCGGAAATGAAAAACGCCGCGCCAGCCCGAAGGCTGGACCAATGTCGAGATCGTGATCGGCGCCGACGGC
>JADMJD010000126.1:8170-62380 GCA_018780805.1 Rubrivivax sp. | reverse complement strand
GTGCTCGACATCTGAGCAGCGTCGGACGTCAAGAGGGCCTTGAGGCCGTGCTTACGAACTCAACGGCCGTTGGCCCAGCAGCGCCGAGAGCATGATGCCGTGGCAGGGGTTGGCATTGATCAGCCGCTTGCCGAAGACATGTATGAACAGGCACTTGGTGGTCATGAGCAGCATGTCCGTTCGCCCCAGGTGACGCCGGCGCATTCGATCCGCGCCACCACGTCGCTGGCCTCGATCTCGCGCACGCCAAGCGCGCCACGCTTCTTCTCCACGCGCTTAAGGTGTCGGCCTTAGCCCACCTGGGTGCTGTGCGCTAGGCTCACCAGCTTCTTGGCGCGGTAGTCCTTCGCCATGTCACGCACCGCCCAGTCGCGCGCGTCGGTGGCCTTGGCCTTCTACTTCTCGTACGCTGGGTACTGGCACGGGGGAGACCCCACGCAGCCCTACATCAACACAATGTCGTACTGCTCCGGATTCATCGTCGGCTCCGCAGACAGCGAAATCGGCTTGCCGATGAACTCACTCAGCCCCGCCAGGTGCGTGCTCTCTTCGTCCAGCAGCATCTCCACCACCGCGGCATTGGCGATGACGCGGAATTCCTTGGGGCTGAACTGGCGCGCTTCGCGCAGGATCTCGCGCAGGATGTCGTAACACACGCTGCGCGCGGTCTTCACCTGGCCGCGGCTCTGGCAAGTGGGGCAGGGCTCGCACAACATGTGGGCCAGGCTTTCACGGGTGCGCTTGCGCGTCATCTCCACCAGGCCCAGCTGCGTGAAGCCGCTCACCGTGGTGCGCACGCGGTCGCGTGCCAGCTGTTTGCGGAACTCGGCCAGCACGGCCTGCTGGTGCTCTTCGCGCACCATGTCGATGAAGTCGGCGATGATGATGCCGCCCAGGTTGCGCAGCCGCAGCTGGCGGGCGATGGCACCGGCCGCTTCGAGGTTGGTCTTGAAGATGGTGTCGTCGAAGTTGCGCGCACCCACGTAGCCGCCGGTGTTCACGTCCACCGTGGTCAGGGCCTCGGTCTGGTCGACGATCAGGTATCCACCGCTCTTCAGGTCCACGCGCCGCGCCAGGGCGCGCGCGATCTCTTCTTCGATGCCGAAGAGGTCGAAGATGGGCCGCTCGCCGCGGTACAGATCGAGCTTGGCCACGGCGCCGGGCATGTAGGTCTCACCGAAGCTGCGCAGCACGCCGAACTGCATCTGCGAATCGATGCGGATGGTCTGCGTGGCCTCGGTGGTCAGGTCGCGCAGCACACGTTCGGCCAGGCTCAGGTCCTGGTGCAGCAGCGTGCCCGGGGGCTGGCTCAGGCTGCGCTCGCGGATGGTGTTCCAGGTCTTGCGCAGGTAGGCGATGTCGTCAGCCAGCTCTTCGTCGGTGGCCTCTTCGGCATTGGTGCGCAGGATGAAACCACCGCCACCGTCGCCCGCAAGCAGGTGCATGCGATCACGCAGCGCCTCACGTGTTTCGTGGCTGCCGATTTTCTGGCTGATGCCGATGTGCCGGTCTTGCGGCAGGAAGACCAGCATGCGCCCGGCGATGGAAATCTGCGACGACAGCCGCGCGCCCTTGGTGCCGATGGCGTCCTTGATCACCTGCACGGTGAGCGTCTGGCCCTCGAACACCCGCTTTTCGATGGGCACGACGGGCGCGTCGTGGCGCGGATGCACGTTGCCGTTGGGGTCGTGCAGGTCGGCCACGTGCAGGAAGGCGGCGCGCTCCAGCCCGATGTCGATGAAGGCGCTCTGCATGCCGGGCAGCACACGCGCCACCTTGCCCAGGTAGACGTTGCCGACCTGGCCACGCTCCAGCGTGCGTTCGAGGTACAGCTCCTGCAGCGCGCCGTTTTCGATGACGGCGACGCGTGTCTCCTGCGGCGCCCAGTTGATGAGGATGTCCTGGTTGGCCATGGGCTGGAGTCTAGGGCTTGGGCGCCAGCCCTGCCTGCCGCAGCAATTGCGCGGTCTCGAACAACGGCAGGCCCATGATGCCGGAATGGCTGCCGTCGATGTGCGCGAT
This sequence comes from Rubrivivax sp., assembly GCA_018780805.1. Taxonomy (GTDB): domain Bacteria; phylum Pseudomonadota; class Gammaproteobacteria; order Burkholderiales; family Burkholderiaceae_C; genus Rubrivivax. Next base: position 60,358 of record JADMJD010000126.1, on the reverse strand, counting down.
CCAGCCGGCCAGGCCGCTCTGGATGGCGTAGCTGCCGGCCTTGCCAAAGGGCTCGCCGCCGGCCACGTAGGCGGCGATCACCGCGGGCGGCAGCACGGCAAATCGCACGCGCGAGACCTGCACCGCCTGCCAGCGCCGACGGCCGGCCTGCAGCGCCACGGCCGTCAACACCCGGTGCGTGCGGCCCGACAGCGCCGTCAGCGTGGCCGTGGCATCGGCCGCATCGGCCGGTTTGCCCAGGATGCGCCGGCCCAGCGCCACGGTGGTGTCGGCACACAGGATGACCCCCGGTGCCAGGCCCTGGCGGGCGTGGCGGGCCACGGCGGCGCGCAGCTTCAGCGCGGTGACACGCTGCACGTAGGCGGCGGGCAACTCGCCGGGCAGCACGTCCTCCAGCGCCTCGGCGTCTTCGCCGCGCTCAGGCAGCAGCAGCGTGGGCTCGATGCCGATCTGCGCCAGCAGCTGACGCCGGCGCGGGCTCTGGGAGGCGAGGTAGAGCAGGCTCATTCGCGGTGCGTCACTCGCGGTGTGTCATTCGCGGTGGTAGGGGTGGCCGATGCTCAGCGTCCAGGCGCGGTACAGCGCCTCCGCGAGCAGCACACGCGCAAAGGCGTGGGGCAGGGTCAGGTCCGACAGGCGCAGGCTGTCGTCGGCCGTGGCCTTGAGCGCAGGGTCCAGGCCGTCTGGGCCGCCAATCAGCAGGGCGACATCGCGCCCGTCGGCCTGCCACTGCTGCAGGCGCTCGGCCAGTTGGGTGCTGGTGACGCGGCTGCCGCGTTCGTCCAGCACCACGCGGCGCCAGCCCTTGCCCAGCGCGGCCTCGAAACGCAGCGCCTCGGCCGCCATGCATTGCGCCGCGGTCTTGCCGGCGTCACGCGGCTCGGCCTTCAGCACCTTGAGCTCGAAGCGCCATTCGGGCGGAAACCGTTTGGCAAAGTCGGCCCAGGCCACATCGGCCCAGGCGGGCTGCCGCTGGCCCACGGCCACGAGCAGCAGCTTCATCGGTCAGCGGCGCGGCGCGGCTTTCTTGGCCGGGGCCTTCTTGGCCGCCGCCTTTTGACCCGCCGGCTTGACGACGATGGTCTTCACCGACGTCTTCTTGGGCGCCGTTTTGGTGGCGGCGATCTTGCGGGCCGGGGCCTTGGTGAGGACCGCCGCCTTCTTCGCGGGCGCGGCCTTCTTCGCTGGCGCCGCAGCCTTCTTCACAGGGGCAGCGGCCTTCTTCGCGGGCGCGGCGCTCTTCTTGGCCGGCGCTGCGCCCTTCCCGGCCGGTGCCGACTTCTTGGCCGCTACTGGCGCCGCCGGCTTGGCCGCCACCGCCTTGCGCGGCGCGCCCTTCGGCGTGCGGTCCGGCTCGGCGGCTTTCACCAGGCCGGTCTTGACCTCACCGAACTTGATGTTGACGCTCTTGCCGCCCCAGATCTCTTCGAGGTGGTAGTACTCGCGGATGGCGGGCTGCATGATGTGCGCCACGGCGGCGCCGCAGTCGACGATGATCCACTCGCCGTTGTCCTCGCCCTCGGTGCGCAGCACCTGCAGGCCGCGCGCCTTGACGGTTTCACGCACGCTGGAAGCCAGCGCCTTGGTCTGGCGGTTGCTGCCCCCGGACGCGATGATCACGCGTTCAAACAGCGGCGACAGGTGCTCCGTGTTGAAGACCGCGATGTTCTGAGCCTTGACGTCTTCCAGACCATCGACGATGGCGCGCTGCAGTTTGCGGATGTCCATTCAGTGGGCGTTGCCTTCCTGGTAAAGCCGGTTATGTTCAATATAGCGCGCCACCGCCGGTGGCACCAGACCATCCAGGGGGAGCCCGCAGGCCACCTGCTGGCGGATCTGGGTGGACGAGATGTCCAGCATCGGCAGCGGCACCACACGGTGCGGGCGGGCCAACACCGCCGGGTCGGGCACTTGCGTGACACCCGGGCGCTGCGCCACGGCCAGCGTCACACGGCTCAGCAGATCGGGCCAGTGGCGCCAGGTGTGCAGGTTGGCGTACTGGTCGCCGCCGATCAGCAGCACCCAGTCCACCCCCGGCTCGGCCGCCTGGAAGGCGGTGACGGTGTCCAGCGTGATGCTGGGGCCGCTGCGCTCAAGTTCAGTGCGGTCCAGCACAAAGCGGGCTTGATCTTCGATGGCCAGCCGCACCATCGCCTCGCGGTGTGCGGCCGGCGTCATCGCACGGCTCTTCTGCCAGGGCTGACCCGCCGGGATCCAGCGCACGCTGTCCAGCGCCAGGGCCTGCAGGGCGGTGCGCGCCAGTTCCACATGCGCCGTGTGCGGCGGGTCGAAACTGCCGCCGAAGATGGCGATCCTTTTCAAGCGGACATTCAAGCGGCCCAGTCGCGCGGGCGCAGGAAATCGCTGTACAGCACGGCCTCGGGCGTGCCGGCCTCGGGCTGCCAGTTGTAGCGCCACTTCACCACCGGCGGCATCGACATCAGGATGCTCTCGGTGCGGCCGCCACTTTGCAGGCCGAACAGCGTGCCACGGTCGAAGACCAGGTTGAACTCGACATAGCGCCCGCGGCGGTAGGCCTGGAAATCACGCTCGCGCTCGCTGTAGGGCAGCGCGCGGCGGCGCTGCACGATGGGCAGGTAGGCCGGCACGAAGGCGTCGCCCACGGCGCGCATCATCGCAAAACTGTCGTCAAAACCCAGTTCAGCAAAGTCGTCGAAGAACACACCGCCCACCCCGCGCGGTTCGTTGCGGTGCTTCAGGAAAAAATACTCGTCGCACCAGCGCTTGAAGCGGGGGTACTTGTCATCACCAAACGGCGCCAACGCATCGCGGCAGGCGCGGTGGAAGTGCTGCGCGTCTTCTTCGAAGCCGTAGTAGGGCGTCAGGTCCATGCCGCCGCCGAACCACACGACCGGTTCCTTGCCTTCGGGCAGCGCAGCGAACATGCGCACGTTCATGTGCACCGTGGGCACCCACGGGTTGCGCGGGTGCATCACCAGCGAGACCCCCATCGCCTCGAACGGCGCGCCCGCCAGCTCGGGCCGGTGCTGCGTGGCCGAGGGCGGCAACGTGGGACCGCGCACATGGCTGAAGTTGCAGCCACCACGCTCGAACACAGCACCCTCTTCCACCAGGCGGCTGAAACCGTCGCCCTGCAGGCGTTCCTCGGGCGCGCGCACCCAGCCGTCGGTGAGGAAGGGGTGGCCGTCTTCGGCCTCCAGCGCACCGATGATGTTTTGCTGCAGGCCCAGCAGGTAGCGGCGGACGTCGTCGGTTTTCATCGCGGTTTGATCGCGCGGTGGCCGATGTCGCTGCGCCACACGGCGCCCGGCATCTGGATGCTGCGAAGCCCTTCGTAGGCGCGTTGTTGCGCCACACGCACCGAATCGCCCAGCGCGGTGACACACAGCACCCGGCCGCCGCTGGTCAGGAGTTGGCCATCCAACAGCGTGGTGCCGGCATGGAAAACCTTCAGGTCTTCGGCGTCGGCCGGCAGGCCGGTGATGGGGTCCCCTTGACGCAGCGGGCCAGGGTAACCGTGCGCCGCCATCACCACCCCCAGCGCGACGCGCCGGTCCCATTGCAGCTCGGCCTGGTCCAGCGTGCCGTCGGTGGCGTGCATCAGCAGCTCGAAGAGGTCGCTCTTCAGGCGCATCAGGATGGGTTGTGTCTCCGGGTCGCCCAGGCGGCAGTTGAACTCCACCGTGCGTGGTCGGCCGTCGGTGTCGATCATCAAGCCGGCATAGAGGAAGCCGGTGAACGGCGTGCCGTCCTTGGCCATGCCCTGGATGGCGGGCTGGATGATCTCGCGCATCACACGTGCGTGCACGTCGGGGGTCACCACCGGGGCCGGGCTGTAGGCGCCCATGCCACCGGTGTTGGGGCCGGTGTCGCCGTCGCCCACACGTTTGTGGTCCTGGCTGGTGGCCAGCGAGACCACGTGTTTGCCATCGCTGACGACGATGAAGCTGGCCTCCTCGCCGGCCATGAACTCCTCGATCACGACCCGCGCGCCGCCGGCGTTGTGTTTGACGCCCAGGGTGTTGGTGCCCAGCATGTCGTCGATGGCGGCGTGTGCGTCGACTGCCGTCATCGCCACCACCACACCCTTGCCGGCGGCCAGGCCGTCGGCCTTGATGACGATGGGCGCGCCGTGTTTGTCCACATGCGCGTGCGCCGCGGCACGGTCGGTGAAGCTGCCGTAGAGCGCAGTCGGAATGCCGTGGCGCTGCATGAAGGCCTTGGCGAAGGCCTTGGAGCTTTCCAGCTGCGCCGCCGCCTGCGTGGGGCCGAAGATGCGCAGGCCGCGCGCGCGGAACAAGTCCACCACGCCGGCGGCCAGCGGCGCCTCGGGGCCGACCACGGTGAGTGCAATCTTCTCGGCGATGGCAAAGTCGGCCAGCGCGGCGATGTCGCTGATCGGCACGTTGTGCAGCGCCGGGTCGGTGGCGGTGCCGCCATTGCCGGGCGCCACGAACACGCTCTGCACACGGGCGCACTGCGCCAGCTTCCAGGCCAGCGCGTGTTCGCGGCCGCCGCCGCCGATGACGAGGACTTTCATTCAGGCCTCCGCAGAGCCGCCTCAAGGAGGCCGACGGCCCCCCCGGGGGGCAGCGAGCACAAGCGAGCTTGGGGGCTCATTCCTGCAGGTCCGCGTTGTGGAAGACCTCCTGCACGTCGTCCAGGTCTTCGATGACGTCCAGCAGCTTCTGCATGCGCGCGGCGTCGTCGCCGCTCAGCTCGATGTTGTTCTCGGCACGCATCGTCACCTCGGCCAGCTCGGGTTTCAGGCCGGCGGCTTCGAGCGCGTTTTTCACGGCTTCAAAGTCACCGGGGGCGGTCAGCACCTCGATGGCACCGTCGTCACCGGTCACCACGTCTTCGGCGCCGGCTTCCAGGGCCACTTCCATGACCTTGTCTTCGCTGGTACCGGGTGCAAACACCAGCTGCCCGCAGTGTTTGAACTGGAACGACACCGAGCCGTCGGTGCCCAGGTTGCCGCCGTACTTGCTGAAGGCGTGCCGCACCTCGGCCACGGTGCGTACGCGGTTGTCGGTCATCGTGTCGACGATGACGGCCGCGCCGCCGATGCCGTAGCCCTCGTAGCGGATCTCTTCGTAGTGCACACCTTCCAGGTTGCCCGTGGCCTTGTCGATGTTGCGCTTGACGGTCTCGGCCGGCAGGTTGACGGCCTTGGCCTTCTCGACCGCCAGCCGCAGACGCGGGTTGTCCTTGACGTCCCCGCCACCCTGGCGGGCCGCGACCATGATCTCGCGGATCACGCGGGTCCAGACCTTGCCCCGCTTTTCGTCCTGGCGCCCCTTGCGGTGCTGGATGTTGGCCCATTTGGAATGACCGGCCATGGTGCGCAAGCTCCTCGTGTGTAACCGCGCATTTTAGCCGGCCGGCGCCCACCTGCGGCTTTGACGCTGCGCATTGACGCCAGCGAGCCCTGGCGGCGATGATGAATGATGCCTCTGCCCACACGCCGCCAACTCGTCCAGGTCAGTGCCGCGCTGTGGCTGCCAGCCACCCTGCGGGCAGCCGACGAGCTGGTGATTGGCCAGAGCATCACGCTGCAAGGCGGCAAAAACGCCTATGGCAGCGACGTGCTGGCCGGCGTGCGCGTGCTGTTGGACGCCGTCAACCGCGAAGGTGGTGTCAACGGCCGGCGCCTGGCCCTGCGCACGCTGGACGACGACAACCGCGCCGACGAGGCCGAGGCCAACGCCCGCCGGCTGGTGGCCGAAGGGGCGCTGCTGTTGTTCGGCTCCATCGAGGGCGGGCCCAGCGGCGCGGTGATGAAAGCCGCCGTCGAGACTGGCACGCCGTTTTTCGGTCCCATGGCCGGCTCGCCGGGCCTGCGCCGGCCGTTCCAGCCGCTGGTGTTCCCGGTGCGCGCCGAACACCGGGACGAGTTCCGGGCCTTGATCCAGTACGGCGTCGGCACCGGCCTGAAACGGGTGGCGCTGTTCCACGCCGATTCCGACACCGGCCGTCAGCACCTGGACAACGTGCGCCTGCTGGCCGAACAGGCCCGCATGGGCTTCGGCGGTGGCGCTGCGTTCCAGGGCGATGTCAGCGATGCCCAGCTGGATGCCGTGGCCGCCGCGCTGGCCGGCCGCCAGGTGGACCTGGTGCTGAACCACGGCTCGCCCGGTGTCTACGAACGCCTGATCCGCCGCGCCCGCGCCGCGGGCCACCGCACCAGTTTCTGGGGCGTCAACTCCGGTTCGTCGCCGATGGCCGCCGCCCTGGGGCCGCTGGCACGCGGCATGGTGTTTGCGCAGATCGTGCCCAGCCCGTTTGCCCGCAAGACGGCGCTGACACGCGAGTACCAGGCCCGGTGGCGCGCCACGTCGGTCGACACCCCGTTTTCCTACGGCAGCCTGGAGGGTTACATGACGGCCAAGGCCCTGGTGAGCGCGCTGCGCGCCGCCGGCCCGGCCCCCACCCGCACCAGCCTGCTGAAGGGGCTGCAGGACTTCGAGACCGACCTGGGCGGGGTGCAGCTGCGCTACCGCGGCACCGAACACGACGGCAGCCGCTTCGTGGACCTGGCCATGGTGGGCAGCGACGGGCGCTTCATCCAGTAGCGCACAGGCCTGTCCTCCCGCCTGCCCTCCCGCCTGCCCCCCGCCCGCCCCTTAGACTGGCGGCTCCACCTGCCCTGGAGCCGCCTGCGATGCCTGATCCCCTCCTCGTCGCCCGCCGGGGCGACATCGAATGCCATTTGCTGCCCGCCCTGGCCAACCGCCACGGCCTGATCACCGGTGCCACCGGCACCGGCAAGACCATCACGCTGCAGACCCTGGCGCAGAACTTCAGCCAGATCGGCGTGCCGGTGTTCCTGGCCGACGTGAAGGGCGACCTCACCGGCATCAGCCAGGCCGGCAGCATCCCGCCCAAGGTGGCGGCCATCCTGCAGGAACGGGGCCTGCCCACGCCCGAGAGCGCCCATTGCCCCGCGATGTTGTGGGACGTGTTCGGTGAACAAGGCCACCCGGTGCGCGCCACCGTGTCCGACATGGGCCCGCTGCTGCTGGGCCGCATGCTGGCGCTGAACGACACGCAGGCCGGCGTGCTGAACCTGGCCTTCAAGATCGCCGATGACCAGGGCCTGCTGCTGCTGGACATGAAGGACCTGCGGGCCATGCTGCAGCACCTGGGCGACAACGCCAAGACCTACACCACCGAGTACGGCAACATCAGCGCGGCCAGCATCGGCGCCATCCAGCGCGGCCTGATGCAGATCGAAGAACAAGGCGGCGACAAGTTCTTCGGCGAGCCCATGCTCGACATCTCCGACTTCATGCAGACCGAGTCCGGCCAGGGGGTGATCAACATCCTGGCCGCCGACAAGCTGATGAACTCGCCGCGGCTGTACGCCACCTTCTTGCTGTGGATGCTGAGCGAGCTGTTCGAGCTGCTGCCCGAGGTGGGTGACCTGGACAAACCCAAGCTGGTGTTTTTCTTCGACGAAGCGCACCTGCTGTTCAAGGACGCGCCCGCGGCCCTGGTGGAGCGCATCGAACTTGTGGTGCGCCTGGTGCGCAGCAAGGGCGTGGGCGTGTACTTCGTCACCCAGAACCCGCTGGACGTGCCCGACACTGTGCTGGCCCAGCTGGGCAACCGCGTGCAACACGCGCTGCGCGCCTTCACGCCGCGCGACCAGAAGGCCGTCAAGTCGGCTGCCGACACGATGCGTGCCAACCCCGGCATCGGCGACATGGCCACCGCCATCACCGAGCTGGCGGTGGGCGAGGCATTGGTCAGTTTTCTCGATGCCAAGGGCCGCCCAAGTGTGACCGAACGTGTCTATGTGCTGCCCCCCGGCAGCCAGATCGGCCCCATCACCCCGGCGCAGCGCCAGGCCCTGCTGAAGAACTCGCTGGTGGCCGGCCGCTATGAAGGCACGGAAGACCGCGAGTCGGACTACGAGAAGCTCAAGGGCCGTGCCGTGGCCGGTGCCGATGCAGCCGCGCAGGCCACCGCACCCGGTGCTGCACGCGACAACGCCGCTGACGACGGCGGCGTGATGGGTGGCCTGAAGGACATGATCTTCGGCAGCACCGGCCCGCGCGGCGGGCGCCGGCCGGGCCTGGCCGAGGCTGCGGCTTCGTCGGCCGTGCGCAGCATCGGCTCGGCCGTCGGGCGCGAAATCATCCGCGGCGTGCTGGGTTCGCTGCTGGGCGGCAAGCGCCGCTGACCCCCCCTTAAGGGTCCACCCTCCCGCCATGTTGTAGGGATGGGGGACCACCGGGGCGAGGAACACACTCGCCGCTCCTCGGGGCTTTTGCTCCGACCCAAGGAGCGGCCCGCATGCCCGACGCCACCACCACGTTAGCCATCGGCGCGCTGGAAGCGGCTGTGGCTTCGCTGCTGCCGGGGGCGGTGCCGGGCGGGCTGACCCGCTCGCTGCGTGTGCGGCCGCAACGCGTGTCGCCACTGGGGCTGGGGGGTTATGTTGGGACCCATGTCGACCCCGGTGCGGCGCTCTTCGGCCGCCGCCTGCGGGCACGCGTGGACGTGGATGTCAGCGGTGGCGCCGATGCCGCGGCCGCCAATTACCTGGCCACCTTGTCGGGCCAGATGCTGGCCTTCACGCGCCGCGAGTTCGCCACGCTGGGCATCCGCCACCTGCGCGGGCTGGACACCGAGGCCACCCGCGCGCTGGCCTTCGAGGTCGATTTTGAGTTTGTGCCCGTGCCCGATGCCGGCGAGGGCGTGATCACGCAGCTGGCGCTGGAGCAGCACACCAACCTCACGCCCTACGGCGCCCATTTCCTGGCCGACTTTGCCGGTGCATCGCTGGCGCTGCTGCCCGCGCCGCTGGCCGATTTTCTGCCAGCCGACGACCCCGCTGCCGCGCCGCCGGGCGCCTGGGCCGTGGCCGGCGATGCCATCGTGCAGACCGCCGCCACCGCGGGCGGCGCGCTGACCTTGGCCGATCCGGTGAAAGCCGGCGCTCAGCTGCTGTGGCGGCCTGCCGGTGTGCCGCAGAACCTGGCGCGGCTGGTGCTGAGCGTGGTGTTCGACGCCTCCGGCAGCGACGGCATCGGCCTCGTCTTCCACCGCCGCGCGGCCGATGATTTCGGCTTCGTGCTGCTGTCGCAGCGCCACGGCTACCACCTGATCGGCCGCCGCACGCCGGCCGGCTGGCAGACCCTGGGCTCGGCCCCGGCCGGCTACAGCGCCAACACCCCGCACCGCCTGGTGCTGACCGTCTACGACGGCCAGGCCAGCATCGAACTGGACGACAGCCGCACCCTGGCCCTGAGCGGCCTGCCACCAGGCAGCGGCGAGATCGGCCTGCTGACCCACGGCCACGGCAGCGCGCGCTTCCGGGCCGCACGGCTGATGACGCTGGGCTGACGGCCCTGGCCTGACGACGACCCTGCACTGAACGCCCGCGGCCCGCGGGGAAGGAGCACACGATGGAAGAAGCCTTTGCCGAACAGATCGTCCCCGGTACCTTCATCCGGGTTTTGTCCGAAGGGCTGATCGCGCCCAAGGGCATCGCCTTCGGCAACGTCGGCATCGTCGGCACTGCCGCAGCAGCGGCCGACGCGCCAGCGGGCACGCTGGGCCGAACCCACATCCTGGGCAGCCTGGAGGACGCGCAGCGGCTGTTCAAGGCGCGCCCGGTCAACAACGCCGATGCCGACCCCTTCAGCCTGATGCGGGGCCTGGCGGTGCTGTTCGGCAACGGCGCCCGCACGGTCTACGCCCATGGCCTGGCGGCACCCGCCGACACCGCGGCCTTCAACGCCGGCATCGCCGAGTTGTTGAAGGACGAGATCAACATCCTGGTGGCACCGGAGCTGACAACCGAGGTCGCGCGCACGGCGCTGGGTTCGGCCCTGGAAACGGCCGAGAACGATGGCCGCGACCTGATGGGGGTGATCGGCGCCGATGCGGTGGGTGTGGCCGCCATCGGCGCCCAGGTGGTGGCCAACAAGCGCATCGTGCTGGCCGCACCCGCGGTGCGTGCCTTCGACCCGGTGGTGGGTGATCTGGCTGTGTTGCCGGCCGGTTTCAGCGCCTGCGCGGTGGCCGGGCTGATGGCCTCGCTGGCGCCGCAGTCCAGCCCCACCAACAAGGTGCTGCCTGGCATTGCCGGCCTGGCCACACGTTTCAGCTACGGTGAACTGAAAGCCCTGCTGACCGACAACGTGTGTGTGCTGGAAGACCGGCAAGGCATCCGTGTGGTGCGGGGAATCACCACCGAGGGCGCGGCCTTTGCGCAGATCACCACGCGCCGCATCGTCGACTTTGCCAAGGCCGGCGTGCGCCAGGTGGCCAACCCCTTCATCGGCAAGCTCAACAACGAACGCGTGCGCAAGGCACTGCACGGCGCGCTGGATTCCTTCCTGACCACGATGGTGGTGGACGAGGCGCTCACCGGCTACGAGCTGGAGGTGAAGGCCAGCCGCGCCGACGAGATCGCCGGCCGCTGCGTGGTCAACGTCTCCATGCAGCCCACCTTCAGCATCGACTACATCCGCGTCACGCTGGCGCTGTCCTGAGGAGCACCCCACCATGCCGACCGCCGCCAACACCCATGTCTACACCGGCGCCGACGGCGCCCTGCTGCTTGCCCCGGGCGACGAAGGCCCGGAGGGCGCCGCCGCGCAGGCCGTGATCGAGGCCAACGACCTGATCCAGGTCGGCCGCGTCACCGGCGTCACGGTGGAGATCAACAGCGCCATCCGCCCCTTCCACGAGATCGGCCAGCGTTACGCCACCGAGCTGCGCAGTGGCAACGTCAGCGTGCGCGGGCGTTTCGACCGCGCCTACCTGAACGGCGCACTGCTGTCGCTGCTGCTGGGCGAGGCCGCCGCCGGCCGGCCCGGGCGCTCGTGGCCGCAACCCAGCTTCAACGTCACGCTGATGTCGGAAAACGCGGCCCGGCCCGGCACGCGCAGCACCGTCACGCTGCACGGCGTGAAGCTGGAGCAGTGGAACCTGACGATGCCGGAAGACGACTTCGTGATGGAAGGCGCCAGCTTCCAGGCGCTGTACGCCACGGTGCAGGACGAAGCGGCCTGAAGGCTCAGGGAAGCGCAATGCAAGCCGAAACCACCACCACCCCCTGGCTCAGCGCCGACGAGCTGCTGGCCGGCGGTGCGCTGCGCCACGAGGTGGACGTGCCGCCTGCGCTGGCCGCTGGCAAGGCGGGCGCCAGCCGTGTGCGTCTGCGCCCGCTGACGGTGACCGACCTGCAGCGCATCAGCCGCGCGGCCAAGGACAACGAGCAGCTTGCCGCGGCGCTGATGGTGCACGCCGCGCTGGAAGAGCCGGCGCTGACCGTGCCGCAGGTCAACCAGATGACGGTGGGGCTGCTGGAGTTCCTGCTGCAGCAGGTCAACCGCATCAGCGGCCTGGCCTTCGAGCCCGGTGCCTTGGAGGCCGCGGCCGAAGCGCCGCTGGCCCGTGCCGCACAGCTGCTGGCGCGCCGTTTTGGCTGGACGCCGCAGCAGCTGGGAGAGCTGACGCTGGGCCAGATCCTGCTGCACCTGCAGATGTTGCGCGATGAAGGGGCGGGTGATGCCTGAACGTCGGCCACCTGACCTGATGGCCCTGCAGGCGCCCCGCGCTGCCGGACGTCGCTTGCTGCGCCTGGCCGATGTGCCCGTGGCGCTGGGGCGGCTGGCGGCGCTGGGCCAGTGGCCGGCCAGTGCGGGATTCGAACCTTTGGCGGCAATGAACGGTGAGCGGCCTGTGGATCCGGCAGAGCCGGCGGGCGGCGATGCACCCGGCCATGCATCCGGCCATGCAGCAGCACTGCGGCGTGGCACCCGGCGGCCGGCGCCGCGCTTGCTGCCGGCGGTGCCTGGGCAGCCCCCGGCTGTGCCCGCTTCGTCGACGACGGCTGCGCCAGCGGCGGCACTCGTCCCTATCAGCACGCCGAGCCGCACGACGGCTCGTTTGCCCGACCCGCGCGAAGTGGTGGCGGTGATGGAAGCGTTGTTGCAGCGCCCGCGCCGCAGTGCCGCTCTGCCGTCGCTGCCGCTGCTGCCGCCGATGGGCGCCGCTGCGCAACCGCTGGCGGCGCTGCCAGCGGCACACACAGCCGCCACCTTGCTCAGCGCGCTGCTGAAGGCCACCCACCAGCGCCTGGCTCAGACCGCGAGGCCACACCCCACGTTGCCGGGTCGGAGCTCGCCCACGTTGGAGGCCGCGCGCCAGGCCAGCCGCGAAGAACCGGCGCTGGCCGCGAGGCAACCCGCGTCGGCGGCACCGCCCGTTCTGGACTCCGCCGCCGCATCGCAACGCAGCCGGTCGGCGTTGTCCGCCCCTGCGCCGGCCCCCCGTGGCCACGATGTGCTGGCCCCATCTGAACTAGCGCCCCGCGCGGCGTCGCGCCTGCTCAACGCGGCCGTGGCACCTGCGCCGTCCGGCCAGCACCTGGCGTCGCCCGCCCCTGACGCCGACGGCGACGAGCTGCTCGACGCCATCACCCGCGGCCTGGTTGACCAGGCCTGGCTGCGTGGAGTGAACCTGGGATGAGCACGCGCCGGGCCGCCCCAAGCGTGCGACCCCCCTCGGGGGGCGGGCGCATCGCGCCCTGGGGGCCGACATGAGCCTCACACCGATGCTCGGCGACTACGAACTGCCACGGGTCACGCGGCTGGAAACGCTGGAGGCGCGCAAGCTGGTCGAGCTGGCCGTGCCCGGCCGCGCCGGCAGCCTGTTCCAGGACCTGGACCGCCAACCCGCGCGCATCCTGATCGAAGGCTCGGTCTTCGGCGAGCAGACCGGCCTGGACTTCCTGAACGCCGTGCGCGAGAAATACGTGGCCGGCGAGCCGCTGACCTTCACCTCCGACATCGCGACGGGCACGCAGCTGCAGTACGTGCTGCTGCAGCAATTGCACGTGCAGGCCGAAGCCAGCGCACCGGACCAGATCGACTATGCGATGTGGTTGACCGAGTCGCCGCCCCCGCCCCCGCCGGGCGGCCTGCTGGACGGCATCGACGCCGGCCTGCTCGACGCCGCCGCCGGCCTGGTGGAAGGGGCGATGGGCGCCATCGACGCCATCGCGGCACTCGGCAGCATCCCCAGCCTGTCCGACCCGACGCAGCCACTCACCGGCATCGTCGGTGAGGTCGGCCCGGCCTTCGAGCAGCTCGGTGCGCTGGGCGGCGCGCTGCGCGACCTGCTGTAGGTCCACCATGGCCAGCCTCGTCAGCCAGATCGAACAAGCCGTCGGCGGCTTTGACCTGGGCGCCAGCGCCGGGCCGCTGGGCGCGCAACTGGGCGCGGTGCAGCAGGCCATCGCGGGGCTGGGCCAGGTGCCGGGTTTCACGCAGGCCTTGGCTGGCCTGGGCGCGGTGCAGGCGCCGACGCTGAACTTCGGCGCGTCACTGGGCAGCGGCTTGCAAGGCCTGCTGCCGGCGTTCCAGGGTGATCTCGGTGGCGTCGTCGGCCAGTTGCAGGGCGACGTGGCCGCCCTGCCCGACCGGCTGCGCAGCGAGCTGGAGGCCGCACTCTCGCCCTTGTTCGCCCGCATCGAGACCCTGCGAAGCCTGCTCACCGAAGACTGGAGCTGCGGCTTCGTGCCCGCGATGGCGCCGCCAGCCCCTGCGCCAGCGCCGGCCCCGTCTCCAGCGCCCGCACCGGCACCAGCGGCACCCGCAAGCGCCCTGAGCCCACAGCAGGTCACCGACGCCAAGACGGTGATCGACCGCATGCCGGCCGACCTCTCGGTGCCCGGCCTGCTGCGCTGGGTGCACGAACGTGTGGGCACCACCCGTCCGGGTTACTTCACGGTGCGCTCGCTGCCGCTGATCGACGACATCCGCGACCCGCTGGACACGCTGCTGCGCTGGGAGGCCGCCTCGGCCGCCGATGTGCAGACCGAACTCGGCCAGACCCTGGCCAGCCTGACGGCGCTGGTGCAGGCGCACACCGGCGGCCGGTTCACGGCGGCCCTGGCGCCCGCCGCTGCATTGCCAGCTGCAGCGCTGGGCACGGCCGCAGCGGCCTATGCCGACGCCCTGGACACGCTGGACACCGCCGTGCAGGCGGCCGATGCCGCGGCCCTGCCGGCTGCACTGGCCGCGGCGCAGGCCGCCCTGGTGCCGCTGATGGCCGCCAACACCGCGCTGGCTGGCACCGATGCGCCGCTGATCACGTCGCTGCGCGCGCTGCCCCCGGCGCTGGACGCCGGCATCGCACGCCTGCTGGTGCTGCTGCAGCCACGCCCCAGCCTGGGTGATCTGGCCGACGCCATCGGGCCGTTTGACACCCCCGTGCTGCCCCCGGCGGCGCTGGCGCCGATCACCGATGCACTGGCCCGTCTGCAGCAGCAGCTCGAAGGTGTGCTGGACGCGGTGGACATCACCAGCGTCACGCAACCCATCACCGATGCCCTGGCCAGCGTTGAAGCGGCGGTGCAGGCCATCGAACAGGCGCTGGCGCAGCTGTCTGCACAAGCCCTGCAACTCATCGCCCAGGCGCGTGACGCCGTGCAGGCCATCGACCTGGACGCCTTGCGCGCCGAAGGCGAACAGGCGCTGAGCGGTGTGGTGGGCAGCCTCACCAGCGGCATCGGCCACACGCTGGCCACCGCCACCGCCAGCCTGACCGAGGTGCTGGCCACACTGGACGGGGCGCTGGATGACATTGACCCCGAAGGCCTGACCCAGCCGGTGCGCGAGGCCATTGCTGCACTGGGCGACCTGGCGCAACAGGAGGCCGTGCAGCGCGTGGCCGAGCTGGCCGGGCAGATCGAAGAGCTGGCCGCGTTGATCGCGCAGCTCGGCTTCGAGCCGGTGGCCGACCAGGTGATCACGCTGATCGAGGAACTGCAAACACTGATCGCCGGCATCGACCTGAGCAGCCTGCCCGATCCCGGCCCGGCCCTGGTGAGCGAAGCCATGGCGCTGCTGCCGCCCTCGCTGCAGCCGCTGGCCGACCCGCTGGTGGTGGACCTGGACACCCTGCTCGAAGACAGCCCCATCGCGCTGCTCGAGCAGGTGAAGGCCTTGCCCGAGGTGGTGCGCGAGCGGCTGTTCGCCTTCTCGCCGCGACAGGCGCTGCAACCGCTGATCCTGCCGCCTTACCAAGCGGCCTTGGGCGAACTGACCGACTTCTCGCCCGCCACCTGGTTTGCGGCCGGCGACCAGGCCTTCGAACAACTGCGACAACGCCTGGCCCGCGAGCTCGACCCGGCGCCGCTGATGGCCGAGCCGACGCGGGTGTTCAACGGTCTGGTGGCCGAGCTGGAAAAGCTGCAGCCCTCCACGCTGCTGGCCCCGCTGGAACAGGCCATCGAACAGGCCTTGCAGCAGGTGGGCGCCGCTTTGCCCGTGGGCGACCTCGCGGACGCGCTGCAAGCGGTGCTGGACCGCGTGCGCGCCTTCACCGGCACCGTGACGGCCGCGCTGGAGATCGCTGAACACTTCACCGACAAACTCGCCGCGCTGGGTGATGCCCCGGCCGAGTTCGAGGCCTGGCTGGCCAGCGTGCTGGCCAAGGTGCCGACGACGGCCAGCGGCGCCTTGGCCACCGCGGTGGCCGATCTGCGTGCGGCCGCGCTGACGGCGCACCCGGATGCCTTGGCCGCTGCGTGGATGGCCGCACGCGGTGGTCTGTCTGGCGCGCTGCAAACCGCCGATGCGCCTGCGCGGCTCGCACGCATCACGGGGGCCCGCAGCCGCCTCCAGGCCGGCGCCACAGCGCCAGCCGTGGCCGCCGCCGTGCCGGGCCTGGTGGCCTGGATCGCCGAAGACAACACCCGCCGCGCCGGTGATGGCCTGGCCGCGCTGGGCGGCGTGGCGCGGGCTCTGGACGACGCCCAGACCGCCTTGACGGCGCAGTTCGCGCAGCTGGGCGCGGCTTTCCCCGGCGCCGACGGCCCGCTGGGCGCCCTGGTGCCGGCCGGCCCGGCCACCTTGCGCAGCTGGGTCGACACTGCCGTGCGGCGCCAGCTCGGTGTGCCGCTGCTGGGCCTGCTGGGCGCGCTCAAACCCCTGGTGCTGATGTTGCAGGCCGCGGCCACGGCGCTCGGCACATTGGCCGACGCCATCGACCAGAAGGTCGACGACCTGCTGGCCGCGCCGCAGGCGCTGGCCGACCTGCTGGGCAGCGTGGACGGCCTGGTGCAGCGCATCGCCGGCCTGGACCTGGGCCTGTACACCCGCGAGATCGACACCGTGCACGCCGAGTTGCTGGACCAGGTGCGGGCACTGGACCCGCGCCACCTGGTGGCCCCGTTGGTGGCCGCGCGCGATGCGCTGCTGGCCACACTCTCGATGCAGGCTTTGGTGCCCGCTGCGCTGCGTACGCAACTGGACGCGCTGCACCGCACGCTGCTGGACAAGCTCGCCGCGCTGGACCCGGACGCGCTGCTGCTGGGGCCGCTGGACGCCGAGTACCGCGAACTGGTGGAACCGCTGGCCGAGGCGCTGGACATCAGTGCGTCGGTGCAGATCCTGATCGACTGGCTGCGCACGTTGCCCGATGACCTGCGCGCCCAGCTGGTGCGGGTGGACGGCGCCTACGGCAACCTGCTGCGCAGCGCACCCGGCGGCGCGCCGGCCGGCAGCGGCACGGCCTTGTCGCTGTAGAGGGCTGCACCATGACCATGCTCGGCACCTTGCTCATCCAGCCCCAGGCCCTGGCCCGGATGACCGACCGCCGGCCTGCCGCCGAGTTGGCCGACGAACTGCTGGCGCTGATGCACCGCCTGGCGCTGGACCCTGCCGCCCAGGCCGCCGTGCTGCCGGCCGTGCAGGGCGCTGGCGAAGCGCTGAGCCAGCGCCTGGCCACGCACCTGCAGGCCAAGCTGCCACAAGGCCTGGCGGCTCTGCGCGCGCTGGCGGCGGAACCCCTGGCTGCGCTGACGGCGCTGGGCCAGGGCGATGCCGACATGCACTCGGTGCTCGGCCGGGTGGCCGAGTTGCTGGACAACCTGGCCGGCGCTGCCGAGTTGCTGTCCGATGCGTCCATTCGCGCCGGCGTGCAACGCATCTGGCGGCTGCTGACGCAGGATTTTGGCCTGGCGCCGGAGCTGGTCGCGCAGGAGCTGCAGGTCTTCGTCAGCGACCTGCGCACCCGCTTGGCCGAGACAGGTCCCACCGGCCACGCCCTGGCCAGCCTGCTGGGCCGTCTGCAGCGCGAGCTGCTGCCCCACTGGCAGGCGCCGCGACTGGATGCGGATGCCCTGGCGTCGCTGCTGATTGCCGAGCTGCGGCGCAGCGGCGTGGCCGCGGTGCGCGACCAGGCCGCCTGCCTGCTGACCCGCGTGGCACTGCTGTTGCGTGCCTTGGCCGATGTGGCGCGGCAGCTGATGGACGCCGTGCCGCCAGCACCCGCGTCCCCGCCGCCGCCCCAGGCCCGCCCGCGCCGCGCCGCGCGGCCGGCACCGATGCGCGCACTCGGCACCGTGCCACCCCGCAGCGCCGATGGCAGCTTCTGCTGGTATGCGAGCTGGCTCTACGCCACCCGCTTCCAGGGCATCGGCGGCACGGGCATAAACGGTGGCACGGCCTTCGCGCAGACCATCACCCCGGGCTACCCGGAAGACGAGGTCTGGCTGTCCGGCGACCGCATGGCCCTGGTGCTGCGCCGCGCCGGTGCCGAAGACGAGTTGCTGTATTCGGCGGACCAGCCCTTTGCCTGGCACGAGGCCCTGCAGTTCAAGGGCGCGGCGCCGGTCAAACCCGTGCAGGGCAGCGACCATGCCGAGTACTTCCTGGTCCAGCGCATCGGCCCGGAATTCCTGGAGACCTGGGCCCGTGTCACCGCCGTGCTGGCCGAGTTTGCGTCGGGCTTCTGGCACTTCATCGCCATGGGCAGCAGCCCCAAGGAATACGCGGTCAACATCCCGATGTGGCTGTGGACCTGGGCGCGCGGGGTGGTGGCAGCGGCCACGGGCGCACCACTGCCCTCCGCCATCGCCCAGGCCGCGGGCTGGGGCATGGGTGGCAAATACGTGTTTGCGCCACTGCCCACGCTGCTGGCCAACTTCCTGGGGTCGTTCGAAGGGGTGCACACCAAGACCAATGCCGGCAATGGCTTCCTGCAATGGCTGACGCTGGTGGGCGGTGATGCGCTGAACACCTTCACGATCCACACCGTCACGCAAGCCGTGCGCAGCCTCTCGTTGTCGGTGTTCACGCTGATCAACTACGACGGCCCGGGCACCGCCACCGGCGACACCGACACCCGGCCGTTGAACTGGGACGCCGCCGGCCCCGTGATCGGCCTGGTGAACACCGGCATCGGCATGATCTTCTACAAGTTCATCATCCCGCGGCACGACCATGGCCTGCCCATCGGGGGCAATGCCACGCCCTTCCTGCTGTGGTACTTCATCGGTGCCACGGTCACGGCCATCACCGGCAGCCTGCTGGGCACGCTGACGGGCTGGGCGATTGCCCGCACCGTCACGCCCGGGCAGCTGTGGAAAGAACCGCTGAAGGCGGTGATCACCGGCCTGCTCACCCACCTGGTGCAGCTGTACAGCAACAAGGAAGGCGACACCGACGACGGGCGCTACAACCCGACCATCGATGCCGATGGCGAACCCATCGTGCCGGCCCGGCTGCCCTTTGCCGAGTACCCGCCGGCCGAGAGCTCGCCGTACCGCCTGCCGGTGGCCGCGGGCAGCGCCACCTACGTGGGCCAGGCGCACCAGGGCTTCTTCAGCCACATGCGCTACAACGGCCTGCCGCAGATCTATGCCTACGATTTCGCGCACGATTTCCGCGACGAGATCCTGTGTGTGCGCGACGGCACCGTGGTCGACTGGTTCGATTTCCTGCCCGACGACACCGAGCTGGACTACAGCAAGGCGGGCGACTTCAACGTGGCGCTGGGCGTGGCGTCCTTGGCCCAGACACAGGGTCTGCTGGTCAGCGGCCAGAGTGGCTTCGGCGGTGTGATCAGCGGCAACTGGAACTTCATCATGGTGCGGCACGACACCATCGACAACACACATGACCGGGACCAGGGCGGCACCGTCGTGCAGACCTACAGCGTCTATGGCCATGGCGCCTTCCAGGGCGTGCGCGACGCGTTTGCGGCGCGCGGGGTGGCCCCGGCCAGCATCGTCGGCACCGTGGTGCAGCGCGGCCAGGTGCTGATGATGGCGGGCGACACCGGCGTCAGCTTCCACAACCACCTGCACCTGCATGTGCGCGGCGCCACGGCCAGCACGCCGGCCGCAGCGCCCGTGCTGCCGAACACGCTGACGAACTACACGCTGCCCTTTGTGTTTGCCGAGGCCCGCCACACCTTCGGCCGCAGCGGCCCGCTGCGGCACCTCACGTGGTACCAAAGCGAGAACCCGAGGTTGGGATGAGCTTCGATCTCCCCGACCCCGGCAGCCTTTTCGGCGGTGACAACGCGCCGGGCAACCGCGCCCGCATGAAACTGCAGCGCAGCGCGGGTGCGGCAGGCGGTGGCTTCGGCGGTGATCTGCTCAGTGCCGCCGCGGGCGCGCTGGGTGTGGCGCAAGCCGATCCGCTGAGTGATGCGCTGGTGGCGGTGCAGGTCACGCTGCAGGCGGCACCGGCGCTGGCCAGTGCTCGGCTGCAGTTCCTGCCGCGCGCAGACTTCCCGGCGCTGGCGCTGGGCGACGAGATCAACGTGGCGTTGGGCACCGGCGACAGCACGGTGCCGGTCTTCGCCGGCACCGTGGCACGCCAGACCTGGCTCAAGAGTGGCGCGCTGGAGGTGCTGCTGGCCGGCCCGGCCGCGAAGCTGGCGCGGCTGCGGCGCAACGCGGGCTACGAAGACCAGGCCGCGGCCGACCTGCTGCAGCTCTGGGCCGGCGAAGCCGGGCTGCCAGCCGGCCAGATCGACACCGGCCCGAACTACGCCTACTTCGCCATCGACGATCGGCGATCGCTGTGGGATTGGGTGGCCCGCATCGCAGCGCACGCCGACGTGCCCGCCTGGGCCGATGCTGCGGGCAAGCTGAACGCCCACAAGCCACAAGGCCAGCCGCTGGCGCGATTCGTTTGGGGCGAGACAGTCCTCGCGCTCGACGCCCAGGGCCGCGACCCGGCCACCACCGCCACCCGCATGGTCGGCGAGGGCAGCGCCGGCCGCCAGGGCAGCGACGCCTGGGCCTGGCTGGCCAAGGACCCGGCGGGCGTCAGCGCCACCGGCGGCGCCGGCCTGCCCGGTGCGGTGGAAAGCGATGGCGCGCTGCGCGACCTGGCCTCGGTGGCCGGCGCGGCGCTGGGCATGGCCGCGGGCACGGCACGCATCGCCAACGCGGTGACGCTGCGCGTGCCCGGCGCGCCGGCGCTGGACGTGGCGGGGGTGTTCGAGGTCAGCGGTGCACCCGGGGGCCAGGGCGATGGCACCTGGCGGGCCGTGGAGGTGCGTCACCGTTGTGATGCACGCAGCGGCTTCACGACCGAACTGCTCGGGGTGCCGTTGTGAGGGCCGCATGAGCGACGACCTGTTCGAGACCCTGCGCAAGCTGGTGCGCCACGAACTGCGGCAGCAGCGCTTTGCCGAGCTGGGCGTGGTGCAGGCCGTCTACGCCAGCGACCCCGGCAACCACGACGCTGACGTGGTGCTGTACGCCACGCAGCTGGTGCTGCGCCACGTGCCGCTGATGACCCCGCGCAAGGGCATCGCCAGCCTGCCCGACGTGGGCGACCTGGTGCTGGTGCAGTTCCTGGGCGGCGACATCAACCGGCCGGTGGTGGTGGGCACGCTCTACAACGGCGAAGACCGTCCGCCCGAACACGCCGAAGGCCAGTGGGTGCTGCAGCTGCCCTCGGGCCCTGATGCGGCCGAAGACGGCGTGCGGCTGGAGATCCGCCAGGACGGCCCCGCCGGCTTCACGCTGAGTGTGAAGGGCGACAAGTTCAAGCTCGTGGTCCAGGACGACGACCCGGTCGCCCGGCTGGACGTGGCCGGCACCACGCTGACCATCGATGGCGGTGGTGCCGTCAAGGTCGAAGGTGCGGGCGACATGCAAGTGAAGGCCAGCGGCAACCTGAAGCTGGAAGCCGGCGGCAACGCCGAGCTGGTGGCCGGCGGCACGCTGAAGCTGGCGGGCTCGGTCGTGAACATCAACTAGGGGCCGGACGATGGGACTGCCCGCCGCCAAACAAGGGGACAAGGTGCTCGCCACCGACATCCACATCCAGATGCTGCCCACCCCCGGCGGGCCGGTGCCGACACCGCTGCCCAACCCCTTTGTCGGCACGCTGGATGGCAGCTTGTCGAGCGACGTGAACTTCGAAGGCAAGGCCGCCGCCACGGTGGGCAGCACCGCCACCAACACCCCGTCGCACATCCCCACCGTCGGCCCGTTCCAGAAGCCACCCAGCAACCAGGGCCAGATCATGCAGGGCTCGGGCTCGGTGTTCATCAACGGCAAACCCGCAGCGCGCATGGGCGACCCCGCGCTCACCTGCAACGACCCGGCCGACCTGCCGGCGGGCACGGTGCTGGCCTCGGGCACGGTTTTCATCGGGGGCTGAGATGAGACAGCCCCAAGCTCACTGCGTTCGCTGCCCCCGAGGGGCGTGTCAGTCCCTTCGGGCGGCCGGGCGGTACTGACATGAGCAGCTTCAAGCCCCCCGAAACCCGCCACCTGCTGAAGGACCTGGCGGTCTACGCTGTGCACCG
Source organism: Rubrivivax sp. (assembly GCA_018780805.1). GTDB lineage: Bacteria > Pseudomonadota > Gammaproteobacteria > Burkholderiales > Burkholderiaceae_C > Rubrivivax. The sequence continues at coordinate 38,788 of JADMJD010000126.1, read as the reverse complement.
CGAACTGCGCCCGCTGTACCGGCCCAAGGAAACGCTGCGTGCGCCGCGCCGCGCCTGGGACTTCGAACCCCGCGCCGGGCTGGAGAACCTGGCCCAGGCGGTGATGCTGCGCCTGCTCACGCCGCGCGGCGAACTGGCGGCGCTGGGCCATCCTGAATACGGCTCGCGTGTCCACGAACTGATCGGCCGCGAAAACACCAGCGCGCAGCGCAACCTGCTCAAGCTCTTCATCCTGGAGGCGCTGCAGAACGAACCCCGTGTGGCCAAGGTGGTTGAGCTGAAGGTCGGCCCGTCACCGGGGCTGCGCAGCACCGTGGACGTGCTGCTGCGTGTGCAGCCCACGCAGTCCGAAGCGGTGGTCACCATCGGCCCCTTCGCCATCGAACTCGGGCCCTGAACCGGTCTGAAAGGCGCACCATGTCCTCCTTCCGCCGCAAGCCCTACCCCGAGGTCGCCGAGAGCCTGCTCAACCGGCTGCTCGGGGGCGTCAGTGCCGAGGCCCATCCCTACCCGCCCGCCGGTGCCGCGCGCGAGCCCTATGCCCATGCGCTGGAACGTGCGCCGGTGGAGCGCGTCACCGCCGTCTGGGGTGCCCGCAATGGCACCAGCGTGCGCTTCCAGCCCGAGGCCGACTGGCGCCTGGCCACCGACAAGCGCCGCCTGGAATGGGTCGCCGGTGGCCAGCGCCCGGACGAAGGCACGGCCTTCGAGGTGCACTACCTGCCAACCGAACGCGAGGTGGGTGTCAACGACCTCTACCCTGGCTCGGTGGTGCGCACGCTGATGGAAGCCGTGGCGCTGGAATCGGCGTCGCTGTATGCGCAGATGGAGGTGGTCTACAAGAGCGGTTTCATCGACACCGCCGAAGGCCGGGCGCTGGACCACGTGGTGGCACTGCTGGGCTTGTCACGTGTGCTCGCTGGCCGCAACACGGCCGAGCTGCGTTTCACGCGTGTGGCCGGCACCCGCGGCGCCATCACGCTGCCCGCCGGCACCCGTGTGGCCACGGCCGACGGTGCCATCGAATACGAAACCCTGGCCGACCTGACCCTGGCCGATGGCCAGCCCAGCGCCAAGGGCCTGGCGCGTGACCTGGTGGCCAGCAATGACGCCGTGGCCGCGGAGTCGCTGGTGCTGCTGACGCGGCCAGTGGCCGGCATCGAAGCGGTCAGCAACCCGGGCGCCAGTTCGCAGCTCGACCGCGACGAAAACGACACCGAGCTGCGCACCCGGGCGCGGCGTTTTCTGGTCGGTGCCGAACGGGGCACCCGCTCGGCACTGGAGGCTGCCATTGCCGCCGAAGGCGTGCGTGCCGAGATCACCGAGCCCGAGCCCGGCCGCGTGCGTGTGCTGCTGCATGCCGGCGCACTGGACCCGACGCAGCGGGCACGGCTGGAGGCCGCGGCACAACGTGTGCGCCCAGCCGGTGTCTGGCTGGAATTTGTGGACGGCAACGCACCGGCCGCGGTGGACCTGGAACTGCGCATCACCACCGCCGCCGGCCGCCCCGAGACCGAGCTGCGCGCCATCCAGCAACAGGTGCACGACGGCCTGGCGGCCTACTTCAGCGGCCTGCCGCTGGGCAGCGACGCCAGCCTGGGTCGTCTGCTGGGCCTCACGATGGGTGTGGCGGGTGTCGAGGATGCGCGCCTGGTCAGCGCCTCGGTCGCCGGGGTCGACAAACTCGATGCCGTGGCCGGCCGCATCGTGCTGGCCGGCCTGTCCACCCAACTGGGCACGCTGAAACTGCACGACTCGGCACTGGCCACCGGCCTGACGCTGGTGGTGCGCTACACCCGTGCGCAGCCGCTGCCCGACAAGGCGGCGCTGCAGGCGGCGCTGGAAGCCGCGGTGGCTGCGCTGAACACGCTGGCCGCGGCCGACAACCCCGCCAACGATGGCCAGCGTGTGCTGAGCTGGGGCGCGCTGACCCGGCTGCTGCCGCTGCCTGGCTTCACCGCGTCCACGCTCAACAGCGGCGCCGCACCGGCCACCGACGCCGAGATCGGCGCCTACCGCGTCCAGTGGGTCTTCACGCGCGCCGACGGCGGCAGCACCTTGCTGCAGGCGCAGGCCGACGCGGTCTTTGCGTTGGGCACACCGGAGCGCCTGTCGGTGCAGCGTGTTGCAGTCGAAGTGCAGCCGACGGCCTGAACATGAAGCCCCCACGCTCACTACTTTCGCTGCCCCCCGAGGGGGCGTTCGCGCCCTTCGGGCGGCCGGGCGGGCGCTGACCATGCCCACCTACGACCGCCTCGTCGACCTCCTGCCCACGCTGTGGCAGCCGCAGCCGGGTGACGACACCCTGGTGGCGCACTGGCTGCGCGCCGTGGGGGGTGTGTTTGACGGCGCCGGGGCCGACATCCAGCATGTGCTGCGCGCGCACTGGTTCGACACCGCCGATGCCGCCGCCTGGGCCACGCACTTCGCCGCCCACCGGCAGGAACGCGGCCTGGGCGCCCTGCGCCCGCGCCACCCGGGCGACCAGCGCGAGGCGCTGACCTACCCGCATGTGCAGGACCTGGCCCGCCTGGCCGGCCTGCTCGACCTGCCGCCCTGGCGCGACCCGGCCAGCCTGCGCGAAAGTGTCGAAGGCTTTCGGCAACGCGTGGACGATGTGCTGGACGCCTACCGCGCTGGCATCGTCACGCCCGGTGGCCTGCGCCGGCTGGTGGACGCCGCCCTGCCCGAAGACCTGGCCGCGCCGGCCCAGGCCCGGCGCTCGCGCTACACGCTGGAAGAACCCGTGGGCCTGCGCTGGACGCAGCGGGCCTTGAAGTCCCAGCCCACCGTGCCGGAGGGCGACCGCGTCGCACCGCTCGCACGCTGGGCGCTGGGCGTGCCCGGCACGCCGGGCTTCGTCATCGCCGGCCCGGCCGTGGCACCGATGGTGGAGCGCTACACGCCGACGGCCACCGTGCGCGGCATCGGCGTGGCCTACACCGGCACGCTGGCACCCGACCAGGCGCTGCAGCTGCAGCCGGACCGGCAAGCGCTGGTGCTGCGCGGTGCGGAGCTGCTGGCCAGCGCGCTGGAAGCGGCACCGGCGCGCGATGCCTCGGTCAACGGCCCGTTCGTGGCCGCCGCGACGCTGGCCGCGGGTGAGTGGATCGCCGCGGAAGCCGCGCCCGACGGCACGCTCTGGCTGCTGCAGCGCGACGGTGCGGCCCACACCGTGCAGCGCTGGGATGGCGACGCGCTGGCCACCATCGACACCGACGCACCGGCCGGCCCCTTCCACACCCTGGCCGTGGCCGGCGACAGCGCCTGGCTGGGCACCGATGACCAGCTCTTCCGCTGCCCGCTGTGGCCGGCCGACGGCGTGCGGCGCTGGACACCCGTGGCCGCGGTGGATGGCGCGGTGCGGGCCTTGCACGTGAGCGGCGAGCGCCTGTTCGCGGCCGGCGCGCAAGGGCTGTGGGAACTGGACCTGGCCGGTGCGCTGATCGCACAACGCCACGCCAGCCTGTCGCTGCGTGCGCTGTGGATCGAAGGTCCCCGCAGTTGGCTGGCCACCGACACGGCGCTGTACGTCGCGCAAGGCCATCAACGCTGGCGCTTTGCAGCCAGCGGCCCGTCGGAGGAACAAGCCGACTGGCTGCCTTCGCCCGACGCCGATGTCGAACCCAGCCCCTTGCCCTCGCTGGACCACATTGCCCGCACACCCGACGGCAGCCTGTGGCTGGGCGGGCCCGACGGCCTGGCACGCTGGTTCGCCGCCGAAGACGGCACCACACGGCTGGCGGCGTTCCCTGACGTCATCGCCGGCCCGGTGCGCCGCTTGCGCGTGGACGACCGCGGCCGGCTCTGGATCGCGGCCGACACCGGCCTCTTCAGCTTCGACGGCCGCGACCTGGCGCAGCACGACATCACCGCCGCGCGCTGGCTGCCGCTGGGTGACGCTGAACACATCCACCCCGAAGAACTGAGCAGCGCGCCGCGCCACTTCTGGCGCTGGGATCGCACGCTGGCGCTGTGGCAACGCTTTGATCCGGCCATGCGGCGCTTCACCGACCCGGCGCTGCCCGTGCGCGCCGCAGCTGCCGACGCCGTTGCCGACGTGCAGCACCGGCCGGCGCTGCGGGCGTTGCTCGGCAGCTTCGACGGCAGCCAGTTCACGGCCAGCAGCGCCGTGCCGGCCAACCAACTGCGGCTGCGCCTGAAACCCGACGAACAGCGCATCGCCGACGGCGGCCTGCCCTGGCTGCCGCCAGACGCAACGGGCGCGACCTGGCGCTACCTGGAGATGAACGCCAACCCGGTGCCACCACCCAACCTGGCGGAACTGAACCGCCCCTGGTGGACCACCGAAGGCCAGCTCTTCCTGCCGCCCGACCGGCTGGCCGCCGTGCCCGGCCACCACCGCGATGCAGCGTCGTTTGCGGCCGATCCGCAGGGCGAAGGCCAGTTCGACCGCTCCGCCTTCAGCTACCCACCCACGGCACGCCTGTGGGTGCTGCACGCCATGGCGCCGGCCATCGGCATCCGCATCCGTTTGAACCTGCCCGACCCCGGGCAGGCCATCGACCCCGCGCTGGCGCAACGTGTGTGGGACCTGGTCCACCGCGCGCGTCCGGCCGGTGTGCCCCTGCAGCTGATGGCCGAGGGTGTTGTCTTGAAGGAGAGCCTGTCATGACCGTACAAACCGCGTTGACCGACGCCCAAGGCCTGGGCGGCCGCACACCCGGCCACCTGATCACGGCGCAGGACTGGAACACCATGGCCAGCGTGCTGGTGGAGTACGGCACCGCGCTGCTGGGCCTGCCCGACGCGGTGGCCGCGCTGCAGGCGCAGCTGAACACGCTCTCGACGCGTGTCGATGCGCTGGAGCTACTGCCGGCGCGTGTGCAGCAGCTGGAAGACGAGACCGCCCCGCTGCGCGAGCAGTACCGGCTCACCGTCAGCACCGCGAGCGAAAACGTGCTGGTCGGTCAGGTGGTCGAGATCCAGTTCCTGGCCACGGCGCTGGACGGCAGCCCGCTCACCGGCCCACGCCCCTGGCTGGACGTGGTGGCCACCTGGGGCCGGCTGCGTGGTGCGCCCGGCTTCACGGTGCGCGAAAATGCCGAAGAGAACGCACTCGCCATCCAGGTCAACGAACAAGGCATCGCCCGTGTGCAGCTGCGCGGCCAGCACACCCGGGGTTTCACGCTGGAATCGGAGCTGAACTTCTCCAGCGCGCTGGCCACCCAGGTGGGCAACACCGGCCTGACGGTGATGCAGAGCCTGAACCTGGCCAGCTCGCCGATGGAAGCCCAGGCGCAGATGGCCTTCCAGACCATGAACGCGCGTTACGACGCCAGCCCGGCCTTCCGCACCTACGCCGACGGTTACATCGGCCAGATGACCGGCGGGCGCTACGTGGGCGGCCACATCGGCGGCTTCATCCAGGTTGGCCAGTGGCAGAACTTCCGCGCCACAGTGATGGCGTTTGCCAAGCCGGATTCCAGCGCGGTCACGCCGGACCCGACACGGGGCATCGCCACCATCCAGGTCAACTTCCGCGAGTGGCTCGCGCACTGGTCTGACGGATACGTCAAGGAGGTCACACCCGTGCTGCCGGGCTGGCGCGACCTGTTCGAAAACGAATACGCCCGGGTTGATGCGCTGCCGTTTTTCACCGCCGAGCTCAACCGCCGCGCGCCGGTGGTCGGGGCGCTGGGCCATGTGCGCAACCTGGTGGCGGTGGAGTCCGCGCTGGCCCAGGTGCTGCCAGGCACCGACACCGTCAAGGCGCAGTCGCGCGACCTGTTCGCCGGGGCGGTGACCATGCAGTTTGCCGCCGGTGGCAACGACGCCAAGGCCGCGACCAGCTACGCCACGCAGGCGCAGGTGGGCCAGACGGCAAGCCAGGTGGCGCGCAGCGCGCAGACCGCCGCGGCCGATGCCGCCAGCACCAAACAATCGGTGCTGTTGCTGGAAGACCGCGTGAAAGCGGCCGAGCAGACCGGCAAGGAGATCAGCGCCGGCCTGCGCACGATCGGCGACGGCGTGAACAAGATCAACGTTGCCGAGGTGGCCGACCTGGGCAGCCGGCTGAGCACCATCAACGTCAGCCTGAACCAGCTGGCGTCGCGTATTCCGGGCACCTGAACCCCGGCACCTGAGAGGCGCGGCCGTGCCCGATGTTTACCTGAACCCCTCCGACCTGTCGCCCGCACAGGCGGACCGGGTGCTGGCGTTCCTGAACCGCGCCAGCAATGCGCAGCAGCTGAACCGCGACATCGAGTTCCCGGGCGAGCCCGACATCGGCGTCAAGCTCGGCCAGCGGCTGCTGGACGCCCGGGCCGCGCTGGGTGGCGCCTTCACCGACATCGTGCAGGTGCGCAGCATCCGGCTCATCGGGCCGGAGCGTTTCACCGAGATCTGCGTGGCGGCGCTGGGCCTGGAACCCAGCCGCTGGGTGGACCTGTTTTTCGGCGCCGCGCCGTTGTCGGCGCCGGCCGACACTGGCCTGGCCGTCACGCTGGCGGCCCGGCCGCAGCCGGCCTGGCTGGGTTTGCCACTGCTGATCACCGTGCGTGTGGCCGACCGCGGCGGCGTGCCACGCGCGGCGGTGCCCGTCACGGTGCAGACGGGCGCCGGCAAGCTGGTGTGGATGTACGGCTTCCAGCGGGTCGAAGGGCAGGCCATCACGGTGATCACCGGTGCCGACGGCAGCGCGGTGCTCGACCTGCTGCGGCCTCCGTCCGAGCCCTTGTCGGAGCTGCACGACGCCGCGCTGCAGAACGCGCTGGTGCTGCTGGACGTGAACGCCGGTGATCCGCTGAAGCTGGAAGCCGACTTCCGCGCGCTGGCCGACCTGTACCTGCTGGAGCGCAGCTACAACCTGCGCCGCGCCATCGACATTTTTGTGCGCGACCACCGCGAGGCCATGCTCGCCGCGCTGAACCCCGGCGCCTGGCGCCTGGCCTGGCCGATGGAGAGTGTGCTGCTGCAGGCCGATGCGGTGCTGCCCAACGCCGGGGGCAGCAGCCTGGCGCGCGCGGTGGGCACGGTGGTGTGGAAAAACTGGGTCGGTGCGTGGCTGGAGTTCCTGGGCGACAGGCTGCGGGAGGTGGCCGGTCTGGACGCCGGTTTCGACACCGCGCTGCAACGCGCCAAGGGCCCGGAGGTCGTGTCCGAATTGCTGGGCCAGGCCCAGGCCTTCATCGCCGGCCGCAGCGGGCGCGCCGCATTGTGGGTGGGCCAGAAAGCCGTGACCGACGCCACCACGCGCCTGACCAGCAGCCCGGCCGTGGCCCAGGCGTCACCGGCGGTGCAGGCCGCGCTGTTGACCGAGATGCCGGTGGCGGCACGCGAGGTCAGCCCCACGTCGCTGGGCAGCTTCACGCTGGTGAAAAACGTCAGCCAGGTCAACAAGCTGGACCTGCAGCTGGGCAACGAGGCCTTGCTGGGTGAGGTGGCACGGCTGGACAGCCAGGTGCTGGTGCTCACGCAGCAGAACGACGCGCTGTCGCGCCAGGTCAGCACGCTGAGCACCGACATCAGCGACATCCGGCTGGTGCTTGCGCCGATCGAGCCGATCGGGCCTCTCGCGCCCATCGGTCCGCTCTCACCCATCGCACCCCTCACCGGCCCGCTCGTCGCCCCAGGCCCACAGCGCCGACGCCCGCGGGCGAAAAAACCATGAACACGGCCTTCGGCCTGTACAGCGCCACCAGCCTGGCCACCAGCACACGCGTCACCGCCGGGCACAGCGTGGCGCTGACGGTGCCACAGTGGGCGGGTGAGGTCGCGGTCTTCCGCCAGTCCTTCTGGCTGCCGGTGCCGGCCCTGCCCGGCGCGCTGGCGCTGGGCCTGGGCGTGGCGCAGTTGCAGGCCCGTTTTGCGCCGCTGCGGCTGGCGCTGGGCTTCGGCCGGACCGACTGGTTTGCCCCGGCCGCGCCGGCGGCCCGGGGCGGGCGGCGGCTGAAGATGCGGCTGCCGATGCCGGTGCTGCAGTTCCGCGGCGGCATCGCGCAGTCCAACCGCTACCGCTACACGCTGCACCGGGCCGACGGCGAACATGTCGGCGAAGAAGCCGCCGCCAGCGGCACCACCGGCGAAGACCTGGCCGAACCCTGGATCGGCGCTGATTTCGAGGTCGTCACGGGCGCCATGCTGGTGGTGGCAGACCTGCAGCTGGCCATCGTGGTGCAGGTGGCGCAGGCCCAGCCGTCGTTGCGCGCCCAGGCACCGGCGCGGGCGATGGCCGCCGGGGTGGACGTGCAAGACAGCGTGCTGGCGCTGGAAACCGAAGAGCTGTCCCCGCATTTCGCCACCCTCTCGCAGCTGGTGGTGGATGGCCGGCCCACCAGCCCGCGCCTGCGGCTGATGGCCGAGCGCGCCAGCGGCGAGGAACTGCTGTGGCAGGCCCTGCAACCGGGCGACACGGGCACCACCACGCTGCCGGCCGAACCGCTGGCGGACGCCTGGGCCCCGGCGCTGGAACGGCTGCAGCGCCTGCTGGGTGAAGACGATCCGCCGCTGCGCTTGCGGCTGGACTGCGAATCCGACGCACCTTGCAGCTTGAGCCTGCCCGGGCTGTCACTGCGTCTGGACGCCGAACTGGAACTGCTCGCCACGCCGGCGCGGCTGGATTTCGACGGCCACGGCCACCGGCACCACACGCTGCCGCTGGCGCTGCCGGCCGGCGGTGCGCCGCAGGCGCTGACGCTGAGCGGCCGCGTGGTGGCCGATGCCGCAGCAGCGGCCGGCGCCGGCGGCAGCGACGGCCGGCAAGGCGCGCTGCTGGGTTCGCCCGCGGCGGCCGAAGGCAGCTGGCGGCAGGCGCTGGACCTGCCGGCCGGGCGTGTCGGCGGTGTGGCCATCGCCTGGCAGCCGATGTCGGACGCCGTCACGCTGCATTGGCGCTTGTTGAGCGACGGCGGCGCAGTGCTGCACGCCCAGACCGTGACCCTGCCCACCCCCGCCGGTGGCTGGCTGGCACTGCGCTGCGCCCCGCTGGACCTGCAGGCCGGCCGCACCTGGCTGGCGGTGACGTTGTCGGAAGGCAGCGGCGTCTGGCTCTTTGGCAGCACGGGGGACCCCGCGCGGCGCGTGGCCGTGGCGGGCGGCGCCGAGCAGGCTTTGCCTCAACCGCTGGCCGTGCACGTGCTGGCCGGTGGCGCCGACCTGGCCGCCGGCAGCCGCGCGATCGCGCTGGCGGTCGGGCCACACAGCGTGGCGACGACTCTGGCGCCAGGGCCGCTGAGCCTGGGCCTGGACGCGCAGGCACTCAACGCGCTGGCTGACGCACCGCTGGCCATCAGCGCCGGCATCGCGGCCAGTGTGACGCTGGACTCGGCCCGCCTGCGGCTGCGCCTGCCGTGATCAGGGTTTGGCGCCGAGCCGGTCAGGGTCTGACCATGACCCGCTGCACCGCGTCCAGCCCCGGCAGCAGCCGGTGCGCGAACCAGCTGTTCTGCGTGTCGGGCTCCAGCGCTGCCACCACCAGCGCGGCCAGCGGCTGGTCCAGCGGCACGTAGAAGCTGCCGGCTTCCGCACGCAGGGTGCCAGCCTCCAGCGCCACCCCCACACGCTGCACCGCGTAGGGGTCGCGCACCCGGCCCAGTGTGTCCAGGCGCGGGGCCTCACCCCGGGCCGTCTCGCGGTACTGCTCCACCTGCAGGGTCTGCGCCGCGGGCAAGGTGCGCACCAGCACGCCCAGGCGGTGCAGCCGGGCCACGGCCTCGGTGGCGTTGGGCGCCAGCCAATAACCGCAGGGCCGCGCACGGGTGCGCAGCGGCTGGATCTGCAGCGCCGAGTCCCAGTCCACACGCAGGGTCTTGTCGGCGCCGGTGTCCGGGTCGAGCAGGCGGATGTCGCGCTGCTCACGCGTGGGGCGGCCTTCGACCACAAAAACCCCCTGGCAGGCCTGCGCGGCCACCTCGGCACCGGCCCGGGCCTGTAACGCCAGCAGCGCATCGGCCTGCGCCGCGCCGCTGGCGAGCAGGCTGTGCAGGGCCACCACGTGGCTGTGCACCCGCCGTTCGGCGTGCAGCCGGTGCAGGTCAAATCCACGCGATTCCAGCAGAAAGCTCACCGCGTGTTTGAGCCCGCTGGTGTTGCGCGCCAGGTCGGGCTGGATGCCGCCCATCGTCAGCAGGCGTTCGGTGGGCGCGGTCGGGTTGGTGTAGTACCACTCGTGGCTCAGGCCGGCGCGGTCCAGCGCCTGCAGCAGGGGCTGGCGGAACAGGGTCTCGGCCGCCTGCGTCAGCGCTGGCGGCAGGTTGGGCGTGGTGGCGTACTGGATCAGCAGGTCATGGCCCTTGATGCCGCCGAACTTGGGCATGTAGCGCCCGAGCGCGATGTGTTCGTGCGCGTCGACCACCAGCACCGGCTGCAGGCTGCGCTGCAGCTCGGCCAGGGCCTCGGCCTCGGGTGTGCGCAGCAGCAGGTGGTCGCGGTTCACGTCCAGCCCGGCGGCGTTGACGCGCCGGTTCAGCTGCGCACCGTCGGGGTTGGCGCGCGGCAGCAGCACCACGTCCAGCCGGTCCAGCACCGCGGCCAGGGGGTGGCGCGGGTCGGCCAACTGGCCGGCCAGCGCCAGCAGCGCTTCGCCGCCGGCCGGCTCGTTGCCGTGCTGCTGGCCGATCAACAAGGCCACCGGCCGCCCGGCACCGCGGCTGTAGTGCAACGCCAGCAGCGGCAGGCCGGTGCCGCTGTGGCCGATGACCAGCAAACGTGCTGCGCCGCGCGCGGCGATGGCCCGCAAGGCATCGGCCAGTTCCTGGTTGTCGGTCCAGGTCTGGCGGCCGGGCTGCAGGCCAGGGGTGTTGGGGCGTTCGGCGGGCGGCGGGAACCGGTCGGCCACGGCCTGGCTGTACGGCAACAGGCCCTGGGCGGACACCCCGCTGCCGGTGCCCACGAGCAGCACCAGGATCAGTGGCCAGCACAGCCGCAGGAGACGGTTCATCCCGCCATCTTGCCAGCACGCCACAATCGGCCTGATGCCTTACCTCACGAAGCTGTCATGCGTTGGCTGAGCGCCCTGGGTCTGGGCCTGCTGGCGCTGCCCGTGCTGGCGGTGGTGGCCGGCCAGGTGGGCCTGCTGGCAGGCCGGGCGCCCACCGACCTGGGCGTGCGCGATGGCCGCCTGAAAGCGCCGTCCCACACACCCAACAGCGTCAGCAGCCAGGCCCTGCTGTGGCCCGGCTTGCCGCACCGCGAGCTGGCGACCATCGCGCCGCTGCCGCTGGTGGGCGACGGGCCGCAGACCCTGGCCCGGGTACGCAGCATCGCGCTGGCCCTGCCCGGCGCCGCGCTGGTGGCCGAGCGCCCGGATTACCTGTACCTGCAGTTCCGCACCCGCTGGCTGGGCTTTGTGGACGACGCCGAGTTCTGGTTCGACCCGGCCGCGCAAGTGATCCAGGTGCGCTCGGCGTCGCGCCTGGGGCAACGCGATTTTGGCGTCAACCGGGCGCGCATCGAGGCCGTGCGGGCCCAGCTGAACGCCCCACCCGCACCACGCTGACGGCATTTGGCGGCAGCCCGCTGCATCCGGTCGCGCAGGTGGCAGGCCTTGGAGGCAGGCAGCGCAGAATGGCTCAGATGACTGTGACGCTCCCTTCCACATCGCCGCCGCTGCAGCCCGCCGAACCGGCGCGCACCCGCTTCTGGCGCAGCCTGCGTTTCATGCTGCTGCTGTGCAGCGCCATCACCGGCCTGCTGACGGTGTTCTACGGCGGTTTCTACTACAAGCTGATCTATTCGTTTTCGATCGGCCTGTGCTGCTGGCTCATCATCGACAGCCCGCGCCAGATCTTCAACTGGTGGGCCGCCCGCCGCCGCGCACGCCTGAACCTGGCGTCGCCCGGTCTGCCGGGCCTGGACTTCGGCTGGCGCGCCATGGTGCCGCTGCTGATCGTCGGCACGCTGGCCGGGCCGACGATCGGCCTGGCCATCGGTGACCTGATCACCGGCGGACGCTCACCGCGGCTGTGGGAGCTGTCGTCCATCGCCGCGCGTGTCACGCTGGCCATCACGGTCGTGGCCACCATGGTGTCGGTCTTTGTCTTCACCGCCCAGGAACGTGCCGCGGCGCTGCGCCTGCGCGCCGAGGCCGCACAACGCGCGGCCAGCGAAACCCAGCTGCGCCTGCTGCAGTCGCAGCTGGAGCCGCACATGCTGTTCAACACCCTGGCCAACCTGCGCGTGCTGATCGGCCTGGACCCACCACGCGCGCAGGCCATGCTGGACCGCCTGATCAGCTTCCTGCGAGCGACGCTGACGGCCTCGCGCCTGAACCTGCACCCACTGGCCGACGAGTTTGCACGGGTCGACGACTACCTGGCCCTGATGGCCATCCGCATGGGCCCGCGCCTGCAGCCGGTGCTGGACCTGCCGCCCGCGCTGGCGCAGCTGCCCGTGCCGCCGCTGCTGCTGCAGCCGCTGGTGGAAAACAGCATCAAACACGGGCTGGAGCCGCAGGTGGCCGGCGGCCGGCTGGAGGTGCGCGCACGGCGCGAGGGCCAGACGCTGGTGCTGCAGGTGCGCGACACCGGGCTGGGCCTGGAGGCCGCGTCGGCCGCCACCGCGGGCACACGTTTTGGCCTGCAGCAGATCCGCGAACGCCTGCAGACCCTGTACGGCACCGCCGCCCGGCTGCAGCTGGAAACCGCACCCGATGACCGGGGCGGTGCCCTGGCCACCATCACCTTGCCGATTGCCTTGCCGATTGCCTTGCCGATCACCGAGCCCACATGACCGCTGCCACCGCCCTGATCGCCGAAGACGAACCCTTGCTCGCCGCTGGCCTGCAGGCCGACCTGGCTCGGCTCTGGCCGGAGCTGCAGCTGGTGGCCCAGGCCGGCGATGGCCTGCAGGCCGTGGTGCTGGCGCTGCAGCACCGGCCGCAGGTGTGCTTTCTGGACATCCGCATGCCCGGCCAGACCGGGCTGGAGGCGGCCCAGGCGCTGGCCGAAGACTGGCCCGATGACGTGCCCTTCCCGCTGCTGGTGTTCGTGACGGCTTACGACCAGTACGCGCTGCAGGCCTTCGAGGCGCAGGCGGTGGACTACCTGGTCAAGCCGGTGGCACCCGACCGCCTGGCGGCCTGCGTGGCGCGGCTGCGCCAGCGGCTGGCACACCGCAGCTCCCCCGCGCCCGATGCGATGCAGCAGGCCATGGCCCAGCTGCGCGGTCTGCTGGGTGCGGCGGGCGTGGCGGGTGCGGCGCCCATGCCGGCGCCCCGGCTGGAGGTGGTCCAGGCCCAGGTAGGAAACCTGGTGCACCTGGTGCCGGTGGCCGAGGTGCTGTACTTCGAGGCCGCCGACAAGTACGTGCGCGTGGTCACCGCCGGCCGCGAACACCTGATCCGCACACCGCTGAAGGACCTGCTGCCGCAGCTGGACCCGCAGGTCTTCTGGCAGGTGCACCGCGGCACCGTGGTGCAGGCGCGGCACATCAGCAGCGCCAGGCGGGAAGAATCGGGCAAGGTCACGCTCACGCTCGCCGGCCGCGCCGAGACCCTGGTGGCCAGCCGGCTGTACGCGCACTTGTTCAAGGGCATGTAGGGTCAGCCGGCCAGCTCCAGCCGGCGCAGGCGCATCCAGCCAAAGGCCAGGCACAGCGCTGCGAAACCGAGCAACAAGGCGACGCGGGGCAGGATGAAGGCCGCGTCGGGGCTGCCCAGGAACACCGACTGCATGCCGTCCAGCGCCCAACCCATCGGCGACCATTCCGACACCGTCTGCAAGCCGGGGGGCATCAGCATGCGCGGCACCATGACCCCGGCAATCGCGCCCAGCACCACATTCAGCCCACCGCCCAGCGCTGCGGCCTGGTCGAAGCTGCGTGTGCGGGCGGCGATGCACAGCGCCAGCGCCACCGCCGCAGCGCTGGTGGCAGCCACCACCAGCGCAAACCAGCCGAGTGCCACGTCCAGGTTCAAGGCGTCGCCACCGAGCAGCGGCACCAGACCCGCACCGACCAGCAGCATGAAAATCAGCTGCAGCCAGTTCAGCAGCATGAAGCTCAGCAGCTTTCCGCCCAGGACCAGGCCCGGCGTGATGCCAAAGCCGGCCAGGCGCACCAAGGTGCCGTCATTGCGCTCCTGGATCAACACACCGGCGAGCGGGATCACGACAAAAAACATGCCGAACACCAGCCAGGCCGGCACACTCTGCTGGACCGCCGTCATGCGCCGGCCCGATTGGATCTCGTACAGGTAGCGGATCGTCGGCGCCTGCGCCGCCGGCAACAGCTCGGCATCGGCCACGGTGCCCAGCAGCAGGCTGGCAAACGGCCCGGCTTCGGCCGCCGCCACCTTCATCTGTACCTGCAGCATCGAAAAGCTGAGCTCGGCACGCAAGCGGCCCGCTGCGGCCGGTTGCACACGGTTGCCCAGCCAGATCTCGAGCTTGTCCGCCTGCGGGCGGCTTTCCGGGCCGAGCCAACCCGGGCCCACGATGACACCGGCTTCAACCTCGCGCGATGTCAGTGCCGACAACAAGGCCGCACGCGAATCGAAGCGCCGCCCGCCGTGGCGGTGCATCCACTCGTGTGCCCACTGCCGGGCGACCGGCCCGCTGTCCTCGACCAGCCAACCAGCGACCGGCATGTCCACACGCACGATCAAGGTGTTCTTCAGCGTGAACGACATCACCAGCACAAACACCGCCGGCATCAGGAAGAGCGTGGCCAGCCCATGCGGGTTGCGTGCCAACAGCCGCCACTCCTTGAGGGCCAGGCGCACAACCGCCGTCAGCGGGTGCCAACGGGAACGGCGGCTCGGTGTCGGCTGCATCCGCGCCCGCCTCAAGTCCGCAGCGCGCGCTGGGTGTGGTGCATGAACAAGGCCTCAAGATCGTCGAACGGTGCGGCGTCTGCCGGACCGCGCAGCAACGATGCCAGGTCGCCGGAGGCCAGCACCCGACCATGGTCGAGCAACAGGATCTGCGAACACACGACGCTGACCTCTTCCATGTAGTGCGTGGCGTAGAGCACGGCGGTACCGGCGTCCACCAGACCACGCACATGCGCCAGCAGGAAGGCGCGGGACTGCGGGTCCACGCCGACGGTCGGCTCGTCGAGCAGCAGCACGTCGGGCTGCTGCAACAGCGCGATCGCCAGGTTCAGACGCCGACGCACGCCGCCGGAGCAGTGACGGGCCCGGCGCTGCGCAAACTCGTGCAATTCACCGGCGGCCAGCGCCGCATCAACACGGCGCCGTGCTTCGGCCGCCGGCAGGTCGAGCATGCCGGCAAAAAACGAGAGGTTCTCCAGGCAGCTCAGGTCGGGATAGAAGGCATATTCCTGGGGCACCCAAGCCACGACAACGGCACCATCGCCACCCTGGTGGACACGGCCACCCTGCGGCGTGCGCAAGCCCATCAGCAGGCTGATCAGCGTCGACTTGCCAGAGCCGTTGGGGCCCAGCAGGCCAACGGCCCGGCCACGGTGCAACTGCAGATCGACGCTTTGCAGCGCCGGCTCCGCCTGCGCCGGATAGCGGTACGACACCTGGTCTGCCGCCAGCAGCAGCGTGGTGTCGGCAGCGTCCGGCCTCATCGGCCGACGAGATCCGCCGGCTGGTGAGCAGCCTGAGCCGGTGTGCGGCCCGGCAACACGGTGGCCGGCCGCAGACTGCGCATCAAACCCCGCGGGGCCATGCCTTGGCGCAGCAGCCGCCCGGCGACCATGAGCACGATCTTCGCGATGTCGACCACCGGCCGGAAGTGGCTGCGGCGCGCGTTGGCCGGGTAGCGCCCCGGGATGGCCACCGCCAGGGTACGGTGGCCGTGGCGGGCGGCCTCGATCAGGATCTCACTCTCGAAGGTGAACCGGTCGCCGCGAACGCGTGTGCCGAGCGCCATCTCGACCACCCGCCGCGGGTAGACCCGAAACCCCGACTGCGAATCGGTGATCGCATGGCCCGCGGCCCAGGAGATCCAGAAACACGCAAAACGGTTGGCACGGTAACGCGCCGGCGGAAACTGCGCCCGGTCGTGCAGACGCGAGCCGATCACGATGCATTCGGGCTGCTGCTGCCAGGCGGCACACAAGGCCGGCAGATCGGCCGGGTCGTGCTGGCCATCACCGTCGATGGCGACCACACACTCGGCACCGTGTGCCATCGCGTGGTCAAAGCCGGTGCGCAGGCTGGCCGCCTTGCCGCGGTTGGCGCTGTGCCTGAGCAGGGTCAAGGGCAGGTCCTGCAACTCGGCGGACGTGCTGTCTTGCGAGCCGTCATCGACAACGATCAAACGCGGTGTGTGGGCCAGCACGTCCAGCGCCAACCGGCGGATGGTGCCGGCCTCTTCGTAGGCGGGGATCACGACCCAGACCCGATCCCAGGTCGGTTCAAGCCGCTCACGTGTGCCCATGTCCATGGTCAGTACATGCCTCCGTTGACGCCGATGACCTGGCCGGTGATGTAAGACGCAGCGTCCGAGGCCAGGAAGGCCACCAGCGCTGCCACTTCTTCCGGGCGCCCGGCCCGCCCGGCCGGCACGAGGGCCTGGATCCGATCAGGAGGAAAGGCAGTACCACTCATCCCGGTGTTGATCACCCCCGGCGCGACGGCGTTGACGGTGATGCCGCGCCCGGCGAGTTCCAGCGCCAGCGACTTGGTCGCCCCGTGCAAGCCGGCTTTGGCGGCGGCGTAGTTGGCCTGGCCCCGGTTGCCGGCCTGTGCCGCGACGGAACTGAGGTTGACGATGCGGCCCCAGCGGGTGCGCACCATCGGCAACAGCAGTGGTTGGGTCACGCGGAAAAAACCATTGAGGTTGGTGTCGATGACATCGTGCCAGACGGCGGGCTCCATGCCGGCCATCAAAGCGTCGTGGTGCACACCGGCATTGTTGACCAGGATCTGCACCGGGCCGGCCGCCAGCAGGTCGGTGGTGGCCGCCTGCACCTGATCGGCATCGGCGAGGTCGAACGCCACCGCGCTGGCCGAACCGCCGGCCGCCTCCAGCTCACGCGCCAGCGCCTGCGCACGCTCGACCCCACGGTGGGCGTGCACGATGACATGGTGGCCTTGCGCTGCGAGCGCACGGCAGATCGCCGCACCAATGCCGCCGCTGCCACCGGTGACCAGGGCGCGGCGCAGCGCGGCCGAGTGCGGCGTCATGGCACCGCGCCCGGCACAAAAGCCACGGTCAGGCGCCCGCTGGCCACGGCCTGTGCGCCACATTCGACCCGGAAGGCATACAGACAACCGGCCGCATGCCGCCCGATCAGCGTGGCCGTCACGGCGAGCGGGCCAAGCGCCGATGGCACCTCCGCGCCATGAAGATCGACCTCGCTCAAACGCGCCAGCAGGCCGGCGCGCACGCCGGCCTCGGCCTCCAGCAAGGCACCATGCACGGCCGACGCCTGGGCCGCGTACTCGACCGCGACGATGGTGGGCACCACACCGTCGCGCGCCAGCGGATGCGCGGGGGTCGGCGCCTCGGCGCTGCAGACGATGTGCTCGGCATCCCAGCGCTGCACGCTGTCCAGCAGGCACATCGTGCCGGCATGTGGCAAGCGGCTGGCGATGCCTGCGCGATCCAGTTTCATGCCTCGGCCCCGGTGATGCGGCGCAGCGTCAGCATCTGGCCGCCCAAGGTCAGATCCATCACCGAACCCGCCGGTGCGTCCAGCAGGCCGAGTGTCGCCAGGCCACGTGCGCTGCTGTTGGCCGACCAGCGGGCCGGCATCCAGGGTGGCCAGGGGCTGGGCAGGCGCCCCTGGCCGGGTGCGAGATCCAGGCTGAAGGTCGCCAGACCCGGTGTCAGACCTGTCGGCCCGGCCAGACCTGTCTGGCGCCGGGCGGTCAGCACCCAGGCCGTGGCCGTGGCGTCGACAACGGGCAGCAACTCGTTGATCGGCGCCGTCATCGGCGGGTCGTAGGCCACCAGCAACACCGGCGCCCGCGATGTGACGGCTTCGGTGACAGCACACAGCAGCCCGCTGGCAAAACTCTCCAAGCCCAGGCTGACGACCGTGGCCGACTGGCGGTTCTGCCAGGCAATCGAAAAGTTGCCCGACGGCGCGTTCTGCACCGAATTCGGAAACACCAGCGGCGACACCTGCCGCGTGGTGCTCAGCGCCTGCAGCATCTGCTGGCAGACATCACCCGTGCCTTCGTCGGTGGCAAAAACAGAGCGCAGGGCCTGGGCCGGGAAGGGGCTGTCCGACAACACCTGCTCAACGCAGGCCAGGACCAGGCGCACCACCGGGCTCGCGCGGCGGCGCTCGTTGGCCGGCAGCCGCTCCGGCGCTGGAAGCACCACAGGCACCGGGGCAGGCCGCTGCGCCGTGCGTGCGCCGGCCCGCAAAGCAGCCAGCGATGGCAGGCCGGGGGCCAGGACACCCGCGGCATGGAGATCGAACTGCAAGCCGCTCACGCTCATTGCGTCCGACCGAAGATCAGCGAGCAATTGCTGCCGCCAAAGCCAAAATTGTTGCTCATCGCGTACCGCATTCCGGCCGCGGCACGGGCCTTCAACGGCAAGTCCAGCGCCAGCCCGGGGTCGGCGCTGCGCAGGTTTGTCGTCGGCGGCACGATGCGGTGTTCGATGGCCTTCAGGGCCACGATGGCTTCCACCACGCCGGCCGCGCCCAAGGTGTGGCCGGTGACCGCCTTGCTTGACGAGACCGGCACTGCGCCCGCGCCAAAAACGGCCTGCAACGCCAGCCCTTCGGCGCGGTCGTTGCTGGGCGTGGCCGTGCCATGGGCGTTGACGTAGCCGATGTCCGACGGCGTCAGGCCGGCAACGGCCAGCGCCTCGTGCATGGCGTCCTGGGCACCACGGCCTTCGGGATGCGGGGTCGACATGTGCCAGGCGTCACTCGACTCGCCACCACCCAGCAAGGCCAGCGGCGCTGGCGCCCGGTCGAGCAGCACAAAACCGCCGGCCTCCCCGACGGAGATGCCGTTGCGTGCCGCATCGAAGGGGCGGCAGGGCTCGGCCGACAACAGCTGCAGCGCATCAAAGCCATGCAGCGTCGACAGGCACAGACTGTCCACGCCACCGACCACCGCCGCATCGATCAGACCCGCAGCCATCCAGCGCTGCGCGGTGAGAAAGACCTTGGCGCTGGACGAACACGCCGTGCTCACCGTGGCCATCGGCCCTTGCAGGCCCAGGACTTCGGCTGTGAAACGGCTCAACGACTCGACCGCATGGCTGCGCCGATAGGCAAACCCGGCCGGCCAGTGCCCCGTCTGGAGGTGCTGGGCATGCGCGATCTCCGTGCTGCGGATGCCCGACGTGCTGGTGCCCAACAGCACGCCGATGCGGTGGCTGCCATAGCGCGTCGCCGCTGCCGCGACGGCCTGGCGGAACGCGCGGTCCTGCAAGGCCAGCCATGCCAATCGGTGGTTGCGGCAATCCCAGGCCGCCAACGGCGCCGGCAGCCGCACCTCGTCCAGGCCCGGCACCTCGCCAATCCAGCAGTCCAGCCCGCACCAGGCCAGCCGGTTGGGGTGCAAGCCGCTGCAGCCACGCACGACGGCGTCCCACAGCGTGTCGGCATCGTGACCCGCAGCGTGCACAACAGCGACGGCCGAAACACCTGGCACGACCAACAACTCCGGCGACGGTGGGCGGTGCATGATCATGTCGCCGCCTGGCACTCCAGCAAGCTGTGGAAACCCCCGATGCCGTCGGTCTGCCGGCTCACCCGCAGACCAGCCTGTTCCACCAGACCCAGGAACACCGCCGAGTCGTACATCTGGCTGTTGCCGTTGGCCACGCAGCTGAAGTAGAGCGAGGTCTGTTGCAGGCTGAAGGCCGCGGCCTCGAAGCGCTGGCGGTCCCAGAACAGCTCCAGGATCCAGACCCGGCCCCCGGGCGGCAGCGCGCACCGCACCTTGCCCAGGATCTGCACGATCTGGTCGTCGGAAAAACAATCCAGCAACTGGCTCATCCAGATCAGGTCATGCCCCTGCGGCAACGCAGCCTGCGGGTCCAGCAGGTTCAACGCATGGGGTGCTGCACGTGCGCCCAGGCCGGCGGCGTCCAGTCGCTGGCGCGCACGGTCCAGTTGCGCCGGCAGGTCGACCAGACCGACCTGCAGCGCCGGCAGGCGCGTCAAACAGGTCTGGGCCCAGCGCCCGGTGTTGCAGCCCACATCCAACAGCCGCACCGGCGGGTCGGCGGCGAGGCGCTCACAGACGGCCGGAAATGCCTGGTCGGAGTGGTAGTGGTCAAACGCATGCCAGCTTGCGCGTGCCGGCTCGGGCAGCACGGACAATCCTTCGTACAACGTGGCCCATGGGCCCAGCGTCTGCAGCCCGGCAGGCCGGCCTTCGCGCAGCGACGCCCCCAGGTGCGCGGCTGCCTGGTAACAGACATCGCGCGTGAAGTCGAAGTTGACCCGCGTCATCGGATCGTCCAGCAAAAAGCGGCCGAGTTTGCCCAGGTGGTAGCGGCCCTCGCTGCGCCACACGATGTGCAGGCCCAGGCCGGCCTCCAGCAGCACACGCACCGCGTAGATGGACAGGCCGGTGGCGGCCGCCACGTCCTCGATGGACGCGCCACCGTCCGTCTGCGGTGCGTTCAACGCGGCCAGGACGCCGCTGTCGCGCATCACCGCCGTGGCCTGGAACGCGAGTGGCGCAAAGGCCAGCCACTGCGCAGCGCTCACGGCTTCGAGCGCCGTCAGGGGATCTTTGTCGAACATGCAATGGGCTCCGGTTTCAGCGCAGCAGACGGGTGGTCGTGCGCTCTGCTTGGCGTTCGACGACGATGATGACCTGCAGCTGGCCGCCGCTGCCTTGCAGCTCCAGGTGGTCCAGGTGGCGGGCCATGTCGGCCTGGCGCGGCGTCAGGCGCAGCGTCCAGACCTTCAGGTCACCCGCCAAGGCGAGCTGGAAGTCCGGCGCCAGTGCCAGCAGATCACCATCGATGACACGCCGCAGCGCATGGGCCAGCACAGCCACCGCTGGCACGTCGCGGTACAGGATCTGTTTGCGGTCCTGCGCGCGCGGGCCGATCCACTCCATGCGGTCGGCCAGCAGCCGCCAGGTCTCGACACGCGGCACCAGAACCCGCTTTTCCAGCGCTTCGGCGCTGCGGTGCATGCTGCCGGTGGACAGCACCGGGGCCGTCAGCCAAGGGGACTCGCGCTGTTCCTGGAAATTGAAGCTCGGCACGATCTCGGCCTGCAGCAGCCGTTGCAGGGTGGGCAAGTCCAACGCGCTGGCGGCAGCCGACAGACCGAAACTCAACAGCAGTGCCAACAGGCAGCGGTGCAACATGGGGAATGGTCTGCCTAGTGCTGGCCGTCGTCGGACGACGACCAGTAGGGGTAGAAGTTGAACCAGTTCAGCGGGCGGCTGCGGGCCTGCGCCTCCAGCAGGGCGGCGTACCGGTCCACCACCGGTTGCAGCGCCGGGCCACGGCTGGTCGGAGCGGCTGCCGGACCAAATTCGATGAACTCGATGCGGTAGCGGCGCCCACCTTCGTAGAGCCCGAAACACATCAAGACCGGCGCTTCGCTGCGCGCTGCCAGCACATGGGGCGCGGTGGGCATGGCGGTGGCATGGCCGAAAAACTGCACCGGCCGCCGCGCTGCACCATCGACGCGGTCCGCCAGCAACGCCACCACACTGCCTTGGCTCAGTGCGTCGTGCGCACGCAAAAAGCTGTCGGGGCGGCCGAGCGGGATGATGTTCAGCGAACCATCGTCGATGCCGGCGATGCGACGCACCTGCGAACGTGGATCGACGCGCATCATCACAGCCACGGGCCGGCCGTCCAGCGCGCGGTGTGCCAGCGACAGCAGATCAAAACTGCCCAGGTGCGAACCCAGCAGCACACAGCCGCGGCCGGCCTGCAAGGCCTCGTCCAGCAGCGGCAAGCCGACGATGCTGACGTCGAAGCGGTGGAAGTCACCAGCCGCCATGTAGACCCGGTCGAGCAAGGTGGCGGCAAAACTGTACAGGTGGGCGAACACGTCACGCAGCCGCGTCGGCCGGCCGCGCGCACGTTGCAGGAACTCGGCCGAAGCCCGCCGTGCCGTGGCATCGGTCAGCACAAAATACAGCACGATGGGGTACAGCAGCCCGCGGCACAACGGTCGGCCCACAACACGGGCCAGCCAGGCGATCAAGCGGATCAGCCAGGCACTGCCACGTTCAGCCTTGTGCGTCCACTGCGTCATGTCGACGACCCGGTCGGTGGCGCCAGCTTCAGGCTGCCGCTGGCCACGGCCACGGCCTGCCCGGTACGCGCTGTCGTCACACGAAATGACAGCCGGTCGTCCGACCATTCGCAGCGTGCCATGGCCGCTTCGCCGGGCTGCAAGGCCGACGTGAACTTGGCCTGCACCACCTGCAGCACGGTGGTGCCGGTGGCTTGGCCGGCGGCGGACAGCACCTGATCGAGCAGCAGCACGCCGGGTACGATGGGCTGGCCCGGAAAGTGGCCCGCCAGACTCGGGTGGTCGGCGGCAACACGGATCTCGAACTCGATCAGCGTCACGGCTCGACGCTGCCAGCCAGCCACGCAGCGTGGATTCTGCGCAAGGCCTCTTGCGGCAGCTTGCCGCCTTCGGTGCGTGGCAAACGCGCCACCTGGATGAAGGCGCGCGGCAGAAAAACCGGGTCCATGTGGCGGCGCAGCCAAGCGCGGACCGCTGCGGTGTCCAGCGGCGCGCCGGCGTGAATCAACACCAGGCGCTCGGCATCTGCTCCGGTGTGTGGCAGGTAGAAACAAGCATCGTCGGGCCCCGGCATGTCTTGCAACAGCAGGTTCAGCCCCGCCAGGGAAGCCCGCCGCCCGGCAATCTTGATCAAGTCGGACTGCCGGCCGAGCAGGCGAAAACTGCCATGGCCCAGTTCGATCTGGTCCGCCAGCCGTTGCGGTGAATCGAAGTGCCCCCCCCAGGCCAGCGCACCGTCCGGGCTCGGCGAAAGTTCGACTCCTGCCAGCGGAGTCCAGTCCGTCTGCGTGGCGCCGCGCCGCATCGCCAAGGCACCGGTCTCGGTTGTGCCGTAGATCTCCAGCACCGGTGCGCCCAGCAAACCCTCGGCTTGCACGGCGACTGCAGCGGCCAAGGGCATCGTCGAGACGATCACGGCGCTGCAGTTCGGCACCTGCGTGCCCGAGCGCACCAGCGCACGCAGGTGGAGCGGGGTCGTGACCCAGACCACGCCATCGCCTGCGGCCGCACAGGCGCTGCGCACGTCGGCCGGCAGCAGCGGATGCCGCTCGACCAGCGGCAAGCCGTGCACAAGCGACAACATGACCGCAGCCTCGACTCCGAACATGTGTTGTGTAGGCACACTGCAGACGATGCGGCGCAACATCGGTAACCCGCCCTCGATCTCCTGGCCCAGGCGTTCGCCCAAGGTCTGGGCGCCACGTTCCAGGCACCCCAGGGTCTTGACCTGCGGTTCCGGCAACCCGGTGCTGCCGGAGGTGTACAGGCGAATCAGCGGCGCATCCCATGCCGGGCTCCACGACAGCCCGGTGCCAGCCGGTGCGCCCAGGTCAGGTTCGGGTTGGAACAAACGACATGGCGCCATGGCGGCCCACTCGGGCTGCAGGTCGGCCGGCTCGTCGAACAAGACCACGGGCCGGTGACAAGCGGCCAGCACAGCGGCCAGATCGGCGCGGCCGCCCGAAGGTGGCAACACCAGCAGGCAGCGGCGCCGCAGGGCAGCCAGCCAGACCACGAGGAAGCCGGCGCGGGAGCGGCAGAGGTTGCACACCGTGGCACCGTCCGGCAGTTCTGATGCCAACGCCCGGGCTGCGGCGTGCACCTGCCACCAGCTCCAGCTGCGCGCGCCGCCCAGGACCGCCACCTGTGCCATCCAGGTGTCTGCCGCGAGCAGCGGCGACTGCTGCCGGGGCGCCATCGCGCCAGGGGCGTGCGCATTCATGCGCCTCGGCGCCAGACCCGGCAGGTGTCGAGGATCTGCTGCCACACGCTGGGAAACACCTCCGTCGGAAACCAGCGCGCGCGCAGGCGATGTTCGGCCACAAACAGGACCGCGGTACCCGACCACACCATGAGGCTGGTCCAACCAAGAGGCAAGCCGAGCACCAGTGTGCAGCTTGCAGCACCGACAAGATACCCGCACCACACCGCCGTCAGGCGGCGGGTGTAACGGCGCAGCGCCGGAGGCAGATCGGCTCTGCCGACGCGGGCAATGCGCTCGATCAACGGCATCCTGCCCCCTGTCAGCGTGCGCGCAAACACCAGCGCCAGCCATGTCAGCACCAGGGCCGGCACCACGCGCCCGAGCGCCGCCATGTCAAGCGACCCAAACGGCCACACGGGCCGCTCAGCTTCTGCCGACCTGGAGGGCGTTGATGTGGTCGGCGAGACTTTGCAGCGAGGCAAAGCTGGCTTCGTTGTTCGGATCGTCGGCCTTCAACTTGACGCCATAGCGCTGCTGAATCACCAGTGAGATCTCGAGCAAGTCGAGCGAGTCCAGCCCCAGCCCCCCTGCAAACAACGGTGCTGAAAGATCCAGTTGCATGGCGTCGACCGACTCCAGATTCAGGGCGTCGACCACCAATGTCGCCAACGCCCGGGCCGAAACCGCCATGACAGGCAGACCCTCCATCACGACGCCGTCAGCTGGGCGTTGATGCCGCGCGTAAGGTTCTGGATCCAACCGTTGTAATTCTTGTGGATATTCCCGCCCTTTTCGTCCAGGTCCACGCTGGAACGGTATTTGATGCTGTAGCTCTTGCTCGAATACGGGATCTCGATCACTGCGGTGTGCGTGCGCAGCTGAAGCGTGGCCACCAGCATGCTGGTGCCTTCGTCCTTCATCTGCCAGCCCAGGGCGGTGCCGGCACGAACGATGGCGGCACGAACCTGATCCGGCCGCAGCGCGTTGCCGGATGCGCTGCTGACAGCCGCTTCGCTGACGTTCATGATGGGGACGGAATTGCAGCCGGTCAACGCCAAGACTGCAGCCAACACTGCCACGGTGGAAACAAACTTCATGGAAACCCTCCCAGGTTGCTCGATCAGAAAGCCGGTTGGACAAGCCACCCACAAAGCCGGCATACCTGTCGGTCGCGGCCGGATTGCGCTTGTCACAACCTGAAATATTCTAGCCAGGTTCGACAGCAGATTTCCAGCCCGGCGCGACCGCGAAGCGGCCACCACAGGCACCATTGGCACAAGTCTGGACACCGTTCGCGCCCTTGGCTGTCGCTTGGTCGCTTGGCACCAGACAAGCCCGCAGAGGCTGATCACAATGGCCTTCATCGGTGTTTGGCAAGGGCCACTCACCAGGCTGGCCAACCGGCCTGCCCCATGCCAACCCGGAGAACACCATGGACCGCTCACTGACCGACGACGAAATCCACGCCCGCGCCAAGAAGCGCGTCGACATGAAGATGGGCTTCTACGTGCACGCGCTGGTGTTCGTGTGCGTGAACCTGGGCCTGTTTGCCATCAACCAGACCGTCGGCGGCACCCGCTGGCATGGGTTCCCGCTGATGGGCTGGGGCCTGGGCCTGGCCATCCATGGCATCGTGACCTTCCTCAGCCTGCGCGGCGACGGCTTCCGCGAGCGCATGCTGGACGACGAGATCCAGCGCCTGAAGGGCCGCCGATAGAATCGGGGCATGTCAGAAACCCCGCTGAAACCCGCCAATTTCCTGCGCACCGTCATTGAGCAGGACCTCGCCGCCGGCGCCTTCCAGGGCCGGCACTTCGGCGGCAGCCCCGGCGATGCCGCCCACCACGCGGCTGGCGCACCCGACACCGCCGCGATCCGCACCCGGTTCCCGCCCGAGCCCAACGGTTACCTGCACGTGGGCCATGCCAAGAGCATCTGCCTGAACTTCGGCCTGGCGCGTGATTTCGGCGGCGTTTGCCACCTGCGTTTCGACGACACCAACCCAGAGAAAGAAGAGCAGGAGTTCGTCGACGCCATCGTCGAGATGGTGCGCTGGCTGGGCTTTGACTGGGACAGTGGCGGAACGAGCCATCTCTACTACGCCAGCAACTACTTTGATTTCATGTACCGCGCGGCCGAGGCACTGATCGAGCGCGGTCTGGCCTACGTCGACGAACAGTCGGCCGAGGACATGCGCACCCACCGCGGCGACTTCACCACGCCCGGCACCGACAGCCCCTTCCGCGGCCGCACGCCGGCGGAAAACCTGGCGCGCTTTCGCGAGATGCGCGACGGCCAGCATGCCGACGGTGCGATGGTCCTGCGCGCGAAGATCGACATGGCCAGCCCCAACATCAACCTGCGCGACCCGGCCCTGTACCGCATCAAACGTGCGCACCACCACAACACCGGTGACCGCTGGTGCATCTACCCGATGTACACCTATGCGCACCCGATCGAAGACGCGCTCGAAGGCATCACGCACAGCTTCTGCACGCTGGAGTTCGAAGACCAGCGCCCCTTCTACGACTGGCTGCTGGGCCAGCTGGCCGACGCCGGGTTGTTGGCCCGGCCCAACCCCAAGCAGGTGGAGTTCGGCCGCCTGAACCTGACCTACGTGATCACCAGCAAGCGCAAGCTGAAGGCGCTGGTGGAAGAGGGCATCGTCGCCGGCTGGGACGACCCGCGCATGCCCACGCTGGCCGGCCTGCGCCGACGCGGCTACACGCCCGCCGCGGTGCGCAGGATGGCCGACGACACCGGCGCCAGCAAAACCAACATCTGGCTCGAATACGCCGTGCTCGACCAATGCCTGCGCGACGACCTGGAAGGCCAGGCGCCACGTGCGATGGCGGTGCTGGACCCGCTGCCGCTGGTGCTGACAAACTGGGCCGACCTGTTCGGCGCCGCGCACCGCGAGCCCTGCCACGCGCCGGCCCACCCGCAGCGGCCAGAGCTGGGCCAGCGGCAGTTTGAGCTCGGTCCCGAGGTCTGGATCGAACGCGACGACTTTGCCGAGACACCGCCCAAGGGTTTTTTCCGCCTGTTTCCGGGCAACAAGGTGCGGCTGAAGTACGGCATGGTGGTCGAGTGCACCGGCTGCGAGAAGGATGCCGACGGCCGCGTCACGCGGGTGCTGGCCCAGGTGGTGCCCGACACCAAGAGCGGCACACCTGGCGCGGATGCCGTCAAGGTCAAGGGCACGATCACCTGGGTCGCCGCGCACGACGCCGTGGCCACCGAGCTGCGGCTGTACGAACGCCTGTTCACCGAGGCCCAGCCGGATGCCGGCGGGCGTGATTTCCGCGAAGTGCTGAACCCCGCCAGCCTGCGTGTGGTGCGCGGCTGGCTGGAGCCTTCGCTGGCCGCCTGGCCGGCCGAGCGCCAGGTGCAGTTCGAGCGCCACGGTTATTTCGTCAGCGACCGCAAGGACCATGCGGCCGGCGCGCCGGTGTTCAACCGCACCACCGGGCTGAAGGACAGCTTCCCGCGGTGAAAACTTGTGCAAAGCTGCTGGCGTGGCCGGCGGCCTTGCGCGAGCATGACGTCTACTCGACCACGAGAGATGCCATGAACCGCCTGCCCCTGATTGCCGCTGCGCTGTTGTCCGCTTGCCTGTTCGCCGGTGCCGCCCATGCGGTCGGCCGCGCGGAGGTGCGCTACGTCACCCCCGAGAAATTTGCCGATGCCGGCTTCGGTGCGCTGGAAAAGGAGCGCACGCAGCAGGCGCTCACCGCGCACTTCAACCGCCTGGCACGGCACCTGCCCGATGGCCAGGTGCTGCGCGTGGACATCACCGACGTCGACCTGGCCGGTGAAGTGGACAGTTTTTCCATGCACCGCCTGCGCGTGATGGGCCAGCTGCCCGATGCACCGCGCCTGGGGCTGAAGTTCGAGTTGCGCCAGGGTGAGCAGTTGCTGGCGCAGGGTGAAGACCAGCTGACCGACCTGATGTACCTGGAGCGCCGCCTGAACCGCCGCGACGACGGCCCGCTGGTCTACGAAGGCCGGCTGCTGGACCAGTGGTTCGACACCCGCATCAAGACGGTGGCCTCGGCGGTGCGATGATCGCGGGATGAAACATCTCCTCCCCCTCCTGCTGGCCGCGGCCGCCCTGCCCGCCTTGTCACAGACCCCCGCCCCCGCCCCGGTCACCACCGCCTCCGGCCTGGTCTACCAGTCGCTCAAAGATGGCAGCGGCGCCCAGCCCACCGCCACCGACACCGTGAAGGTGCACTACCGCGGCACCTTGCCCGATGGCAAGGAGTTCGACAGCTCCATCAAGCGCGGCCAGCCGGCGGAGTTCCCGCTCAACCGCGTGATCCCCTGCTGGACCGAAGGTGTGCAGAAGATGAAGGTCGGCGGCAAGGCCAAACTCACCTGCCCGCCGGCCATCGCCTATGGCGAACGTGGCACGCCAGGCGGCCCGATCCCGCCCAACGCGACGCTGCATTTCGAGGTCGAACTGCTGGACATCCGCGTGCTGCGCTGAGCCGTTCAGCGCCCCGCGCTGATCCCATTCAGCGCCCCGCGCTGATCTCATTCAGCGCCCCGTGCTGATCCCATTCAGCGCCCGCTGCGCCCCGGCGGGTGGCCGACGTCAAAGTCGTTGCGGCCGCTGACATCGCGGCCCTTCAGCAGCCACAGCGGCCGCTGCGCAAAGTTCACCGGCACGCCGGTCTGGCCGTCGGACGGCCGCAGGCTGCGCTCGAACACCGACGTGGCCGGCATGTAGCGCAGCGCCACGCCGGTGCGGCGCTGCGCCGAGCGGTTGGCGTCGGCGCCGTGCACCATGTACACGTCGTGCAGCGACATCTGGCCCGGCTGCAGTTCCAGGTCCACCGCGTCGGCTTCATCAAACGCGCCCTCGGCCAAACGCTGGTTCAGCGTCAGGTCGGTGCGGTCTTCGTGCAGGTGCGGGTGCAGGCGCTGGCCGAGGTGTGAACGCGGGATCACACGCAGGCAGCCATTGGCGCGTGTGGACGGCTCCAGCGCCAGCCACACGGTGCAATTGGCCAGCGGGCGGATGGGCCAATAGTGGCCGTCCTGGTGCCAGGGGGTCTCGTAACCTTCGGCCGCCGGTTTGCAGAACACATGGCAACCCCAGAGAATGACGTTATCGCCGATCACACCCGAGACCAGATCGACGATGTCCGGGTCTTGCGCCAGCGCCAGGAAATCGGCCACGCCGCGCACACCTTCGCCGTTGTCACCGTCGATGTGGGCCGACACCAGCTTCTCTGGCCGCACGCCGGGGTTGCGGCGCAGCAACTCGTCCAGCGCCTCGCGCATGGCCGCGGTGCGTGCCGCGGGCAGCCGCCACTCCGGGATCAGCCAGCCTTCGGCCTGGTAGTGGGCCACTTCATCGGCGGACAACCGGGCCACGGCGTCAGCCCCGGAGTTTCTGGATCAGCTTCACCCCGGCCAGCACCAGCGCGCCGGCCACGATGCCCAGCGCCGCATTGGCCAGGTTCTGCGGCAGCCAGTGCCAGTGTTCCACCAAGTGGTGCAGCGGGCCGATGCCGTGCACCAGGATGCCGCCGCCCACCAGGAACATGGCCGCAGTGCCGGCCACCGACAGCGCCTTCATCAGCCAGGGCGCAAAGGCCAGGATGCCGTGACCCAGCGCAGCGACAGCACCGCTCTTGCGCGACAGCCACAGGCCCAGGTCGTCCAGCTTCACGATGCCCGCCACCAGGCCGTAGACACCGATCGTCATCGCCACCGCGATCACCCCCAGCACCGCCGCCTGGGTGCCAATGGCCGCACCCGCCGCGGCGCCCAGCGAGATCACGATGATCTCGGCCGAGAGGATGAAGTCGGTGCGCACCGCGCCCTTGATCTTGTCCTTCTCCAGCGCCACCAGGTCCACCTTCGGGTCGACCAGGGCCTGCGTCAGCGCGGCGTGGTGCGCTTCATCTTCGGCCGGGTCGTGCAGGTATTTGTGGGCGAGTTTTTCCACGCCCTCAAAACACAGGAAGGCGCCGCCCAGCATCAGCAGCGGTGTCACGGCCCAGGGCGCAAAGGCGCTGATGGCCAGCGCCGCCGGCACCAGGATCAGCTTGTTGACGGCCGAGCCCTTGGCCACGGCCCAGACCACGGGCAGTTCACGGTCGGCGTTGACGCCGGCGACCTGCTGCGCATTCAGCGCCAGATCGTCGCCCAGCACCCCGGCGGTCTTCTTGGCCGCCACCTTGCTCATCACCGCCACGTCGTCGAGGATGGTGGCGATGTCGTCGATCAGGGCAAGCAGGCTGGAGGCGGCCATGGCGGGGGAGGAAGCAACAGAAGCCCGGGATGCTAGCGCCCACGGCGAGGCGATGTCCTACAAAAGACCGGGCCGTGCGCCGACGCGGCCCACCAGCGGCGAACGCAAGCATGGCGGCACACCCATCCCGACTGGAGGAAGCCATGTCCGAGCCCCTGTCCCTGCGTCCCACCCCGTACCGCCCTGCCCGCCGCCGCTGGCCCGGGCTGCTGGTGCTGGGTGTGTTCGGCACCGCCGCGCTGGCAGCGGTGGTGACGGTGCAGCACGGCCCGACCGAGCCGGCGCCCTTGGTGGCACTGGCATCCGGCCCATCGCCGGCCGCTGCGCCGGCCCGGGCGGAGCCCCGCATCGCGCCAGCCGCGGTGGCCGAGCCGGTGGCCGCCGTGGCACCTGCTCCTGCACCTGTGACTGCACCGGCGCGTGTGGCCGGCGCTGCACCCGTGACCATCCCTGCACCGGCGCCCGCAGTTGCGGCCATCGCTGAGCCCGCCCCTGTGCCCGTACCCACCCCGACAGCCGATCCGATGCCCGTGGCAGAGACCATGCCGGCCCCAGCACCGGC
>JADMJD010000126.1:3105-8160 GCA_018780805.1 Rubrivivax sp. | reverse complement strand
CAGCGCCCGAGCCCGCGGCCTCGGGCCCCAGCGGCGGCTGAGCTTCAGCCGTCCAGCCGCGGCACTACCTGGGGCACCGCAAATTCGCGGCCAACCACGGCGCGCGCAAACAGGTAGTTGTCACGCGCCCGTGCGCTCAGGCTGTCGAGTTCGACCCGGCCGCGTTCGTCACAGGGGAAGGCCAGCGCGCGGCCCGGGAAAAAAAGTGACTGGAAGCGCAGTTCGTAGTCGGTGATGCAGGGCGTGTCCATGGGGGTGCAGAGGGGCTGTGCACCCAAGTTAGGCGCCCACCATGCCATCGGCCATGACGCTGCGCCGCAGCCGGCTGTCCGCCTGTGGCGCAGCCGCGTGTCAGCCGGGCACCGACAAGGCTTCAGCCGCCCCGGCTGCCGGCCGATAACCCCCAATGATCCGCGCCGCCCCGCCCCTGACCACCGACGGCATCGCCGGTGAAATCGACCACGCCCGCAGCCGCGGCCCCTTGCAGCAGATCGTGATCCCGCCCTGCCCGGCCCTGCTGACCCGGTTGCAGCAGGCGCTGGCCCTGGCCGAGCCCGACCTGGGCGAGGTGGCCCGCATCGCCAGCAGCGATGTTGCGATGAGCGCCGTCCTGATCCGCCAGGCCAGCGGTGCGCAATTCGCAGGTTTTGCACCGGCCCAGACCGTGGGCCAGGCCATGACCCGCCTGGGCCTGACGCAGACCGCGGCGCTGATGACGGGTTTTCTGGCCCGCCAGAGCATCCGTGCCGATAGCCCGCATCTGCAGGGCTTCTGGGAGCGCTCGGGCCAGCGTGCGGTGGTGCTCGACGGCCTGGCGCGCCAGATGCCCGACCTCTCGCCCGACCTGGCCCACACCTTCGGCCTGTTTTTGCATGTCGGCATGCCGGTGCTGCTGCAAAGCTTCCGCAGCTACGCCGGCACCATCGTCGAAGGCCAGGCGCGGCGTGACCGCACGTTTGTGCAGACGGAAAACGCCAACCACCGCACCGACCACGCGGTGGTAGGGGCGCTGGTGGCCCGCGTCTGGCGCCTGGCACCCACCGTGATGGGCGCGATACGGTTGCACCACGACCTGGCGTCGCTGGGCGACAGCAGCATCGAACCCGAGGTGCACACCCTGGTGGCCGCCGGCCTGGTGGCCGAACACCTGCTGCGCCGCCACCAGGGCCTGGACGCCGAGGCCGACTGGGTGCAACACGGCGCGCAGGCGCTGGCCTGGCTGCACGCCGGGCCTGAAGACCTGCAGGACTGGGAGCACACGCTGCTGCCGCTGCTCGAAGCCGCCTGAGGCGGGAAACCACCTGAGGCAGGGCGTGTAGGAAATTTCCTGCATCCGCCCGCGCCGGCCGACGACCGCCAGCGCGACGCCCGCGGCCTATCGTGCAGGCTCTGTCACACGGAGCCCGCCATGCCCCCCACCCGCACCGCCTTGTTTGCCTTCACCGTGCTGGTGGCCGTGGCCGCCGTCGCCTGCCAGCCCATGGACGGGCTGGCCGAAGCCGGCGCACGGCAAAGCCACCCGGTGATCGAGGTGCCCGCCAGCCCGACCCTGCTGCCGCCGGCCGAACCGGCAGCGCCCGCGTCCTCCCAGGCCTGAGGCCTGTGATGCGCCCGCTGCAGGTCTACCTGGTCGAAGACCAGGCCCTGGTGCGCGAACAGCTCAGCGCCACCCTGGCCGAGCTGGCACCGGCCGAGGTGACGGCCTGGGCCGACGGCCAGGCCCAGGCCGAGGCCTGGCTGGCCGAACATGGCGCCCACAGCGATTTGATGATCCTGGACCTGGCGCTGCGCCAGGGCCGCGGCTTGCCGTTGATTGCCGCCGGCCTGGCCGCGGGGTTGCGTGTGGCGGTGTTCAGCAACCAGGCCGACCGCGTGACCCGGCTGCACTGCCTGGCGCTGGGCGCCGACGCGGTGTTCGACAAGTCACGCGAGATCGACGCCCTGGTGCACTGGTGCGCCCGCCAGGCCCGCGCGGCGCCGTGGCGTGCGCGGGCGCCGGGCCGGCGTCACTGGATCAGGCCGTTTTTCAAGGCGTAGTAGGTGAGGTCGCTGTTGCTCGCCAGTTGCAGCTTGGCCAGCACCCGGGTGCGGTAGGTGGACACGGTTTTCACCGACAGCGCCATGCCATCGGCCACCGCCCCCAGCGCCTCGCCCTGGGCCAGGCGCAGGAAGACCTGCCATTCACGCTCGGACAAGGTTTCGTGCGGGGCCTTGTCGGCATCCAGGCTCAGGCCGTCGGCCAGCAGCTCGGCCACCTCGGGTGTGATGAAACGCCGGCCGCGCACGACGGTGTGGATGGCCTGGAGGATCTGCTCCGGGTCCCCTTCTTTGTTCAGGTAGGCGCTGGCCCCCATGCGCAACAGGTTCACGGCGTAATGCGCCGCCGGCAGGCCGCTCAAGATCACCACCGGCAGCGCCGGCGCGCGCGCCTTGATGGCCTGCAGCGCCTCGACACCGCTGGTGCCGGGCATGGAGACGTCCATCAGCAGCACGTCCAGCTCGCCGCTGCGCACCAGGTCGAGCGCGGCGCGGCCGTCGGCGGCGTCGCCCACCACGCGCAGATCGACCTGCTCGCCCAGGAACTGTTGCAGGCCGGCCCGCACAATGGGGTGGTCGTCAACGATGCCGACTCTGATGATGGTCAAGCTGTGCCCTCCACCGAAGAAGACCGCAGTGTAGATGCCGTGCCAGCGCCCGTGCCTGTCCCCGCCCGCCGGCCGTGGCACCGTGGCGCGGCCTTGGCCGCGGCGGCGCTGGTGGTGGCGCTGCTGCTGGCGGTCAGCGAGCTGGGCCACTGGCGCTCGTCGGCCGCGCTGGGGCAGCTGCAGGCCACCGAAGCCGCACGCGGCCAGGTGGAACGCCTGCTGCGCCGCATGATCGACGCCGAGACCGGCCAGCGGGGTTACCTGCTCACCGGCCACCGCGACTACCTGGACCCGACGCGCCAGGCCGCCGACGACGTGCGTGATGCACTGGCCCGGCTGCAGGCTTACTACGCCGCCGAGCCGGCCGCGCTGCCGGTGCTGCAGGAGCTGGAGACCATGTCGCTGCGCAAGCTCTCCGAGCTCGAGACCACGCAGGCGCTGTTCGACGACGGCAAGGTCGACCAGTGGCGCAACCTGATGCTCACCGGCATTGGCAAAGAACAGATGGAGGCCTTGCGCGGCGCCGCCAGCCGCCTGCTGGCGTTGGAACAGGCCAAGGTGGACCTGGGCCGCAGCGACCTGCGCCAGACGCTGCAGGGCAGCCGCGTGGGCGTGGCCTTGTTGGCCCTGGGCCTGCTGGCCGGGTTGGCGCTGTACCTGCGCCAGGCGGCGGCGCTGGCGGCACAACGGGCCGCGCTGCAGCGCGCCGTGCAGGCCGAACGTGACCAGCTGGAGGTGCAGGTGCGCCACCGCACGGCCGAGCTGACGGAACTGGCCCGCCACCTGCAGACCGCGCGCGAAGACGAACGCCACCACCTGGCACGCGAGCTGCACGACGAGCTGGGCGCCTTGCTCACCACCGCCAAGCTGGACGCAGCGCGCCTGAAGAGCCGCATCGGCCAGGGCCAGCCCGAGGCGTTGGAGCGCCTGGCCCACCTGGGCCAGACGCTGGACGCCGGCATCGCGCTGAAGCGCCGCATCATCGAAGACCTGCGGCCGTCGATGCTGGAGCACCTGGGGCTGGCCACCTCGCTGGAGACCCTGGTGCAGGAGTTCGGCGCGCAATCCGGCCTGCAGGTGAAGGTGGCCCTGCAGCCGCTGACACTGGCGCCGGCCGTGCAGTTGACGGCCTTCCGCCTGGTGCAGGAGGCGCTGACCAACATCGCCAAACATGCGCAGGCCCGGCAGTTGACGCTGACCCTGACCGCGGCCGAAGGCGGCGCACAGCTGCTGGTGCAGGACGACGGCCGGGGCTTCGACCCCGCCACCGCCCCCCGCAGTGCGCACGGCCTGGTCGGCATGCGCTACCGCGTGGTGTCCGATGGTGGGCGGCTGCAGCTGCAGTCGGCCCCCGGCCAGGGCACGCGCATCGAGGCCTGGTTGCCGACGGCGTAGTCCTGACGGTGTAGTCCCGACGGTGTAGGACAGTTCGTACAAAGGCGCGCGGCGTGGCCCCACGCGTGGAGCCGGCCGCCGGGGCCACAGTCTGGGCATCCCATCCTGCAACCCCCCGAGGAGTGAACGATGTCCAAGAATACCCTGCCCAGCCTGACCGCCTTGTTCGCCGCCGTGGCCCTGCTGTCCGCCTGCGGCCCGCAGGACGGTGGCACGACCAGCCTCAGCACCGAGGTGAGCAAGTCACCCGTCACCACGACGGCCAGGACGCCGAAGCCCGCCGCCCAGCCCGTGGCGCTGCGCGGCGAAGCCGGTGTGGTCACGGCCGTGGTGCCACTGCGCACGACAGAAAAACCCAGTGGCGCCGGTGCGCTGATCGGCGGTGTGGTCGGTGCGGCGGTGGGCAACCAGATCGGTGGCGGCAACGGCCGCAAGGTGGCCACGGTGGTCGGCGCCGTCGGCGGCGCCGCGGCCGGTCACCGCATCGAGAAGGACCGCAACACCAGCATCACCGGCTACCGCATCGATCTGCAGCTGGACGACGGCCGCAAGACCTCGGTGACGCAGAGCCAGGCAGGCGCGCTGGCCGCCGGCCAGCGTGTGCGGCTGGTGGACGGCAGCGTCGTGCCGGCCTGACCGGGCCTCAAACCACGCTCAGGCGCGGCGGCGGCGCAGCGCGATGACCAGGCCGCCGGCCGCGAACAAGGCCCAGGTGCCCGGCTCTGGCACCACGGCGGCGAACATCGCGTCGGCCACGATGGCATGGCCGGCGGTGGTGGGGTGGATGCCATCCCAGAACAGGAAGTCCCCCGGCACGCAGTCGGCCAGCGCCCCGCAGGCGTCGGTGACGTTGAGCAGGCCATAGGCCGCCGGGTCGGCCACGGCCCCGCCCACCAGACCGTAGAGGTCGAAGATCTGCACGCCTTGTTCGTCCTGCAGGCGGCGCGCCAATGCGGCGTTCATCAACCCGGCCACCGCCTGGCACAGGAAGCTGGCGGCCGGTCCGGCCGACAGC
>JADMJD010000126.1:0-3095 GCA_018780805.1 Rubrivivax sp. | reverse complement strand
CCCCCCCCCACGGCCGGCGTCAGGCCCAGGTTGGGCGCGTTCCAGACCACGATGTCGACAGCGCCCGCGGCCTGCAGCGTGTCGACCATGTTGCCGACGTCGCGCGCAAAGGTGATGGCCGTGCTGATCGCCGTGCGCACGATGGGCTCGCCGGCCAGCACCGCCTCCAGCGCGGCGCGGGCGTTGTTGCCACCACCAGCCAGCACAAAGAGGCTGTCGCTGGCCGCGATGCCCCCCACGTCGTCCAGGTACATGCCCACCTGCACCACCATGCTGGGCGACAGGCCGCCGCTGGTGGTGGCGCCGCCGAAGGCGTAGTTGCTGCCGCCGGTCATCGACGGCCCCGCCACCACACCCAGTTGGCTGGCCAGGCCATTGACCCAGGTGGCGCCGTCGCTGAAGGTGCCCGAGGCGTAAGGCGCCGACGGGATGTAGTCGTTGCCGGTGATGACCTGGTCGGGGTCGGTGCCGATCAGGGCGGCGATGTTGCCGCCGTCGGACAGGCTGTCGCCAAAGACCACCAGGCCGCTGTAGGCCGACGCGGACCCGGCCAGCGTGAACAGGGCAGCCGCCACGGTGGTGGACAACAGGCGGCGAATCAGGGGCTGGTGCATGAAGGCAGTTTTCTTGAAAAGACAGGTACGGACGCTAGCACCCGCGCCCCCGCACCGCATCGGCAGCAGCCCGGGGCACCCCCGGTCCGAGGGGCCCCCTACACTGCCGTGGTGCGCGATCAATTCATGCTCGACCCGGACCTGGTGTTCCTCAACCACGGCTCGTTCGGCGCCTGCCCGGTGCCGGTGTTCGAGGCCCATGTGGCGCTGCAACGCGAACTGGAGCGCAACCCGGTCGAGTTCCTGGGCCGGCGTTCGGCCGGCCTGCTGCGGGCCGCGCGCGAGGCCCTGGGCCACTGCCTCGGCGCGCAGGCGGACGACCTGGTCTTCGTGCCCAACGCCACCACGGCCGTCAACACCGTGGCGCGTTCACTGCAGCTGCAGCCCGGCGACGAGGTGCTGGCCACCGACCATGAATACGGCGCCTGCGACGCCACCTGGCAACGTGTCTGTGCCGAACACGGCGCGGTGTACCGCAGGGCCGTGGTGCCGCTGCCATTCCAGCGCGAGCGCTTCGTGGACACGGTGCTGGCCCAGGCCGGGCCGCGCACACGCGTGGTGTTTGCCAGCCACATCACATCGACCACGGCGCTGATCTTCCCGGTGGCCGAACTGTGTGCCGCAGCGCGTGCACGCGGCCTGCTGACGGTGATCGACGGCGCGCACGCACCCGGCCAGATCCCGCTGGACCTGGACGCCGTGGGTGCCGATCTTTACGCCGGCAACCTGCACAAGTGGCTGTGTGCGCCCAAGGGTGCTGCTTTCTTGCACGCGCGCCCTGAGCACCACGAGCGCCTGCACGCCACGGTGACCAGCTGGGGTTATGCCGAGCAGGTGACGGGCCACAGCGGCTTCGACGCCTACCTGGGCCGCACGGTGCTGGAACGCCGGCTGCAGTGGCAAGGCACGCGCGACATCACGGCCTTCCTGGCGGTGCCGGCGGCGATCCAGTTCCAGCAGACCCAGCTGGGGCCGGCGGTGCAGGCTCGCTGCCATGCCCAGGCCATGGCGCTGATGCACCGCGTGGCGGCGCGCACCGGCCTGCCCGCCATCGCCACCGACGCCGACTTTGCGCAGATGGTGCCACTGGCCGTGGCCACGGCCGATGGCGACGCGCTGCGCCGACGGCTCTTCGAGCAGCACCACATCGAGGTGCCGGTCACGCACCACGGCGGGCAGCATTTCGTGCGGGTGTCGGTGCCCGGCTACACCACGGCCGCCGACCTCGCAGCGCTGGAATCGGCGCTGACGGCCTGCGGCGTTTGAGCCGCTGACCCGGCCAGCCCCACCGGATTGCGGGGGTGGGCATGGGCTTTGCTGTGGGAGAGACTGCCAACGGCACCGCAGGTGCCCCAAGACAACCTTTGGAGGACGATTGATGCAGAAGAGCTTGTGGAACGCCGCCGCCGCCGCACTGCTGTGCTTGCCCAGCCTGGGCCAGGCCGTGGTCGTGTACACCGAGCTGGGCACCCCGCTGACCACCACGCCCAACCCGGGCGGAGGCTGCTGCGACGGCACCGGCGTCTGGTTCAACCCGTTGACGGGCTATGCCGAATCGCGCGGCTTCTTCTTCCCCGACACGCTGTTCGACGACGGCCTGTTCTTCCTGCTCACCGACACCTCGTTCGGCAGCCCGCAGGCCCAGGTATTCACGCAGGGCTACTTCTTCCGCGGCAATGGCGTGGTCTACGAGTCGGCCACCAACCTGAACCCGGCCCGCTACGGCGAAGGCGTCAGCATCGGTGCCGGCACCGGCTACCAGGACCCGGGCGCGGGTTACCCGGACCTGGGCCCGGCCTTCGGCAACTGGGACGTGGGCCGCGGCTTCCTGGGCCTGACGATCCGCGACGCCAGTGGCAGCTCACGCAACGACGTGTTCTACGGCTTTGCCGACATCACCGTGAACGCCGACTACACGTTGACGCTGAACGCCTTCGCGGTCGAGAGCGAGCGGGGCCAGGCCATCACCACCACGTTCAGTGCGCCGGTACCGGAGCCGACCTCGGCCCTGCTGCTGGCCGCCGGCCTGCTGGGCGTGGCCGGCGCCGCGCAGCGCCGCCGCACTTAAGCCTTGCGTCGGGGCGGCAGGCCGGTGTGCTGCGTCAGCAGCGCACCGCGCCGGGCCGAAGGTTTGGGCCGCGCCACCGCTGTGGGGGCCGCCGCCTGGCTGACCGCCTTGGCCCCCACCGGCGTGCTGTTCTTGCGGCGCGCGCTGGTGTAGCCGCCGTCGGTGGCCGGCTGGAAGTTCGGGATCAGGTGCAGTTTGCCGTTGCCGATCAGGTCGGCGCGGCCCATGGTCTTCAGCGCCTCGCGCAGCAGCGGCCAGTTGTTGGGGTCGTGCCAGCGCAGGAAGGCCTTGTGCAGCCGGCGGCGGCGTTCGCCGCGCACGATGTCCACCTTCTCGGCGCGTGCAGCGGGGCCTTCGGTCTGGCGGCTGATGCCCTTCAGCGGGTTCAGGCCGCTGTGGTACATCGCCGTGGC
>JADMJD010000191.1:564-1527 GCA_018780805.1 Rubrivivax sp. | reverse complement strand
TGGTTGGCGCACCTGGCGTCGTGATGGCTGAAGAAACCAGTCCGCATACCCTGACGGCCAACGTTACCCTCTCCAGTGACTATGTTTTCCGCGGCATTTCGCAGACGGGCGGCGATCCGGCCATCCAGGGCGGCTTCGATTACAGCCATGCGAGCGGTATCTACGTGGGCACTTGGGCGTCGAACGTGGGCTGGATCGAGGACTATCAGGGATACGACTCGGGCAACATGGAAATCGACCTTTATGGTGGCTATCGTGGCAGTGCCGGCGACTTCACCTACGATGTCGGCGTCATTGGTTATTTCTATCCCGGTGATAGAGCCGGTGCTGTTACCGGTGACACGACCGAGCTGTACATAGGCGGTGGCTGGAAATGGTTGAGCGCCAAATATTCCTACAGCCTCAGCAATGAAACCTTCGGTTTTGCTAACTCTGACGGTTCGGACTACCTGGAAATCAACGCGAGCTACCCAGTCGGCGAGAGCGGCCTGACCCTGGGCGCGCACTGGGGAACTTTCTCGTTCGACAACAACGACGCGCAGGACTACGACGACTACAGCGTCAGCGCCACCTACGATCTGGGCAAGTTGGGCGGGCTGAGCAAGGGCATGACTGTCGGGTTGAAATACACCGACACTAATGCTGACAAAGCGGTCTGGACCGATAACGCGGGTGACACCACTACGCTTGGAGACGGCGAGTATCTGGGGGATGACACCTTCGTCTTCTGGGTCAGCAAGGCTTTTTGAGGCCTGACTCCCGGAGCAGTGCGCAGGCCTGCTCCATTTTTATCCTTGTCCTGAAGAGGGAGACAACATGAAATTCGTAACGGCCATCATCAAGCCGTTCAAGCTGGACGAAGTGCGCGAGGCCTTGTCGGCCATCGGCGTCACCGGCTTGACGGTTACGGAAGTAAAAGGGTTTGGGCGCCAGAAGGGCCATACCGAGCTGTATCGCGGCGCG
>JADMJD010000191.1:0-418 GCA_018780805.1 Rubrivivax sp. | reverse complement strand
ACCTGCGGTTGAAGCGGTTGTGGTGGAAGAAGCGGCTGCTCCGGCTGCCGAGGCTGCACCTGCTGCTGAAGAAGCGGCTCCTGTTGCGGCACCCACACCCAACAAGGGCGACACCACCTGGATGCTGACGGCGACTGTGCTGGTCATCATGATGTCGATTCCCGGTCTCGCGTTGTTCTATGGCGGTCTGGTGCGCAGCAAGAACATGCTGTCGGTGCTGATGCAGGTATTCGCCATCTTTGCGCTGATTTCGGTGCTGTGGGTGGTGTACGGCTATTCGCTGGCCTTCACCCCGGGCAACGCCTTCTTTGGCGGCTTTGATCGCGTGCTGCTCAATGGCATCTTCGATCCGACCACCAACGGCGTGGCCAATGCTGCGACCTTCAGCAAGGGCGTCTACATTCCCGAGTTCGCGTTC
>JADMJD010000083.1 GCA_018780805.1 Rubrivivax sp. | reverse complement strand
GGAACCAGTCGCGGCAGGTGATGCGGTTGCCGGTCCAGTTGTGGAAGTACTCGTGGCCGATCACACTTTCGATGCCCGAGAAGTCGGCATCGGTGGCGGTCGCGGCATTCGCCAGCACGTACTTGGTGTTGAAGATGTTGAGGCCCTTGTTTTCCATGGCCCCCATGTTGAAATCTTCCACCGCGACCACCATGAACCGCTCCAGGTCCAGCGGCAGGCCGAAGCGCGCTTCGTCCCAGGCCACCGAGGCCATCAGCGAGTTCATCGCGTGTTCGGTCTTCTCCAGGTCGCCACGTTTGACGTAGACCTGCAGCAGGTGCTCCGTGCCGCTGCGCGTGCGGATGCGCTGCTCGCGCGCCACCAGGTCGGCCGCCACCAAGGCAAACAGGTAGCTCGGCTTCGGGAAGGGGTCGTGCCACTTGGCGAAGTGGCGGCCGTTGTCCAGGCCGCCTTGTTCCACCAGGTTGCCGTTGCTCAGCAGCACCGGGTACTTGGCCTTGTCGGCACGCAGCGTGACGGTGTAAACCGCCATCACGTCGGGGCGGTCCAGGAAGAAGCTGATGCGGCGGAAACCTTCGGCCTCGCACTGCGTGAACAGGCCGCTGCCACTGAGGTACAGGCCCGACAGCGCGGTGTTTTTGTCCGGCGCGCAGGTGTTGCGGATGTCGAGCACAAACTGTGCGGCTTCGGGCGGCTGTTCGATGGTGAGGGTGTCGTTTTCGTGGCGGAACGACACACTCTGGCCATCGGCCTGCACACGCAGCAGGGTCAGGCCCTCGCCGTGCAGCACCAGCGGGCCGGCGGTGGCATCGGCGTTGCGCTCGATGTGCAGACGGCTGGTGACCAGGGTCTTGGCGGGGTCGAGGTCGAAGCTCAGTTCGACCTGGCGGATCCAGTAGGCGGGCGCGGCGTAGTGCTCGCGCTGCACCAGGGGGGCAGTGCCTTCACGCATGGTGGGCGGTTCTCCGGGTTCGGCTCAGAGCCTGTGAATGAATCCGGCGCGCCCGAGCGGGCGATCCAGATGGTGTCGGTCTAGGCGCAAAGCACAGCCGTAGCCCGGGCTACGGCGAGCATTTGCAACGACGAACGGCGCCGTCTGGGGCGCACGAGCGGGTGTGTGGGATTCGTTCACAGGCTCTCAGAGCCCCTGTTTGAGGCTGGCCGTGATGAAGGGGTCGAGGTCACCGTCCAGCACCTTCTGGGTGGCGGACACCTCGACGTTGGTGCGCAAATCCTTGATGCGGCTCTGGTCCAGCACGTAGCTGCGGATCTGGTGGCCCCAACCGACGTCGGTCTTGGTGTCCTCCAGCTTCTGCTGCGCTTCCATCTGCTTGCGCATCTCGTGTTCGTACAGGCGCGCGCGCAGCACCTTCCAGGCTTCGTCGCGGTTGCTGTGCTGGCTGCGGCTGCTCTGGCACTGCACGACGATGTTGGTCGGGATGTGCGTCAGCCGCACGGCCGAATCGGTTTTGTTGATGTGCTGGCCACCGGCGCCGCTGGCGCGGAAGGTGTCCACGCGCACGTCGGCCGGGTTGATGTCGATCTCGATCGTGTCGTCCACCTCGGGGTAGACAAACAGCGAGGCAAAGCTGGTGTGGCGGCCGCCGGCGCTGTCGAAGGGGCTCTTGCGCACCAGGCGGTGCACGCCGGTTTCGGTGCGCAGGTGGCCGAAGGCGTAGTCGCCCTCGACCTTCAGCGTGGCGCTGCGGATGCCGGCGGTGTCGCCTTCGCTTTCTTCCAGCACCTCGACCTTCCAGCCCTTGCGTTCGCAGTAGCGCAGGTACTGGCGCAGCAGCATCGACGCCCAGTCGCAGGCCTCGGTGCCGCCGGCACCGGCCTGGATGTCGATGAAGCAGTTGCCCGGGTCGGCCGGGTTGTTGAACATGCGGCGGAACTCAAGCTGCTCCACCGTGTTTTCAAGTGCGTGGGCCTCGGCTTCGATGGCCTGCAGGCCGTCCAGGTCGCCATCGGCCTTGGACATCTCGTACAACTCGGTGTTGTCGGCGAGGTTGCTGTTCAGGTGGTTGACGGTCTCGACCACTGTCTCCAGCGTCTTCTTCTCGCGCCCCAGTTCCTGGGCGCGCTTGGGCTCGTTCCAGACCGCCGGGTTTTCCAGCGCGGCGTTGACTTCGTTCAGCCGCAGCGCTTTGCGGTCGTAGTCAAAGATACCCCCTTAGCGCGTCGGTGCGCGCTGTGAGGTCGGCCAACAAGGTGCCGATGAGGTTGATGCGTTCGATGTCCATGGCGGATCCGATGTGCGGGCAGCCCGCGATTTTGGCATGCCCCCCAAACAAAACGGCGCCCGAAGGCGCCGTTCAGCGGGCAGGGTGCCGCTCAGCTCCGGCGGCGGCGGGCCAGGAAGCCGATGGCGGCCAGGCCCGCCAGCATCATCGCGTAGGTCTCGGGCTCGGGCACCGGGGCGGTGATCTCGCCGGGACCACGGATGACGTTCACATACCGCCCCATCTCGTCTGACTCGAAACCGGCGGTGACCAGGGTGTAGGCCACGCCCGTGGCCAGGCTGATTTCAAACCCGGACCTGCCGATGGTGGCGTTGAAATCGTCATTGCCGGCGATGCCATTCACCAGCGGGTTGTTCGCGTCGAAGGAACCCTGGTACAGGAACAGGAAGTTGTCCCAGGGTGCGCTGAGCGGCAGCGCAAAGCTGCGGAAGACGTACGAGCCGGCGGTGTCGACGCTGAACGAGAAGCTGTCATACACCACGCCCAGGCCGCTGGGGGACAGGCCCGAGAAGTCTTCGAACGGGCGGTCGAAAGTGGGGCCGCCGGTGGTGTCGTCAACGTAGAAGGCGGCTGACGCATTCGACGCGGCAAAAAGTGCAGCGGCGGCGAGCGCGGCAAGGGCAAAACGTTGGCGCATGAAATCCTCCTGAAACCGGGTCGACGCGGAATGACGGCGACTCACTGGCAATGCTTACGCAGCATGATGACAGTTCATTGCGCCGATTCGTTCCCCGCCACCCCCTGAAGCCCGGGGGCTCAAGCCAGGAAATTTGCAACCAGCTGCGCCAGCTCAAGTGGCCGTTCGTGGTGCAGCATGTGGCCGGCCTGCGGGATCAAGGCCTCCTGTACCCGGGCCACGGCGCCCAGCCGTTGCCCGAATTCCGGACGACTGAACCGGCCCGCCCACCAGTCTGCCATGCGGGTTTCGCCACCTTCCACCCAGAGCAGCGGCGCAGTGATGGCCCGCCAGGTGGCCAGGACCTCGTCCACCCGGTAGGGCACTGGATTGGTGCGTTTGTGCGCAGCATCGCCCAGGATGTGCCAGCGGCCATCGGCCGCCTGCCGCGCCCAATGCGGGGCCAGCCAGGCCGCCTTGTCGCGTGGCAGGCGGGGGTTGTTGGCCACCAGGCGGTCCACCACGTCGGCCAGGCTGGCGTAGTGACGCAGGCTGGCGGGCTGTTTCAACTCATCCAGCCACTTCGCCATGCGCTTGGGCGCG
The DNA here is from genome assembly GCA_018780805.1 of Rubrivivax sp. GTDB lineage: Bacteria > Pseudomonadota > Gammaproteobacteria > Burkholderiales > Burkholderiaceae_C > Rubrivivax. The sequence goes on along the minus strand of JADMJD010000083.1, from coordinate 8,244 downwards.
TCTTCCGGCGGGGCGGCCGGCAGGCCAAATCCCTCCAGGTTGATCAGCCGCCGGATGCGGCCGGGCCGCACGCCGGCATAACTCATGACCACGTTGCCACCCATGCTGTGACCCAGCAGGTCGACCGGCTGGCCGGGTGAGACGGCGTCGAGCAGGGCGTCGAGGTCACCCAGGTAGTCGGGGAACCAGTAGCTGTCGGCGCCGCTGTTGTCGCTGAGGCCGAACCCGCGCCAATCGGGGGCGATGATGTGGCGCACCGGGCCCTCCAGCCCGGCCAGCGCGTCGACCAGAAACTGGAACGACGCGCCGACGTCCATCCAGCCGTGCACCAGCACCAGGGTCGGCCGTTCGGCGGTGGCCTGGTCCGCCGAACCCCAGGTCTGCAGGTGCAGTTGCAGGCCGCGCACGGGCAGCCGGCGTGTGGTGGTGGGGCGGATCGGAACGTAGGCAGGCGACATCCGGCCACTGTAGACGCGCCGCCGACACACCGGTGTCGGCGAGGCGACAGCCGCCGGGTTCAGGCCATCAGCGGCACCAGTTTTTCCGGCGCCACGCGCACCCGCATCTGGCGCGGCTGCAGCACACGCACGATGGCGTGCAGCGGCAGCAGGGTGTCGCGGCGCACCGGTTCGCTCAGCGGTGCGCCGTAGGTGTTGGTCATGGCCGCGACGATGGGGCTCATCACCGTGGACCCGCGCTTGACCACCACCCCGGTTTCACCCGAGGCCAGGGCCACAAAACAGCCGGGTGGGTAGACGCCAAATTCCTTGACCAGGGCCGCGCACACCGGGTGGCCGGGGTCCTGCATGAAGATCTCGCGGCCAGCGCGGTCGGCGGCTTCGGCCTCGCGCGTGGCGCGGCTGCTGAGCTTGGCGGTGTAGACGTCGGCCCGGTGCAGCAGCGTGGCCAGTTCACTGGCTTCGCGCAGCCCGGCCGGGTAACCGCTGCCGTCGCGTTCTTCGTGGTGTTGTTCCACGGCCGTCAGCCAGACCGGGTCGGTGATGCCTGCCAGCTCCAGCAACTGGCGGCTCACCGTCGGGTGGTCGTGGATCTTCTGGCGTTGTTCTGCGGTCGGTGGCGCGCTCTGCTGGGCCAGCTGGCCTTGCAGCTCCAGCATGCCCAGGTTCATCGTCAGCGCGGCCTTGAAGGCCCGTTGAAGTTCAGTTTCGGCCCAGCCCAGGCGGGCGGCGACCAGGCGTGCCACGATGGCCGCATGCACCGCGTGCGCCAACCCGTACTGCACCAGGGCATGGCCTTCCTGGCGCAGCACCTGGAAGATGGCCAGGTCCGGATCGCGCTGGATCAGGGCTTGCAGCGGCTGGGCAGCGTCGTCCAGCGCACTGCGGAAGTCGCTGTGCTGCGGTTGGCGCAGCACCTCGCCGACACGCGCCATGCTCTCGCGCCACAGCCGTGGCAACTCGGTGCGCGCGGCGCCTGCGATGTCGGGCGGCGGGGCCTGCAACTCGGCCAGATCAACCAGGCTGCCACGCTCGAACAGGCTCTCCAGTTGCTGCGGCGACTGCACCACCTGGCCGCGTGCGAGCAGCAGCGTGGTGTCCTGCCGGTACACGTTGAACGGCAGCGGCTGGCCGGCCAGCACCCGGTGCCGGACGAGGGCCAAGGGCGTGTGACGGCGTTCGGCAGCAGGGGGGACAGCGGTGTGCATTGCCTCGGCTTTCGGCCGCGCAGGTGCTGGACTTGAGCCAGCGCCGCCGCACAATGGCCGCATGAGCAACACACTTCACACGCCGGCCGCTGCCGAGTCCGGTGCGCAGTTGCGCGCGGCCGGCCCGCAGGATGCCAAGGCGATCGTTGGCCTGATCCGCGAGCTGGCCGTCTTCGAACAACTGGAGCACCTGGTCGTCGTCACGCCGGAGTCCCTGACGCAGCACCTCTTCGGCCCCCGGCCGGCGGCCGAGGCGGTGGTGGCGGAGCAGGACGGCCAGGTCGTCGCCTTTGCGCTGTTCTTCATGAACTTCTCCACCTTCCTCGGCCGGCCCGGCCTGTACCTGGAAGACCTGTACGTGCAGCCCGCCCACCGCAGCGCGGGCCTGGGGCGGGCGCTGCTGCAGCACCTGGCCGGGCTGGCAGTGGCGCGTGGCTGCGGCCGTTTTGAGTGGAGCGTGCTGGACTGGAACAGCCGCGCCATCGGCTTCTACGAGAAGATGGGCGCCACGGTGATGCCCGAATGGCGCATCTGCCGCGTCACCGGCGACGCGCTGCTGGCCCTGGCCCGGCCGTGAACCCGGTGGACCGCTACGCCGAGCTGCATGCCGGCTTCCGCTGGCAGGTGCCGGCGGACTTCAACATCGCTGAAGCCTGCTGCGCACGCTGGGCACGTGACACCCCGCAGGCCGTGGCCATCCGCTGGGCGCACGAAGATGGGCGCCGTGGGCAGTGCACGTATGCCGAACTGCAGCAGCAGGCCGAGCGTCTGTCGGCCGTGCTGGTGGCGCAGGGCGTGCAGCGCGGTGACCGCGTGGCCATCGTGATGCCGCAGCGTGTGGAGACGGCCGTGGCGCACATGGCGGTCTACCGGCTGGGTGCGGTGGCCATGCCCTTGTCGATGTTGTTCGGCCCTGACGCACTGGCTTACCGTCTTGAGCACAGCGAGGCGCGCCTGGCCATCGTCGACGAGAGTGCCATCGCCGCGATGTTGGCGGCACGCACCACCTGTCCCGGCCTGCAGACCGTGCTGGCCGTTGGCGCCGCCCAGGGGCAGGGTGATCTGGACTGGGACGCTGCCTTGGCCCAAGCGCGCCCGCGCCGCCGGGCCGTCCGCACAAGTGCCGACGACGCTGCCGTGCTCATCTACACCAGTGGCACCACCGGCCCGCCCAAGGGCGCCTTGATCCCGCACCGGGCGTTGATCGGCAACCTGACGGGTTTTGTCTGCAGCCAGAACTGGTACCCACACGGGCCGACCCCGGGACGGCCCGCCGGCCCGTCGGACGTGGTGTTCTGGAGCCCGGCCGACTGGGCCTGGACCGGTGGCCTGATGGACGCCTTGTTGCCCACGCTGTATTTTGGGCGCGAGATCGTGGCCTGGCAGGGCCGCTTTGCGGCCGAGGCGGCGCTGGCGCTGATGGCCGAGTTCGGCGTGACGCACAGCTTCCTGTTCCCCACCGCGCTGAAGGCCATGATGAAGGCCGTGCCGCAGCCGCGCCGGCAGTACGCGCTGCGGTTGCAGGCGATCATGAGCGCCGGTGAGGCGGTGGGCGACGCCGTGTTCAACTGGACACGCGACGAACTCGGCGTCACGCTCAACGAGATGTTCGGCCAGACCGAGATCAACTACATCGTGGGCAACAGCGCGGTGATGTGGCCGGCGCGTGCCGGCAGCATGGGGCGGCCCTACCCCGGCCACCGCGTGGCGGTGATCGACGACGACGGCCACGAGTGCCCGCGTGGCACAGCCGGCGACGTGGCCGTGCACCGCCGTGATGTCCATGGCCACCCGGACCCGGTGTTTTTTCTGGGTTACTGGCGCAATCACGAGGCCACGCGCGCCAAGTACACCGGCGACATGGCCCACAGCTGGTGCCGCACCGGCGACATGGCGGTGATGGATGACGACGGTTACCTCTGGTACCAGGGCCGCAGCGACGACATGTTCAAGGCCGCGGGTTACCGCATCGGGCCCAGCGAGATCGAAAACTGCCTGGTCAAACACCCGGCCGTGGCCAACGCCGCCGTCGTGCCCAAACCCGATGCCGAGCGGGGCGCGGTGGTCAAGGCCTACATCGTGCTGGCGCCGGGCCAGGTGGGTGACGAGGGCCTGGTGGCGGCGCTGCAGGCCCATGTGCGGGGCCGCCTTGCGCCTTACGAATACCCGAAGGAGATCGAGTTCATCGACGCGCTGCCCATGACGACCACGGGCAAGGTGCAGCGCCGCGTGCTGCGCCTGCAGGAAGAGGCTCGGGCGGCTGCACGGCTCAGCGCGAACAGTCCTCCACCTGCTTCGGCACCGGGCTGACGCTCTGGTTGAAGGGGTCGATCTGCGCCGCGCGCGAATCGCGCACCTCCGCGCAGCGGCGCCCCTGGCGAAAGCGGCGCCGGCCGTTGCCGAGGTCTTCTTCGATCAGCGGGCCGTTGGCCAGGTCGCCCGACAAGGTGGACTCCACCGAGCGCGGGCGGTTCTCGGCCGGCGGTCGCAGCGGCGCGGCGCCACGCAGCGGGGGCGGAGGCAGGCGCAGGTCCAGCGGCGGCGGTGCGGCACCCGCAGCGCCCGTGGCGGCAGGTGCGGGCAGCGCTGGTGCAGGTGCGGTGCTGGTGGGGCCGGCCTCCACGGGTGCCGGCAGCGTGATCGCTTGTGGCGCTGCGGGTTGCACAGGTCGCGTGGGTCGCGCTGGTGAGGTCGGCAGCAGCCGGTCCGGTGGTTCGGCCACTGGCGCGGGCGTTGCCGGCAGCAAGCGCAGCCAACTGGTGGGCACGGCGGGCAGCGCAGCGGGTGCCGCTGGACCCAGGCGCCAGCTCACAAGCACCAGCAGGTGCAGCAGCAGCACCGCAGCCACCACCAGGCCGCGCCTGGGGGGTCGCATGGGAGGGGCCGGCACGGCGGCATGCTAAGCCATGGTCCGACGGGCGCGGCACAATCCCAGCGCCATGAGCCGCAAGCCCGCCCACGTCAGCGAAACCCCCGCCACGCAGTGGCTGCGCCAGCACGGCGTGCCCTTCAGCGAGCACCCGTACGACTACGTGGACCACGGCGGCACGGCCGAATCGGCGCGCCAGCTGGCGGCGCCCGAGCACAGCGTCGTCAAGACCCTGGTGATGCAGGACGACAAGGCCCAGCCGCTGCTGGTGCTGATGCACGGCGACCGCCAGGTCAGCACCAAGAACCTGGCGCGCCAGATCGGCGCCAAGTCGGTGGAGCCCTGCAAGCCCGAGGTGGCGCAGCGCCACAGCGGTTACCTCGTCGGTGGCACCTCGCCCTTTGGTCTGCGCAAGGCCATGCCGGTGTACGTGGAGTCCTCGGTGCTGGAATTGCCGCGCATCCTGATCAATGGCGGTCGGCGTGGTTTTCTGGTCGGCCTGGTGCCGGCCGTGCTGGTCGACACGCTGGGCGCACGGCCGGTGCAGTGCGCCCTGGCTGCCTGAACAGCTGAGCGCCTGACCCCGCCGCGTACACTCGCGCCCCGATGAACGCCTTGTTCCCCGTGTTGGCCGTGCTGGCCGCCTACCTCGTCGGCTCGCTGTCGTTTGCCGTCATCGTCAGCCGCTTCATGGGCCTGGCCGATCCGCGCAGCTACGGCTCGCGCAACCCGGGCGCCACCAATGTGCTGCGCTCCGGCAACCGCGCCGCCGCCGTGCTGACGCTGGCCTTCGATGCGCTCAAGGGTTATGTGCCGGTGCTGCTGGCCCTGATCTGGGGGCCACGTTTCGGCTTGGGGGAGATGACCGTGGCGCTGGTGGGCCTGGCGGCCTTCCTGGGCCACCTGTGGCCGGTGTTCTTCCGCTTCCAGGGCGGCAAGGGTGTGGCCACGGCAGCAGGGGTGTTGCTGGCGCTGAACCCGGGCCTGGGTGTGGCCACGCTGCTGAGCTGGGTGCTGATCGCAGCCTTCTTCCGATATTCGTCGCTGGCCTCGCTGGTGGCGGCGGCTTTTGCCCCGTTCTACCAACTGCTCATCTGGGGTGTGGAGCCGGCGCTGGCCTGCATCGTGCCGATGAGCCTGCTGCTGATCTGGCGCCACGAAGGCAACATTCGGAAGCTGATCGCGGGCCAGGAATCCAAACTGGGGCAGAAGGTGGGCCTGCCGCCCGCCGCCAAGCCCCGCAAAATAGGACGTTCTTCATGATCCAGCGTTTCGACGTCGGTGCCCGCATGTCGGAGATGGCGGTGCACAACGGGGTGGTCTACCTGGCCGGCCAGGTGGCCAGCGACGGCACGGCCGATGCCGCCGGCCAGACACGCCAGGTGCTGGACGCCATCGACGCGTTGCTGAAACGCGCCGGCAGCGACAAATCCCGCATCCTGCGGGCGCAGATCTTCCTGGCCGACATCACCGACTTCCCGGCCATGAATGCCGTCTGGGACGGCTGGGTCGTGGCCGGTCACACGCCGCCGCGCGCCACCGTGCAGGCGGCGCTGGCGCGGCCGGCGTGGAAGGTGGAGATCGTGGTCACGGCCGCGGTCTGATCGCGGTCTGACCACCGGCTGAGCCTGGCCGGACGGACGTCCGGCGTTCAAGGCCGGCGCGTTTCGGCCGATATGCGGGGATGCTTGCGCGCCCCGTCACCCTGTCGTCGTCAATCCTGGTCCTGCTGGCGCTCGGCGCCTGTGGTGGAGGCGGCGGCGATGCATCCGAGCCGGTGCCGGTGGCGGCGTCTGCACCGCAGAACGCCCCGGCAGCCGCGCCTGCGGCGCCGGCCACGCCGGCCCAGGTGCTCGACGACAACACCCGCCGCGCGGCGGCCACGGCCACGGCCAACAGCCTGGTCAACGACTGCCACCCTATCCGCCCGTTTTATTGGGAGCTGGGCAATGGCAGCGCGGCCCAGGCCGGCGGCTCGGTGAACCAGGTGGGCGGCACGCAAGAGGTCACGGCCGGCACGGTGCTGGCCCTGGCCTCGTCCAGCAAGTGGTTGTACGCCGCCTACGTGGCCCAGCGCCGCGGCGGCCAGCTGACGGCGTTGGACGAACACATGCTCACGGCCCGCTCGGGTTACGTCAGTTTCAACGGCTGCCGCAGCGACCAGTCGGTGGATGCCTGCCTGGCCTGGCAGGACAACGGCCGCTTCACCGAAACCGCCGATGGCCGCTTTTATTACGGCGGTGGGCACTACCAGAAACACGCCAGCCTGATGGGCCTGGGTGCGATGAACCGCGAGGCCCTGGCGGCCGAGTGGCAATCGCAGCTCGGGGCCGACCTGGCCATCACGATGTTGCAGGCCCAGCCCGCTGGCGGTGCCCTGGGCACCGCCGCCACCTATGCCGGGTTCCTGCGCAAGCTGCTGCGGCGCGAACTGGCGCTGGGTGGCCTGCTGGGCAACGCTGGTGTCTGTGCATCGCCGGAGGGGTGTCCGGGGGAGGCCTTGTACGCCCCGGCCAACCCGGGCCAGACCTGGCACTACTCGCTGGGCCATTGGGTCGAAGACGACCCGGTGCTGGGCGACGGCAGCTTCAGCAGTGCCGGCGGCCGCGGCTTTTACCCGTGGGTGGACAGTGGCCGGACGCTCTATGGCATCGTGGCGCGGGAGTCGAATGCCGCCGTGGACGACTTCGGCCCCGGCGCCGCATCGGCCCGCTGCGGCCGGCTGATCCGGCAGGCCTGGAAGACCGGCGTCGCGGTTTGATCCGTCGGCGGCTTACAGACCGAGCCGTGCCGGGTCGCCCCGGCCCTGGCGCACCAGCACCGGCGCATCGCCGCTGAGGTCGATCACGGTCGTGGGTTGCATCGGGCAGGCGCCGGCGTCCAGCACCGCCTGCAGCCGCTTCTGGAAGCGGTCCCGGATCTGCCCGGGTTCGTTCAGCGGTTCGGTTTCACCCGGTGGTATCAGCGTGGTCGCCAACAGCGGCGCACCAAATATGGCCAGCAGGTCCTGCGTGACACGGTGGTCCGGCACGCGCAGGCCGATGGTGCGGCGCGAGGGGTGGGACAAACGCCGCGGCACCTCCTTCGTGGCTTCCAGGATGAAGGTGAAGGGCCCGGGTGTGCCCAGCTTCAGCAGCCGGTACTGGCGGTTGTCCACGCGCGCATAGCTGGCCAGTTCCGACAGGTCGCGGCACAGCAGCGTGAGGTGGTGTTTGTCGTCCACCTCGCGCAGACGCCGCAGGTTTTCGGCCGCGGCCTTGTCGTCCAGGTGGCAGACCAGCGCGTAGCTGGAATCGGTGGGCACCGCGGCGATGCCCCCGGCGTGCAGGATCTGCGCCGTCTGCTTCAGCAGCCGGGCCTGCGGGTTCTGCGGGTGGACCTCGAAGTATTGGGACATGGCGTGATTGTTGCGCGTCGGCCCACAACGCAGCAGGCCCGCTCGTGGCGGGCCTGCAACCAGGGGGCGGGTGGCACCCCGCCGTGTCGGATCAGTGTCGGATCACTGCCGGGTCACTGCGAGGCAGCGGGTGCCGGTGCCGCAGCCGGTGCCGTCACCGCGGCTGGCGTGGCGCCATGCGCGGGCGCCTTGGCCGTTCCGCTCATCGGCAGCAGCGGCACGATCAGCAACGCCACGATGTTGATGATCTTGATCAGTGGGTTCACGGCCGGGCCGGCGGTGTCCTTGTAGGGGTCGCCCACGGTGTCGCCG
>JADMJD010000115.1 GCA_018780805.1 Rubrivivax sp. | reverse complement strand
AGCCCGCTGATGAAGCTGGTCTCGCGCGGCGACACCACGGTGGTCGACGCCTACCTCAGCCCCATCCTGCGGCGCTACGTGGAGCAGGTCGCGGCGCAGATGCCGGGCGTGCGGCTGTTTTTCATGCAAAGCAGCGGCGGCCTGACGGAAGCGCACCGCTTCCAGGGCAAGGACGCCATCCTCTCCGGCCCGGCCGGGGGCATCGTCGGCATGGTGCGCACGGCGGTGGCCGCGGGCCACCCCAAGGTGATCGGCTTCGACATGGGCGGCACCAGCACCGATGTCAGCCACTACGCCGGTGAGTTCGAACGCGCCTTCGAGACGCAAGTGGCCGGCGTGCGCATGCGCGCGCCGATGATGAGCATCCACACCGTGGCCGCGGGTGGCGGCAGCCTGCTGCAGTTCGACGGTGCGCGCCTGCGTGTGGGCCCGCAGAGCGCCGGCGCCAACCCCGGCCCGGCAAGTTACCGCCGCGGCGGGCCGTTGGCCACCACGGACGCCAACGTGCTGCTGGGCAAGATCCAGCCGGCGTGGTTCCCGCGGGTCTTCGGCCCGAATGCCGATGAACCGCTGGACCGCGACGGCGTGGTGGCCAAGTTCCAGGCGCTGGCACAGCAGGTGGCCCAGGCCACCGGCCGCGCGGCCACGCCGGAATCGCTGGCCGAAGGTTTTTTGCAGATCGCCATCCAGAACATGGCCAACGCGATCAAGCGCATCTCGGTGGCACGCGGCTACGACGTCACGCAGTACACGCTGCAGTGTTTTGGCGGCGCCGGCGGCCAGCACGCGTGTGGCGTGGCCGATGCGCTGGGCATGACGCGTGTCTTCGTGCACCCGCTGGCCGGTGTGCTGAGCGCCTACGGCATGGGCCTGGCCGACCAGATCGCGATGCGTGAAGCCGCCATCGAACAGCCGCTGGGCGCCGCCGGCCTGGCCGAGGCCCGCAACCGCCTGGCCGTGCTGGGCCAGGCTGCGGCGGATGAACTGGTGGCCCAGGGCGTGCCGGCCGATGCGGTGCAGCGCCGCGAGCGCCTGCACCTGCGTTACGCCGGCACCGACACCGCACTCACCGTGGACGCCGCCGACGAGGCCACGGCGCGCAGCGCGTTCGAAGCCGCGTACCGGCAACGTTTTGCCTTTGGCATGCCGGGCCGCGCGCTGGTGATCGAGGCGGTGTCGGTGGAGGCCATCGCCGCCGGCGAGAACCACGACAGCGCCGCCGCCGGTGATGAACCCGCGCCGCAACGCGCCACGCCGGATGCCACGGTGCGCATGCACAGCGGCACCTGGCACGACGCGGCGCTGCACGTGCGCGAGCAGCTGCCCCCCGGCGCACGGGTGGACGGCCCGGCCGTGATCGCCGACCGCAACGCCACCACCGTGGTCGAGCCCGGCTGGCAGGCGCAACACCTGCGCAGCGGCGCACTGGTGCTGCAGCGCGTGCAGGCCCGCGCCACCGCGCACGCCATTGGCACGGATGCCGACCCGGTGATGCTGGAGGTCTTCAACAACCTGTTCATGAACATCGCCGAGCAGATGGG
>JADMJD010000116.1 GCA_018780805.1 Rubrivivax sp. | reverse complement strand
CAACGGCTGGCTGGACCACGACGCGGTGATGATGGAAAGCCTGCTGGCCTTCAAACGTGCCGGTGCCGACGGGGTGCTGACCTACTTCGCGCTCGACGCCGCAGAAAAACTGCGCCAGCGCTGAGCCCCGCGCATGCGTGTCTTCCACATCAGCGGCGAACAGTTCATCGAGCTGGCGGAGGTGCCCGCCGAGCTGCCGGCCACCGGCTTTTTGTGGCTGGGCAGCGCGCGGCGCGAGTTCGAGGTGGGCATCGCGCCGATCCAGGCCGCGCTGCAGCGCTGGGCCGGTGGGCAGATCGTCGACCTGCACGTCGCCGACCTGCTGAACAACCAGCTGCCCAGCCACTTCGACTACACCTCGTGGTACGACTTGATGGTGTTCCGTCGGCTGGCCGCCGGCCCGGGTGCCGCTCAGCTCTTTGTCGACGGCGAACATGGCACGCTGGCCGCGGCGCGGCGCGCACTGGCCAGCATCGACACCAGCCCGGTGGGCTTTGCGGTGTTCGACCGTGTGCTGGTCACCGTGCACCCCACCGACTGCGCGGTGCGCGAACACTTCGCGGCCCGCTTGTCCGGGCTCAGCAGCCACAGCATCGACGGGCGCGGCAACGCGCGGCTGCCGGCCAGCCCGGCCGACCTGATGCTGCGCATGGTCAACCACATGGTCGACAGTTACCTGGACCTGCGGCGTTTGCTCACGCGCCAGCTGGCCTACCTGCAACAGGAGCTGCTGGACCCGAAGAGCCGCTTCCGCGACTGGTCGGTGCTGCTGGAGTCCCGCAACACGCTGCACCTGCTGGAAGACACCTGCGAAGACCAGCGCAGCGCCGTGCAGGAGTGGATCGACGGCCTGGACGAATGGCCGGAGGAACACGACCCCCAGGCCCGGCGCGAACGTGAGCTGCTGCGTGTGCGCTCACGCGATGTGCTGGAGCACGTGGAGCGTGTGCTGGCCCATGTGCGGCGCCTGGGCGAATCGGCCGAAACCGCGGTGCAGATGCACTTCTCGGCGCTGGGCCACCGCACCAACGACATCATGCGCACGCTGACGGTGCTGACCGCGATCTTCCTGCCGCTGAACCTGATCACCGGGTTTTTCGGCATGAATTTCGACACCCTGCCGCTGATCCACTCATCGACCGGGGTCTGGATCGCGATCCTGATCATGGTGGGTGTGGGCATCGGCCTGGTGGCGTATTTCTGGCGTCAGCGTTTCATCGGCACGGACTGACGGCCCGCCATGAGCGGCTGACCAACCGGCCCGGCCCCGCCGGTCCACCTGTTCGGCGCGCTCCTGCGCCCACAGCTCCTCCAGCTGCTGCCGGCCCTGTTTGGCGATCGCGATCAGCTGGTTTTCGTCGCCCAGGTGCGGTGCCATCTGCTCCAGCAGCTCAACGTTGTGCCGCCGGAAGCGCAGCGCCTGCTGGCGCGCGGTGTGGCGCTCCCAACCCATGGCCTCGAGCACGCTGCGGGCGCTCATCAGCGCCGAGTCCAGCGTCTCGCGTTCGATCATCGTCACGCCCAGCTGGCGCAACCGGTAGTGGTGCGTGACGTTGCGCGCGCGGGCCACGATCTGCAGCTGCGGGAAGTGTTCGCGCACCAGCGCGGCCACGGCCACGCTCTGGTCCACGTCGTCGATGGCCAGCACAAACACCCGGGCCTTGGCGACACCGGCCACACGCAGCAGGTCCAGCCGCGTGGCGTCGCCGTAAAAGGCCTGCCAACCGAAGCGGCGCACGGTTTCGATCTGCTCGACGCTGTGGTCCAGCACCGTGGCGGCCAGGCCGTTGGCGGCCAGCAGCCGGCCGATGATCTGGCCGTAGCGGCCGAAGCCCGCGATGATGACCGGTGCCTCCTGCGGCTGGTCAATCTCGTCCAGCGTGCGGCCGACGCCCGCGAAGCGGCGTGCCCACCAGCGGTCGGCCACCACCAGCAGCAGCGGCGTCAGCAGCATCGACAAGGCCACCGCCGCCACCAGCAGCGACGACGTGGCCGGGCTGATGACCTGCGCCCCCAGCGCGGCCTGGAAGACGACGAAGCCGAACTCGCCGCCTTGCGCCAGCAGGATCAGGAACACGGCGCGTTCGGCCGGCGGCACCGGCATCGACCGCGCCATGCCCCACAGCACCAGCGCCTTCACCCCCAGGAAACCCACCACCACCGCGGCCACCAGGCCGGGCTGCGCCAGCACCACGGCAAAGTCGATGCTCATGCCGACGGCGATGAAAAACAGCCCGAGCAACAGGCCCTTGAAGGGCTCGAGGTCGGTCTCCAGCTCGCGCCGGTACTCGCTTTCGGCCAGCAGCACACCGGCCAGGAAGGCGCCGAGCGCCATCGACAGGCCCACGCTCTGCATCAGCGCGGCGGTGGCCACCACCAGCAGCAAGGACGCGGCGGTGAAGATCTCCGGCGTGTCGCTGCGGGCGATCCAGCGCAGGGCCGGCCGCAGCAGCAGCCGGCCGCCGAAGACGATGGCCACGATCACACCCACCGCCTTGGCCGCGCCCCACCAGCCGCCGCCCTCGGCCGCCGCGCCGCTGACGGCCAGCAGCGGCACCAGCGCCAGGATGGGGATGGCCGCGATGTCCTGCAGCAGCGCCACGGCCAGCACGCTCTGGCCGGACGAGGTGCCCATCAGGTTGCGCTCGTTCAGCACCGACAGCCCGATGGCGGTGGACGACAGCGCCAGGCCCAGTGCGGCCACCACCGCCAGCCGCCAATCGACACCCAGCGCCAGCGCCACACCCACCATCAGTGCCGCCGAGCCGAACAGCTGCACGCTGCCCCAGCCGAAGATGGGCCGGCGCATCGCCCACAACCGACGCGGCTCCAGCTCCAGGCCCACCAGGAACAACATCAGCACGACGCCGAACTCGGCGAAGTGCAGCATGTCCTGCGCGTCGGTGACAAAGGCCAGGCCGAAGGGCCCGATGGCGATGCCGGCCGCCAGGTAACCGATGATCGATCCCAGGCCCAGCAGGCGCGCCAGCGGCACGGCAATCACCGCCGCGCCCAGGTAGACCAGGCTGGAGGTGATCCAGGAAGGGCCGTGTTCGACCATGTCGTCAGTCCGCCGGCCGGGCGTCCGCCGGCACCAGGCAGGCCGTCTCGGCCTCCAGCGCGGCGATCTCGGGCCAATCGGGGTACTGCGCCAGGCGCTGCGCGAAGATGTCCTCGTGCGCCTGCAGCTCGGCCTCGGGCACGCGGTGCGCGCCATGCATCACCAGCGGCGGCAGCCAGCGCAGGCCGGTCAATGCAGCCGTCTGTTCGTAGGGCGGCAGGAAGGCGTCGAAGAAGTGGCGGTTGTAGCCGCTCGGCTGGTAGCTGTCTTGCGGCCCGCCGGTGGACGCCACCAGCCACAGGTCCTTGCCACGCAGCGCCTGGCCGCCGGGCCCGTAGGCCCAGCCGAAGCTGAACACCTCGTCCAGCCAGAGTTTCATCAGCGGCGGCATGCCGTACCAGTGCACCGGGTGCAGCCAGACCACCAGCTTCGCGGCAGCCAGTGCGGCCTGTTCGGCGGCCACGTCGATCCAGTAGTCGGGGTACAGCGCGTACAGGTCGCGCACCTCGACGCCTGCCTTCAGCGATGCGTGCAGTCCGGCCGCGCGGCGCATCAGGCGGGCCGCAACCCGCGAGTGTTCGATCTGCGGGTGGGCAACGAGGATCAGGAGGTCGGCCATGGCCCCGCTACCATACCCGAGCATTCGAATCACAACGGAGGGGACACCATGCCGGTGATCGTGATCGCCAACCCCAAGGGTGGCGTCGGCAAGAGCACCCTGGCCACCAACGTGGCCGGCTGGCTGGCCCGCCAGGGCCACACCGTGATGCTGGGCGACGTGGACCGCCAGCAATCCGCCCGCCAGTGGCTGGCGCTGCGCCCGCCCGCGCTGCCCGCCATCCGCGGCTGGGACCTGGCCGGTGACGACACCGTGCGCCCGCCCAAGGGCAGCACGCACGTGGTGCTGGACACGCCCGCCGGCCTGCACGGCAAGCGCCTGGAGGCCGTGCTGCGAATCGCCAGCCACGTGCTGATCCCGCTGCAGCCCAGCCTGTTCGACATCCAGGCCACCCATGCCTTCGTGCAACAGCTGCAGGCGCACCGCCGTGCCGGCGAGGTGCAGATGGGCCTGGTCGCGATGCGTGCGCGCGACCACACACTGGCCTTCGAGCAGCTGCAGCATTACCTGGCCACACTGCCGCTGCCGGTGGTGACCGCGCTGCGCGACACGCAGAACTACGTGCAACTGGCCGCCCGTGGCCTGACGCTGTGGGACGTGGCGCCCAGCCGCGTTGAGCGCGACCTGGCGCAGTGGGAACCGCTGACCCGGTGGCTGGCATGAAACACTTTGCCCATCTGGCAGACCTGCAGGCCCTGGTCGGGCAGGAGATCGGCGTCAGCGACTGGCTGGTGGTGGACCAGCACCGCATCGATCTGTTTGCCGAATCCACCGGCGACCGGCAGTGGATCCACACCGACCCCGCACGCGCCGCCGCCGGTCCCTTTGGTGCCACCGTGGCGCATGGTTTTCTCACACTGTCGCTGCTGGCCGAGCTGGGCGATCAGGCCTTTGTGATCGACGACGTGCGCATGGGCGTCAACTACGGGCTGGACCGCGTGCGTTTCCCGGCACCGGTGAAAAGCGGCAACCGCGTGCGCGGGCGTTTTGTGCTGCAGGCCTACACGCCGCTGGAAGCCGGCGGTGCGCAGCTCGCGGTGGAAGCGACGGTGGAGATCGAAGGTGGCAGCAAACCGGCCTGTGTGGCGGTGTCGCTGACGCGGCGCTTTCCTTGATCGCTGCCCCGATCCCCCTAATGGGGGTGCGGGCCGGGCTGCCGGCGCGGCTTAGCATGCTCCGTTGACCCGGAGGACCTGCCCATGAAAGTGCTGCTGGTGGATGACCACCCGCTGATCCTGGCCGCGCTGCAGAGCGTGATCCTGGGCCTGGGCGACGATGTCACCGTGGTCGGTGTCGAAACCGGCGCCGCCGCACGCGCCACGCTGCAGCAGGACGACAGTTTCGACCTCGTGCTGCTGGACCTGGCGCTGGGCGAAGAAGACGGTTTCATCGTGCTGGAAGAGCTGCGCGCCACCTGGCCCGGCATCCCGGTGGTGGTGGTCTCGGCGTCGGAGCGCACCAGCGACGTGATCCGCGCGCTGGACAGCGGGGCCATGGGTTTTGTGCCCAAGCGCTCGTCCAACGACGCCCTGTTCGAAGCCTTGCGCCTGGTGATGAACGGCGGCCTGTACGTGCCGCCGCACATGCTGGGCCTGGAGGCCGCGCCGCTGCGCACGGAACCCGACACCGTGCCCGCCGTGATGCGCCGCCTGGCCGAGCATGCCCAGCCCGAGCCGCACCAGAGCAAGCAGGTGTCGCTGGAATCCATCGGCCTCACGCCGCGCCAGACCGACGTGCTGGCCCTGCTGCTGCAAGGCCTGCCGAACAAGCTGATCGCACGCCAGCTGAACGTCTCGGTCGAGACCGTGAAGGACCACGTGGCCGCCGTGCTGCGCGCGCTCAACGTCAGCTCGCGCACGCAGGCCGTGTTGGCCGTGAGCCAGATGACGCAGGGGCAGGGTGTGTTCCCGGGCGGCCGGCCCGGCACACGTTGAACGCCGCGGCCGTGGCGGCCGGCACCGACCTGGAAGCCGCCGACGAACACCACCAGCTCGACCATGTGCGGGCGCTGTTCACGCAGACACCGGCGTCGCTGACGGGCAACGGCGTTGGCCTGGCGCTGATGTTGCTGATGTTCGGCAGCCTGGCCGAGCCGGTGCGGCTGGCGGTCTGGGCCGTGCTGGCCGCGGTGCTGTGGGTGCTGCGGTTGCTGCACTACCTGCGCTACCGCCAGAACCCGCGCGCCGACGACGACACGCTGCGCCGCTGGCGCCTGAGCTGGAAGGCCCTGGTGCTGCTGCAGGGCGCGATGTGGGGCATCGCGGCCTGGTTGTTCTGGGGCCTGGGCGAGCCTTACCAGCGGCTGGCGCTGCTGCTCATCGTCTACAGCTACTGCCTGGGCTCGGTGCAGCTGCTGGCCACACAGTGGCGTGTGTTCCTGGCCTTCATCTCGCTGGTGCTCGTGCCCACCATCCTGCGCGTGGCCAGCGATGTCTCGCAGCCCTGGCACTGGCAGCTGGCCGGCATCCTGACCCTGCTGTTCGTCATCACCATCGTGATGGCGCGCACCTCGGGCAGCGCGCTGGGCCAGGCGATCCGGCTGAAGTCGCGCACCGACGCGCTGGCACTGCAGCTGCGCATCGAAAAAGCAGAGGCCGAAGCTGCACGCCGCGCCGCCGAGGCCGCCAGCCGCGCCAAGACCCAGTTTTTTGCCGCCGCCAGCCACGACCTGCGCCAGCCGCTGCACGCGATGGGCCTGTTCGCCGAGGCGCTGCGCCAGCGCATCAAGGACCCCGAGGTCGCATCGCTGGTGAACAGCATCAACGAGTCGGTCGATGCGCTGGAGGGCCTGTTCGGCGAGCTGCTGGACATCACTCGCATCGACACCGGCGGTGTGGAAGTGCACCCCGCGCCGGTGCGCATGCGCGAGCTGTTTGCGCGGCTGCGCCTGCACTTCGAACCCATCGCTTTCGAGAAGGGCCTGCAGCTCAGCTTCCACGGCGAGCAGCACGTGGTGCACACCGACCCGGTGCTGCTGGAGCGTGTGCTGCGCAACCTGGTCAGCAACGCCATCCGCTACAGCGACGACGGCGGCGTGCTGGTCAGCTGCCGGCCGCGCCAGGGCCAGCTGCTGGTGCAGGTGTGGGACAGCGGCATCGGCATCTCCGAGGCCAACCTGCCGCGGGTCTTCGACGAGTTTTTCCAGGTCCAGAGCAACCGTCCACTGGAAGCGCACCACCGCAAGGGCCTGGGCCTGGGGCTGGCCATCGTGAAGCGCCTGTCGGACCTGATGGACACCGCGATCAGCGTGCGCTCACGCGTGGGCCACGGCACGGTGTTCAGCTTCGAGCTGCCGGCCGGCCGCGCGCCGCGCCCTCTGGAAGCCGGAGGCGCCAGCACGCGCGCCCCCATCGGCCTGACGCTGGAAAACCGGCGCTTCGTGGTGGTGGAAGACGAAGCCGCGGTGCGCGAGGGCCTGGTCGTGCTGCTGCAGGCCTGGGGCGCCAGCGTGCACGCGTTCGAGACCGTGGACGCGCTGGCCCTGTGGCTGGCCAGCCCCGGCGCCGAACAACCCGACCTGATGCTGGTGGACTACCGCCTGCCCCAGGGCACCACCGGCCTGGACGCGCTGGCCGCCGCGCGTGCGCGCTGGGCCGGGCAGCGCATCCCGGCCATCCTGATCACCGGCAGCAGCCTGGGCGGACACGAAGACGAAGCCCTCACGCATGATTTCCACCTGCTCATCAAGCCGGTGTTGCCCAACAAGCTGCGGGCCATGATCGCCTTCAAACTTGGCGTCAGATGAACAAGGCGGTGCGTTTGAAGGTGGGCATCGTCGGCGCCGGCATGGCTGGCCTGGCCTGTGCACAAGCGCTGGCCAGTGCGGGCGCGCAGGTGCAGCTGATCGACAAGGGGCGGGGCCCGGGGGGCCGTCTGGCCACCCGCCGCGTGACCTCGCCAGACGATTCGGCCCACGTGCTCGGCATCGACCACGGCGCGCAGATCCTCTACCCGCGCAACCCTGGTTTTGCCGCCTGGCTAGCCGGGGGCGAGGCGGCCGGCTGGGCCGCGCCCTGGACGCCACGCCGCGGCGGCGCCTGGGCCACGGGGCCTGACCGCACGGGCTGGGTGGGTGTGCCCGGCATGTCGGCCCTGGCCCAGGCGCTGCGTCAAGACCTGGCCGTGGCCTGTGGCCAGCCGGTGGTGCGGCTGGCGCGCGACGCCCATGCCCCATGGACTCTGCACGACGCCGCCGGCACCGCCTTCGGCCCCTTCGACTGCGTGGTGCTGGCCCTGCCGCCGGCCCAGGCTGCCACGCTGCTGGCCACGTGGGCGGATGCAGTGGCGCAGGCCTGGGCGACGGAGCTGCAGGGCGTGGCCATGTTGCCGTGCTGGACGCTGATGGCGGTGACCGATGACACCGGCCACGACTGGGACGTGATGGAGCCCGAAACCGGCCCGCTGGCCTGGGTGGCGCGCAACCACCGCAAACCCGGCCGTGCCACGCCGGCCGGGCTGGCCACCTGGGTGGCGCAGGCCGGCGCGGCCTGGACGCAGGCGCACCGCGACGACGCGCCCGCCCGCGTGCAGGACGCGCTGCAGACCACGCTGCAAGGCCTGCTCGCCCCGCCGCTGCCCACGGTGTGGCACCACGTGGCGGTGCACCGCTGGCTGTATGCGTTGCCACCCGCCGCCACGCCTGGCGCACCCTGCCGCTGGGATGCGGCGCTGGGCCTGGGCCTGTGTGGCGACCACTTCGCGGGCCGCGATGTGGAGGCCGCCTGGCACTCCGGCCGGGCCCTGGCGCGGGCCATCGCGCTGGCGCCTTCTCCGGACTGAAGTAGCGGACTGAAGCAGCGGCCTGAAGCAGCGGCCTGAAGCAGCGGCCTGAAGCAGCGGCCTGAAGCTTCAGGCCCGCCGCATCTCCAGCCACAGCAGGTACAGCCCGCTGGCCACCACCACGGCCGCACCGGTGACCACGAACACATCGGGCACCTGGTCGAACACCAGCCAGCCCAGCAGCGTCATGCTCAGGATCTGCTGGTAGAGAAACGGGCCCAGCACCGCGGCCGAGGCATGCCGATGCGCCTGCGCCACGAAAAGGTGGCCCAGGCCGCCCATCAGCCCGCACAGCACCACCACGGCCCAGACGTCCAGGGTGGCCGGCATCTGCCACTGCGGCAGTGCAAATGGCGCCAGCCACAGCGTGGCCATCAGCGCCGAGATCCATTGCATGGATTCAGGTGTTTCGGTGGCCGCCATGCGGCGCGTCAGCAGGTTGAAACCGGCGTAGAGCAGCGCGTTCAGCACACTCAGCAGGATGGCCGGGTGGAAGGCCTGGCTGCCGGGCCGGATGACCAGCAGCACCCCCAGGAAACCGGCGGCGATGGCGGCCCAGCGGCGTGCGTCCAGCCGCTCCTTCAGCCACCACGACGACAGCAGCGCGATCAGCAGCGGCACCGAAAACTGGATCGCACCGGTCTCGGCCAGCTGCAGGTACTGCAGCGCAAAGAAGTTCAGCGCCGTCATCGCCGCCAGCATGCTGCCGCGCAGCGCCTGCAGCCGCCAGCTGCCCACACGCACCAGCGCCGCACCCTGGCGTGGGGCCAGGAGGGCGGCCATCAGCAGCACATGCAGCGCAAAACGCAGCCACACCACTTCCAGCACCGGCAGGTGCTGCACCAGCCATTTGGCGCAGGCGTCCAGCACCGCAAAACACAGCGTGGCGCCGGTGACGAGCAGGATACCGGCACGGCGGCTGCGGGCGGAGTCGAGGTTCAGCACAATCGGGTGCATCGTAGCGCCCGTCCACTGTTTGGAGCTCACCCCATGATTCTCGAGATCGCCGACATCCGCATCGCCCCCGGCCAGCAGGCCGCGTTCGAAGAAGCCATCCAGCGCGGCCTGAACACCGTGATCAGCCGTGCCCAGGGTTTTGCCGGCTGGAAGGTGAACCACGGCATCGAGAGCCCGGAGCGCTACATCCTGCAGATCTTCTGGCAGACGCTGGAGGACCACACGGTGCACTTCCGCGGCGGCCCGCTGTTCGCCGAGTGGCGCGCCATCGTCGGGCCGTTTTTTGCCGCGCCGCCGGTGGTGGAACATTTCGAGCTGGTGGGGATGTCGGCATGAGCGCCGCTCGGCCGCTCCGGAGGCGCTCGCTCCCCCTTGGGGGGACGACGCGCAGCGTCAAGGGGGCCGCATGAGCCGCGCCGCAGTTCTCGAACGCGCGGCCGCGCACCTGGACAGCGGCGCGTTTGAGGCCGAGCTGGCCGCGCGTGTGGCCATCCGCAGCGCCAGCCAGGAGCCCGATGCCGGGCCCACGCTGCAGGCCTACCTGGACCAGGGCCTGGCCCCCGCGCTGGGTGCACTCGGTTTCACGCTGCAGGTGCTGCCCAACCCGGTGGCCGGTGCCGGCCCGTTCCTGATCGCCAAGCGCATCGAAGACCCGGCCCGGCCGACGGTGCTGATGTACGGCCATGGTGACGTGGTGCGCGGGCAGGACGCGTCCTGGACCCGCGGTGCCGGCCCGTGGACCCTCACTCGCGAAGGCGACCGCCTCTACGGCCGTGGCACGGCGGACAACAAGGGCCAGCACAGCATCAACCTGGCGGCGTTGGCCCAGGTGCTGGCGCTGCGGGGCCACCTTGGCTTCAACGTCACCTGGTTGTTCGAGACCGGTGAAGAAACCGGCTCGCCCGGCCTGGCTGCGTTCTGCACCGCGCAGCGCGAAGCCTTGTCTGCCGACGTGCTGATCGCCAGCGACGGCCCGCGCCTGACGGCCGAACGGCCCACGGTCTTCCTGGGCTCGCGCGGCGTCGTCAACTTCGACCTCAGCCTGGACCTGCGCCACGGTGCGCACCACTCCGGCAACTGGGGCGGGCTGCTGCGCAACCCCGGCACCGTGCTGGCCGCCGCCATCCACAGCCTGGTCGACGGCCAGGGCCGCATCAGCATCGAAGCGCTGCGCCCACCGCCGATCCCTGGCAACGTGCGCGCGGCGCTGGTCGGGCTGGACGTGGGCGGTGGCCCCAACGACCCGGTGGTGGACGTGGACTGGGGCGAGCCCGGGCTGACACCCGCCGAACGTGTGTTCGCCTGGAACAGCATGGAAGTGCTGGCGATGAAAACCGGCAACCCCGAGTTCCCGGTGAACGCGATCCCGCCGACGGCCAAGGCCACGATGCATTTGCGCTTTGTGGTCGGCACCGATGTGTCCAGGCTCGGCGAACTGGTGCGCGCCCACCTGGACGCCAACGGCTTCCCGCAGGTGCAGGTGAGCGTCGGCGATGTCATGGGTGCGACGCGGCTGGACCCGGACAACGCCTGGGTGCACTTCACGCTCGCGTCCATCGAACGCAGCACGGGCGCGGCGCCGGTGCTGCTGCCCAACCTGGGCGGCTCCTTGCCCAACGACGTGTTCGCCGACATCCTGGGCCTGCCCACGGTGTGGGTGCCTCACAGCTACCCTGGCTGCCAGCAGCACGCGCCCGATGAACACCTGCTGCGCCCGGTGGCGCGCCAGGCGCTGCAGATGATGGCCGGGCTGTTCTGGGACCTTGCCGACTTCAGGCCCGAGATCACCCCGGCGCGCGCGCCAGCTTCTGCAGCAGGCGTTTGAGCTGTGTGCGTTCGGCGGGGCTCAGCACCGCCTGCACGCTGCTCTCCATCGTCAGCGACACGGCACGCAGCTGCTCGGCCAGCACCTGGCCGGTCGCGCTGAGCGTCACGCACACGGCGCGGCCATCGTGCGGGTCGCGGCCGCGCTCCACCAGGCCACGCTCCACCAGCTTGTTCACCAGCGTGGTCACGTGCGGCGCCGGCAGGCGCAGCACGCGGCCGATCTGCTTGGGCGCGGCCTGGCCGTTGGCGAGCAGCAGCACCAGCAGTGAAAACTCCACCGGCCGCAGGTCGAAGGGCTGGCCCACATGGGCCTGGAAGGCCCGCCGCGTGGGCACCTCGGCCAGGGCCAGCAGGTAACCGAGCAAGTGGTCGACCGCCGAGGGGTCCAGGTCCGCTGCGCGCGTCCGCCGGGGCTCAGCGACGCGGGACGATGACTTCAGGATCGCGGACATCGGCGTACAGGCGGTCGACTTCGGCGGCGCGG